>NZ_PVWF01000001.1 GCF_003003995.1 Pleurocapsa sp. CCALA 161 | reverse complement strand
TACTACCTACTACCTACTACCTACTACCTACTACCTACTACCTACTACCTACTACCTACTACCTACTACCTACTACCTAAAAACCAATCAAGGTCCTTTCATGAATTAAATAAAACTACTACATTTGCGATCGCTCAAAATAATTAAGTTTTTAATATAAATAATATGCCTAATTCTCTCCAGCTTAATTCTGAATACCGTTGTTTTGATGGCACTGTTGCCTATTACTCCCACCAGTCAGCTACCTGTAACTGCCCGATGAATTTTGCAGTCTATCTTCCTCCCCAGACAAAGTATCACTCTGTGCCAATTCTTTACTACTTATCGGGTTTAACCTGTAACGAGGAGAACTTTATCACCAAAGCTGGCGCACAGCAATATGCTGCAAAATTGGGTATTATGCTGGTTGCACCCGATACTAGTCCTCGTAATACGGGCATTCCTGGAGAAGATGAGACGTGGGATCTTGGTAGTGGTGCGGGTTTTTATGTCGATGCTACAGAAAACCCTTGGCAGAAACATTACCAAATGTATAGTTACATCACTCAAGAATTACCAGCTTTAATTGCGCAAAATTTCCCTGTTAAACCAGACAAACAAAGCATTTTTGGTCATTCCATGGGAGGACATGGAGCGTTAATTTGCGCCCTGAAAAATCCGCAGCAGTATCTATCTGTGTCCGCTTTTGCACCTATAGCAGCACCAACCAAATGTCCTTGGGGAGAGAAACTATTTACAACTTACTTAGGTACAGATCGGCAAAAATGGACGAAATATGATGCGAGTGAATTAGTCAAACATACTCAGCTAAACTCCACAATCTTAATCGATCAGGGAACTGAAGATCAGTTTTATCAACAGCAACAATTATTGCCCGAAAATTTTGAGCAAGCCTGTCAACAAGTCGGACAAAAATTAAAATTACGCTGGCAACAGGGATACGATCACAGCTACTTTACCATTAGTAGTTTTATAAAGGATCATATGCAGCATCATGCTGTTTATTTAACTAATTAAATTAATCATCAGTTGATTTAGAACCAGAAAATTTTTAAATTGGCTGCTATTTTCAATAAATTCTGATGTCTAAATTTATCACTTTCAAACCAATTGGGACGATTTTACAAGAAGCCGATCTAATTACTACACCACAACTAGAAGTAGCCTTAAGAGATCAAGCTTATTATGAAGATATGCGCCTGGGCGAAATACTAGCTCTTAGAGGGTGGATCAAGCAAAACACTGCCGACTTCTTTGTTCAAGAGTGGTTTAAACTAGTTAACCAAAGAAGAGAACATCCCATTGGTTTTTACTTAAACAAGGCAGGGTTACTGAGCGAATCAGATATTCAAAAAATACTTAAAGAGCAACATGCAAATTCCTTGCGTTTTGGCGATGCTGCTATTAAACAGGGATTGCTTAAGCCCAATACAGTTCAATTTTTCTTGCAAAATTTATTTCCGTCGCAACTTTATAATAGTCGTCAAATCTCTCAAGAAAATGAAAAATCACCAGATAAAATTACTAAAGATGATATTACCTATTGGGTAACTATGAGTTCTGCCCACGTAACTCGTTTATAGGTAATGATTGTGAGCAGATACTCTCTAAATACCTGTTTTTACTGGTTACACTTCTTTAAAATCAGAGTCACTATCTTGATTTTGATCTGTTTTGATGACTTCGGTAGTCACATTAATCTCAGTAGTAGTTACTTCAATAATGTTAAATCGATCTGTATCTCGATTATTCGATTGACGATCAGACTCTGCTTCCAATACTTCAGCAACTTCTACTGTTTCTAAAGAATCAAGTGCTGATTTAGGTTGGGTAGATTTTGCTGTTGCTGGGGGAGTGATTTCAGGTGTTGGTTCAACTTTTTGAGTTGTATTTGTAGCTGTATCTTTTTCTTTTTCTTCGTTAGCAACTGTTGTGGATGAATCCTCAGTTTGTACGTCTGGTTGAACATTTTCTTGAGGCTGAGGATGAGGATGAGGAGTATCTTTGGTTGCTGATTGGTTTTCGGCTGGCTTAGAAACTTCGGGTAACTTATTTGGTAGCGGTAAAGGTTCAGTTTCTACTGGTGATACTTGACTGTTAGGGGCATCTTTTATAGCTGAGGTTGTTTTTTCTGCTGCCTCAACTACAGATTCATCATTTGCAACATTGGCTTCATTAGTAATAAAACTATCAGCAGCTTGAACTTTTTTAGTGCCTTCTTCAGAAATATTGGCAGGAGTTTCAGGAATGACAATATTCTGTTCTGTCACCTTGGGCTTAGGTGCTTTAGCCACAGGTGGGGTAGATGGCTGAACTTGAGGCTTTTTGCGCTTGAGTAAACCGTTAATGCCTTGGAGAATTGAGAAATTGTTGGTTTCCGCCCCTTGTGCTGGATATGCGATCGCGCGCCTCAATTTAATCGTTTGCCAACTTGAGGAGACGATTAAAACTGTAGCAGCAGCCTGACCTAAAAGAACTGCCCCAGTAATATTGCGGGCGCAGTACCACAGCACTAAAGCATAAAACAATCCTACTGTACTCCAGAGAAAATCATCCTTACGGTGGATCTCAGACATCAAAAAAGCGGTTGAAAACAGTACGAGACTGCTGATGGCTACGGCGATCGCTAAGGCGTATGACAGCATTTTCCAAACTCCATTGATTGCTCTATATATTCTGCGACATGAACAGGATATTTTGTATTAATTTCCATAATTATCTCAACAAAACACTGTAGAAAAAAACTAACTCAGGAACTAGTCACCAATAACCAAGCAAAAATATATCTCAATGAATAGTTTAAAATATCTTCAGCAAGAGACAATAAAACTAAAAGTAAACAAAAGCTCTCCCTCAATTAGATTGAGAGTTAATCAATAATAATTGTATGCAAATTTATCTAGATCATAGTGCCACGACCAAACCTCGTCCTGAAGCAATCTTGGCGGCTCAAGCTGTGTTTGTAGAGCAATGGGGAAATCCTTCGAGTCTTCACGATTGGGGACAGCGATCGGCAACAGTTCTAGAAACAGCCAGAATACAGGTAGCAGGATTAGTTAATGCTTCTAACCCTGAAGCGATAGTTTTCACCTCTGGAGGCACAGAAGCTAATAATCTAGCGATTATGGGAGTAGCTAGACGTTACAGTACGCCACAACATATGATTATTTCTAGCGTTGAACATTCGGCGATTAATGAGCCTGCTAGGCTTTTGGAGCAATGGGGATGGAAAGTAACCAAACTGCCTGTCAATCGCTACGGTAGGGTTAATCCTTTGGACTTACAGGCATCCCTGCAACCCAATACAGTTTTAGTTTCAATCATTTATGGACAAAGTGAGGTGGGAACGCTGCAACCAATCGAAAAACTGGCAGCTATCACTAGAGAACATGGCGCTCTCTTTCATACTGATGCAGTGCAGGTAGCAGGGCGTTTACCTGTTGATGTCCATCAACTAGGGATAGATTTATTATCCCTCTCTGCTCATAAACTATATGGAATCCAAGGAGCAGGTGCTTTATATATCCGTGAGGGAATTACGCTGATACCTTTATTTGGCGGAGGAGGACAGGAAGCCAACCTGCGCTCAGGAACTCAGGCGTTACCTGCGATCGCTGCATTGGGTGTAGCAGCAGAGTTGGCAGCAGCAGAGATGCAAACGGAAGTCTTTCGTCTGATTACCCTGCGCGATCGCCTTTTTGATCTGATGGCAGACTATCCTTGTTTAGAGACTACAGGGGATCGAATCTATCGTCTTCCCCATCATGTTAGTTTTATTTTAAGCGATCGCTTTGCTACCAGAGCCAAAGATATTACGGGAAAAACTATTGTTAGACAGCTAAATCAAGCAGGCATCGGTATCAGTGCGGGTTCAGCTTGTCATAGTGGCAAATTAAATCCTAGTCCCGTTTTAACGGCAATGGGTTACAGTTCATCAGCAGCCAAGCGAGGAATTCGTTTAACCTTGGGGAAAGATACTACAGAGGCTGATATAGACTGGACAGCAATGGTTTTAAAACAGGTTATCTGTCGTTTGATGCCTCCATTAGTATGCTGTAGTTAAGCTTTTAGTTATTAATAATTTATGTATTTATATGTATTTATATGTATTTATAAACTTTTCAGAATGTTTTTGCGGGGGTTGAACTGCTCTAACGATCTGAGCTTTTCATACAGTTCTTTTTCTTCCTCAGTAATTTCTTTGGGGGTGAAAATCTGGATTTCTACTAGCTGATCGCCTCTATTGCCTAACTTATCAAAATAGCCTTTATTAGCCAAGCGCAATCTTTGACCTGAACGTACTCCATTAGGTACGCTCACCTTAACTAAACCATCAATCGTCGGCACTTCGATCGCACTACCTAAAATTGCTTCGGTGGGAGTAACGGGAACTTGGCAATAAATATTTTCTCCCTGGATTTCAAAGAAAGGATGACGCGCCACAGTAATTTTGAGATATAGATCACCTGCTTCAATCCCCTGTCCCTTTAGACGAATACGTTGCCCATTAATCATTTTTTCTGGCATCTCAACCTCCAAAGATCTGCCATCTTCCAAACGAATCTTTCTTTTGCCTCCCCGATAGGCTTCATCTAAACCCAAGGTGAGTTTTGCTTCAATGTCACGGCTAGCAGGACGAGAATTAACTACTCTGGTTCTTTTCGTTGTGCCTGGGCGAAAGTCTTCGCTTTCTACTCGACTGCGATCGCGATTGGTCGCATTTGCTTTAGTCTCCGCGCCATTATTACGCCCAAAATTACCCAAACCAGTTTTATTAATAAACTTTTTACGATTAATGGATTGGTCGTATTGAACCCGTCTAGTTTGATCGGACAGAATTTCGTAGGCTTCATTAATGTCCTTAAACTTTTCTTCGGCGGCTTTATTACCCAGATTGCGATCTGGGTGGTACTTGATGGCTAAGGTACGATACGCTTTTTTAATTTCACTACTAGAGGCGTTTTTGGTCACGCCCAGCATTTCATAATAATTACCCACTTCCTGCATATTTCAGTTATTGGTTGATTGTTGATTATGGGTTATTTGTTACCAGACGTTAGCACCGTTAGAACCACTCATCGTCTTCATCATCCCAGTCATTGCTGTAAGAATCGCTGCGGGCAGAATTGCGACTATTATAGGGGTCTTGGGGAGGATAGTTATCGCGACTACCCGTCTGGGAGTCAACGCGACCTGGAGGCGTTCCTCTGCGGGGTGGAGAAGAGGCTGGATTACTATAGGGAGCGTAAGGATTGTCGTTATAACCAGGGCGAGGAGCAGGATTATCGTAGCCTTTATTATTTCGATTGCTGCGATCGCTATATCCCCCAGAATCGCGACGGGATTGACTATCGTAATCGTCATAACCATTATTTAGATTATCATTGTAGCTAGGACGACGAGAGGGATTATCGTAGTATCCATCTCCATAACTATCATTGCCGTATCCTCCAGCGGTACGACCTACATCTCGGCTAGGAGGATAACCATAGCCACTGCCTTGATCGGAATAACCGCCATAATAGTCTGTTTGACGGGGATCATAGGAATAGTCTTCCGTATACTTATCGTCATCATCTCCTAAGAAAGTTTTTTTAATTGCGCCGAAAAAATCATCATCATCCTCGTCGTCATATTGCAGTCTAATTTCACGATTTAGCTCATATAAAGTATCCTGCAAATCTCCTTCAGCGCGATCTAAACTTCTTTCATCATCTTGTTCGAGACTTTTAAGAATTTCTTCACACAGAACATCAATACGACGGCGATAATAGCTGGCAAACTGACTACCGAAGTCGAGGGTTACTTCTTTGAGTTTGCGTTGTGCCTGATCCGTTAAAGCTTTGGCACGGTTACGTTTTTCGATGCGCTCTCTTCTGGCGCGGTCTTCTTCGGCAAATTTATCCGCTTCACTAATCATACGGTTAATTTCAGCCTCGCTCAAGGTTGAAGCACCTGAAACGGTAATACCCTGTTCTCTACCAGTGGTTTTATCTCTGGCTGTTACCTGCAAGATCCCGTTCGCATCAATATCAAACGATACTTGAATCTGGGGAACACCCCTGGGGGCAGGAGGAATACCCGTCAGTTTAAACCGACCTAAAGATTTATTGCCGTTTGCCATTTCCCGTTCACCCTGAAGGGCATGAATTTCCACGACGGTTTGATTATTTTCCCCTGTAGAGAAGACATCCGAACGGCGCACGGGAATAGTAGTATTACGAGGCAGCAGTTTTTTCATCACTCCGCCAATGGTTTCTAGCCCTAAAGACAAAGGAGTCACATCTAACAGCAAGATGTCTTTAACCTCGTTAGTCATGATGCCTGACTGAATCGCTGCGCCAATTGCCACTACTTCATCAGGATTGACGTTTTGATTGGGTTCGAGGTCAATATAACTACGCACCAGATCCTGCACCATGGGTATGCGAGTTGAACCCCCCACCAGCACCACTTCATCAATATCCATCGGGCTTAATCCAGCATCAGCAATTGCCCGCTTGAGAGGACGGCGTAGACGACTGACTAAATCGCCACACAGTTCTTCAAATTTAGGGCGATTAAGCTGGATTTCAATATGCTTTGGCCCATCGACCGTGGCGGTGATAAAGGGAAGATTGATTTCCGTAACGGAGAGACTAGATAGCTCGATCTTAGCTTTTTCCGCTGCTTCGGTTAGTCTTTGCAATGCTTGGCGATCGCTTTTTCTCAGGTCAACTCCTTCTTGTTTGAGAAATTCTTCGGCCAACCAGTCCACAATCCGACGGTCAAAATCATTCCCCCCTAGTTGTGTATCCCCACTGGTGGATCTAACTTCAAACACTCCATCGCCAATATCCAGGATTGAGACATCAAAAGTACCGCCACCTAAATCAAATACCATGATCGTTTGAGGACGACGTTGATCGAGTCCATAGGCTAACGCTGCTGCGGTAGGTTCGTTGATAATCCGCAATACGTCTAATCCAGCAATACGTCCTGCATCTCTCGTCGCCTGACGTTGAGAATCATTAAAGTAGGCAGGTACGGTAATTACTGCACCAGTGATGGTTTCGCCTAGATAACGCTCCGCCTCCTCCGCCAGCTTGCGTAAAATCATTGCCGAGACTTCTTCTGGGGCAAATTCTTTTTTGAGCTTAGGGCAGCGAATTTTAATATTGCCCAATTCGTCTCGCTTAATGGTGTAGGGAACTCGCTTCGATTCTGGCTGTAGTTCGGTATATTGACGACCAACAAATCTTTTAACACCGTAGAAAGTATTTTCTGGATTTAAGACACTTTGCCGTCTGGCTAGTTGCCCAACGACTAATTCTCCATCTTTGTTAAAGCCAACTACAGAGGGGGTAGTTCGCATTCCTTCTGAATTGGCAATTACCGTAGGTTTTCCCCCCTCCATTACCGCCACTACGGAGTTAGTTGTTCCTAAATCGATGCCGACTACTTTGCCCATATCTGTAATAGTCTCCTAGAATCGTTCCCCAAAATATATATACTACGTGGTTTTAATTTGCTTTGGCAGCTTAACACCATAGATCAGCTTTTAATTCCCTCTAGTTTACTTTAATAAATATAGAGGTTGAGAGTTAGTAGTCAAGATAATCAAGATAATACTTGTGGGCGTTGCTGATTGAATGTATGAAACTCCTGATCATACTATTTAGAGCTTAGAACTTAGAGCTTAAAACTAGCTAATTTAAACACAAGTTAATTCACATCAGACGTAAAATTATGATTTACTTAGATTCGGCTATTTTAGAAGAAGCCCAAGCAGCAGTGGCAATGGGTTGGGTGAAAGGAATTACCACTAATCCCACTTTATTACAAAAAAGCCCTCTGCCACCCAAAGAATGTCTTCAGCAACTTTCAGCCATCTGTCCTGGAGAACTATACTACCAACTCTGTGCTAACGACTTTGACAGTATGATCCAGGAAGGATATCAAGCTGCGGAGATAGTCGGCGATCGCTTGGTCTTAAAAATTCCTGCTACTGAGATGGGTTTTCGGGTAACGGCTCGTTTGGCTTCAGAAATTGCCTGTTCGGTAACGGCGATCTATAGTCCAGCCCAAGCTGCGATCGCTTCAGAAGCAGGAGCTAAATATGCGATCGCCTATGTTAACCGCGCCACCAGATTATTAGGGGATGGTTTAGGGCTAGTGCAGTCGATGGCTAACGTGCTGAAAAACAGCAAAACAGAAATTTTAGCAGCCAGTATTAAGTCTTCCCAGGAGGCAGCAGCAACCCTACAGGCAGGAGCGCATCATCTCACTGTCCCTATGAATATTTTACAGGCAATGACAACTCATGAGCTATCAACCAAAACCATAGCTGAGTTTGCTGATCGAGGACGAGGAATTTCTATGACTTAACCGCAGGAATAAGTACAGTAGAGATATCTTCAAACATCTGCTCAATGCGATCCCCTGTCTTTGCCGAAGTTGTATAAACCCCGATCACTCTGGGGAAATTATTCAACTGGTAATTTTCTACTAATTTGGCTAGTTTTTCGGGCGGAATTAGATCGGCTTTGTTTAAAGCTACAGCTACTTGTCCGTGGGGATTAATTTCCAAAAATAGCCGAAGGTGCTGAGTGAGATTGTTTAAGGTATCAGAGCGACTTAGATCGCCAACAATGATAGAACCGCTAGCCCCTTTAAGATAACTGGGGGCAATAGATTTGAATTTGGTATTGCCTTCAAGATCCCAAATTAGAAGATTGATTTGGTGTGTTTCTATCTCAGTTTTTACCTCTACCAATTTGCGGGATACCTTTACTCCTACGGTAGATAGATAGCGATCGCTAAATTTGTCTTCGATAAAACGGCGTACTAAACTGGTTTTACCGACACTAAAATCTCCTAGTAAACAAATTTTTTGGGTAATTGTAGACATGAATAGAGTATACGGTATTTATTTATAGTTCGAGGGAATGAATGGTTTAAAGCCAACATATCGTTTTAACCAGTTTGGTCTACGAGGATCTTGCTGGTTAGCTGAACGGATCGAATTACAGTTATTTATTAGTCTAGTTGCCAGAATTCCTCTGGCGATTAAAGCAGTTTTGACACTTTGACAACGCTTGTGATTCAGCTTGTAGTTAATAATAGAAGAACCGATAGTGTCATTGGAGGCAACTAGCTGCAAATGCAGTTGAGGATGTTGTTGCAGAAGTTGTTTAACAGCATTAATTTTAGCAAAATTATCGACAAAATCTAGCTCGCTCGAACCTGATTTAAAATAAATTCGCTGTTTGACAATCGGTAATTGCTCGCTGATATTAAACACAATCTGTTCAATTCCAGGTATCTGCTTAAATGCTTGACCAATGCTTTGGCGAGTAGATTCATCTCGCACCAATCCATTAATATTTAAAGTCTTGGGTTGATAACTAGTCTGAATAGATACCTGGGGCTGTTGATTAAATAAATTTGTCAATCTTTGAATCTCTCCTGTCACCAAATTAGGACTAACAGGAACATTAATTATTACAATCTGATTATCAATCTCAAGTTGATTTTGCTCAGCAATTGCTTGCAAGATAGTTTCGGCGCGATCGCGCAAATATTTATCGGGTACTCTCCCCTTTACAATCAATTTACCCTGCTTGACTGTAGGATCTAAACGATATACTGATAACTCTGGCGCAGCGTCTAGTTGAATGACGCTAGCTTGCTCAATGCGGTGGGCAATTCTGGCACGATAGCTACTTATCCCCCAAGGAACAAAAACTAGACCAAGAACAAAAATTAGCAGCCACAAAATGGGAGAAGACGATTTTTGCGGTTTGTTTTGATTGGTTTGGGTTAACCGCTCTAGTTTAGTTTTGATGCCGAGGGGAACATCTGCTAAATTACCATTAAAATTTTGAATCGCCTTGTCATGTTCGATGACTATTTCCCCCAAAACTTGGCGCGTTTTAGTAATAAATGCTCTGGGTGGTTCTCCTGCAACTATCACCGCCAAATAGCAATAGCCAGCCACTTCAAGCAGAATTTGCCAATCACCATAGTCGACTAAATCTAATTCCGAACCAGAAGCAATACAGTCATTAGCAAAGCTGCGAATTGCCGTCAACATCCCCGCCAGCATCTCAGAGTCGAGGTGTCTTTCGCCAGGAATCTGTATTTCCTGAATTATCAGTCCAGAGTCTTTATCGATCAAAAATATTGCTCGAACACGGTATCCTACCGACTCTTGAAAAATTAGTTCCGCCTCGGAAATTCCCTGTACTTTGGCGCGAAACTTACGTTTAATACCTTCAGGACTAAGAGTTCTCTCAATTTTACTGTTAATATCCTGTACTACTTCCACCATGTATTTAGAAATAGTACTGCCGATCACAGGGTAGAGAGCATCGACCATCGCATCCCTTTCAGATTCGATCTGAGCCTTGATTGCTTTGCCCATCTCTGGGCCTAAAGTCTTAGGGATAGCATCTGCGTCCAAGAGGATCTGTTCTCTAATTGAGAGGGCAATTTCTGGCGCGATCGCTCTGGCAATGGATAAAGGGTTAAGTCGGATTTCATCTTCAATCGCTGCGGGCAGAATTCTAGCGATCGCTGAGGCCATTTTGGGCGAATCTTCCAGAGTCCGCTCGGCAATTAAACGGTCTAATACGGGTCTGACTGTCTCAATTATGCCCTCGCGTGAATTATCCTGCTTAAACTCTAGTAATCCCACAATCAAAGGAATCAAGCTATTAACCGTATCGGCTAAATCTTCAGGGATTGCCTTTTCTGCCTCGATTTCTTGCGCCTCTTCAATTGCTGTCAGCGCCAGTAGTTTGGCTGCCTCCTCAGATTTACTCTTCTGCTCTGTCTCCATTTCTTTTGGGTTTATGCAGTCTGATTCAAGAAAATTTAAATCTGGTTGAGCTGATCTTGATAAATTGGAATTTGGTTTGAATAGTGACTCTGAATCGGGATTAGGCAAAGTCTCTTCATCCACTAAAATTTCAATCAGATCTTTAATCTGTTCTAAGTCAGCTGAATTTAACTTTTTGTGGTTAGATAAATCTGACAGATTGTGGCAATCTTCATTCATAGACAGTTTTTAAAGCATTCCGACTTTCGCAAATTAAGTCTTAAATTTTTATCATCACAAGATTATTTTGACTTAATCTTAGCTGCTAATTATAAATCAAGAGCTTAGGCTTATTTGCAACTAAATTTCAACCACTTAATAATCTTGATGAATTTACTGTAGGGAAACTAATTCACACTAGAGATAAAAGATTAACAATTAATTAATAGGCAATTCTACAGTTTGAAACCAATATGCCAAAAAAGTATTGACTAATTGATTTAAACGGTGGACATTCATCGGCTTAATAATGTAACCACTAACCCCCTGGCGATAGCAAGCTTCAATATCTTGAGGATTAGAAGAAGTGGAAAAGATAACCACAGGGATTTTTTGTAGATCTTGATCGTTTTTCAAGGCGGTTAACACTTCTCGACCATCAGTGCCTGGTAAATTGAGATCTAAAACAATCAAAGCAGGACGAAGATAGCTAATGTCGGCGTATTTTCCTTCACAATAGAGAAAATCTAGCGCATCTTCACCATCTTCACAGCGATATACAGGATGAGAAATTTTAGCTTTATTCATCATTCGGGTTAAAGCTGCAAAATCTTCATCGCTATCTTCAATAATTAATAATGCTTGTTGCTGATTTTCGTTCATTTAAAAATTATTGCAGAGTAAAATAAAAGGTACTACCTTCTTGGTAAATAGATTTAACCCAAATCTCTCCCCCATGCCGTTCCACAATTTTTTGAGCAATGGTTAAACCTGCACCAGTCCCCCCACCATATTTGTTTTGACCGTGGAGGCGTTTAAAAATCCGAAAAATTGATTCTAGGTGCTTGTCACGAATACCAATGCCGTTGTCGCGAACATAAAAGATAGTTTTCAGTTGAGTATTGTTGGGATATGACCGCATTTTTTCCAGTGCTACTGGGTCTGTAGTATCTAAGTAGCCAATTTCGATGACTTTTTCGACCTGCTGATTATATTTAATGCCGTTGCTAATTAAGTTAGTAAACAGTTCGTTGACCTGGGTGCGATCGCAACTTATGGTTGGTAAAGGTCGAGGAATGTTAAATTTCACCTGAGTATCTCTGGTGCTTGCCTTAATCACATCTAGAACTCCAGCCATCAAATTATTGAGATCTATTGGTCTTAGCTGCAATTGTGATCTGCCCAAGCGAGAATAGTGCAGTAAAGAGTTAATTAAATCTTCCATGCGGTGAGTTAGTCGCATGAGAGTATTTAGTTTATCAGCACCCTCCTCACCAAGTATTTCGCCATAATCTTCTATTAAAAAACTAGAGTAATTGTAGATGCCTCTGAGGGGTTCTTTAAGATCATGAGAGGCAATATAGGCAAAAGCATCTAGTTCAACATTGCTGCGAGATAATTCTTTATTTACCTGTGCTAATTCATCGGCTTTGCGTAAGACAATTCCAACAATAGAGCTACGCAACTCTAAAGCTGCCTCTAGCTCACACGCTAGCCAAGGAAGTGACCTGTTCATAACAGTTTCTTGCCACTTGGCAAAGGATTTACGCGGAGACATGCGCAATGTCCCATCTTCTTTAATCTCCACCGCTTTATGTGGATTACCGCCCCAGTCTATTGTCTGCACTACCTCTGGGCGAAACCAGATAATGAAGGTTTTTTCTACCTGAGAGATCAATAAAGCCAATAAACCACTAGCAACTCCTGTATAGCTTGCTGCCCTTGGATAGACTTCGACTAAATGAGTTGTCTCATAAACTACCTCTTCGTTAAATTGGGTTTCTAACCAAAAAAGCAATTCTACAATAGCTGATTTTTCGGGAGTATTACCAATTACCATTATGTCTTCCCCAAAGCATAAGGCGACTCCCGCAGCACCGACTAGATCTAATAACTGTTGAGGATTCTGGGTCAAACCTGTCTCCAAATCTTTTGCTTGAGAAATATCAGCAACAAATTGAGATTGAATCGATTTAAGCTTAATTTGATAGTCAGCGTTGTGACTATCTTCTTGAGCAGCTAACTCAGAGGAAAATATTTGTCCGATAAATTCACAGACAGTCCGAATTTCGTAGGTGACTTTTTTAGGCGTATGATGATGACAGGAGATCAAGCCCCAAAGTTGCTTGTTTTTCAACAAAGAGATGGACATGGAAGCAGTTACTCCCATGTTGTTCAAATATTCAATGTGCAGAGGCGAAACGCTCCGCAAAACTGACATACTAAGATCTAAAGGATCACTAGTTATAGGATTAAATTGAGGAATTAAGCCCACTGGTTCGTAAGCAGCGTCGGGAATCAGACGTAAAAGATTGAGGGTATAAAGATATTTTGCCTGTAGGGGAATATCTGTAGAGGGATAGCGCAAATTTAGGAATGGTTCTAAATGTCCTTCTGCTGCTTCAGCAATTACTGTTCCTGCGCCTGAGTCATCAAAGCGGTATACCATCACGCGATCAAATCCTGTGATTGATTTTATCTCTTGAGCGATCGCCTCACACAATTCTGTTAAAGAATTAGCTCTTTGAATTCTGTTGATAGGGCGTTTAACTAACCGATAAAAATCATCAAAATTAGCTTTTTCAGCCTGTAAATTTGGCTCTAATTCTAAAATAATTATTGTTCCATTGCGGTGTACAATTCCATCAAAGTGCAAAGTAGACTGATTATTGCCACCCAGCTTAATTGGTAATGGATTAACATAATCAAAGTTTCCCGCTAAACCTTGCTCAATGGTGGCCACCTGCTTTTCTCCCAGTAACTCAGTTAAGGGCTTATTAAGTAATGTTTGTGGCTCAACTCCCAACATCTTTTTAAGATTAAGACTTACCTGTAATATCTTATATGTGTCGGCAGATATGGCTAACAGCACCCCATGAGGCTGGATTAAGTTAGGAATATGAATTGGTTCGCGATCGCAATTTGTCAGATCGACACTCTTTAAATTAGCGTCGGTAGTCACTGCCAAAATATTGGGAGATGAATCGGATGACATAGATTGCTCAAAACTTGATGATAGTTATTTATTGTAGAGCAAGAATTGATCTAGTTTTGCTACGAATTGGAATAATCTTTGATTATTTACTGCATAATTAATTAAAAATATTATCCTCAATAGACAAAAGCGATCTCCCTTAATCAATTTTCAAAACTATTAACAAAAATGATTCTGCTTTTTTACAAACAGAATCATTTCGCTACTTCTACTTAAAGACAAAAATAGAATAAGTCTATTCTTTTTTATGCTTTAAATTAACTACAATTAGTCAACTGCTTTTTTAACAGCGTCTTTGCCATCTTCAACAGCATGTCTAGTAGATGCTTCGCCTTGTTTTGCTTTACCTTCGGCTTGATCTCCTTGATCGCCAGTTACTTTACCTAAAGCTTCTTGGGCTTTGCCTTCGACATTTTTAGCTGTGGCTTTTACTCTATCTTCTGCACTCATAATAATTTATCTCCGCAAATTATTTTATCTTTAACTAACTACAATATTAGATAAATTTTATACAAACTTTATCTGTCTAAAGTTGTAAACTGAAAAATTTGCTATTGAAGATTACTCAACTTAATTGCATTGCGCTTATTTTGCTAACTATAACTATTGACCAAATTTATATCTAAAGAGCGATTTTAGCCATTTACTAAATAAGGTACAACTTAGGATGCTAAATCTAAATCTTGTTAAGTATTATACAAAGGTAAATTATGCACGCAAAACAATTTTCATCTGTTAAACGCTGGATAGCCACAAGTATCTTAAGTCTATTAACTATCGCTTTTGTTTGGCAGGGTATGTTTATAGCTAATGATACAGCTATGGCTGATTCTGTAATGTTAGCAGATCTAGGCGATCGCGTCGAAAATAAAGCCGATCGCGATCTCGATCGAAGTAAAGGTTTTATTGAAAATACGAAAGAAAAGGTCAAAGAAACTGCTAATAAAAATGCCAGTAAAGTCGATCGCGCAACAGACAATGATAGTTTGCTAGAAAACAAAGCTAAAAAAGATGCTAATCGCATTGAAAATAAAGCAGATAAAGATGCAGCTAGAACTAAAAAAGCAGTAGATAAAACTCAAAATATTATTGAAAGCACTGTTGATAACATCAAAGATGTTTTTAGTAATTAACCAATAATAAATGCGATCGCCATCTTTTTTCTTCAGCTAAACTGTTTGTTTCAGTTTGAGAGAAGAAATTAGGCGATCGCATCTTTGATCTTTTATATATATTTATGCCATCTGCCAATATTTATAAGCAGCGTAGGCCATCGTTACTACTCCCGTGAGAATTGCATCCTCGTCTACTTCAAATTTAGGATGATGAAGAGGATAGTTGATTTTATTGCCGTGTCCTACCCCTAGACGAAACATGCAGCCAGGGACATTATCAAGATAAACCGAGAAATCTTCCGCGCCTAAAGAAGGTTCTGGTAAAATTTGTACGCTATTGTCTCCCCAGGCTTCACGAGTTGCCGATTCAATAATTTGGGTTAAAGTGTCGTCATTATGGACAGAAGGTACTCCGCGACGATAATCAACCTGGCACTTTGCACCATAGGTTTGGCATACTCCTTGAACTATATTGTTAATCCACTGAGGTAGATTATCATAGCTTTCAGGATGAAGCGATCGCACTGTTCCCTTCATTGTCACGCGATCGGCAATTATGTTCGGCGCTCTTCCCCCCTCGATCTGTCCCAATGATAAGACAATCGGATGCAGGGGGTTTTGAGTACGGCTAATTGCCTGCTGTAAGCTCGTAATTACCTGGGCAGCAATCCAAATGGCATCGATCGCCTGATGAGGACGCGCACCGTGTCCTGACTCTCCCTGAATGAGAATCTCTAATTCATCTGCTGCGGAGGTTAAAGCACCATAGCGAATACCCACGCAACGAGCAGGAATCGAGGGAAAGACATGCACCCCATAAATGGCATTAACACCATTCATAGCACCATCCTGCACCATCCATTTCGCCCCTAAGGCGATTTCTTCCGCTGGCTGAAATAGAAAGCGCACATTTCCAGGCAGACTATCCGAGAGTTGAGATAGCACCATTGCTGTCCCCATACCCAAGGTGGCATGAACATCATGCCCACAGGCGTGCATAATTCCAGGATTAGCCGAGGCAAAATCTAGCTCAAGATGTTCTTGAATTGGCAGGGCATCCATATCGGTACGAATTGCCAAGGTTCGGCGATCGCTTCCCTTACCCACTAGCTCCCCCACCACTCCTGTCTTACCGACAGCTTCTTTGACGCTTAAGCCACAGGAGGATAAGACCCCGGCAATATAAGCCGAAGTTTGATGTTCTTTGCCACTTAACTCAGGATGAGCATGAAGATGACGACGAATTTCAATTAATCTGGGGGTAAATTTTTGGGCAATATCTTTAATTTCAGCAAGCATTTACATTTAGTTTTAATGGCGATCGCCTAGCTGGGCTAAAACGATGATTCTGATTATTCTTGTTCGACGATAACGATAGTGATGTTATCAGACCCTCCTGCTGCCTTGGCTGCATCAATTAGCTCTTGAGCTGTTGCTTGACAAGATTGCAGGTTAGTCAAAGCAGTTTCAATTTGTCCATCGGTCACTTCTTCGGTTAAACCGTCACTACAAATTAACAGGCGATCGCCAGCTCGCACCTCAAATTTTTGAATTTCAATGTGCTGTAAATCTTCTCGTCCTAAACATTGAGATAAAACATGTCTCCAGGGATGAAATTTTGCCTGTTCCGCATCAATTTCTCCTTTTTTGAGAGCCATCCCCACCCAGGTATGATCGTCGGTAATCTGCTCTAGATGTGAGCCTCGTAGACGGTATAGACGAGAATCGCCAACGTGAGCGCACAGTGGTTGCTCATCTCGAAATATTAGCACTACAATTGTAGTACCCATGTCTCCCCTTTCAGGATGATTTTGTTGATCTTGGATAATGCCTTGATTGGCTTTATTTACCGCTTCTTTTAGCAGTACGTCTGATTCAACAGGGGAATCCCAATTCTCTTGCAGATAGGCATAAATTATTTCTGTGGCAATTCTGCTGGCTTGTTCACCTCCAGCATGACCGCCCATACCGTCAGCGACAATAAAAAAACGCCCCAGCTCATCATCAACAAAATAATTATCTTGGTTGGCTGTTCTTACAATACCTGTGTCTGTAAGACCGATAAATTGACGTTTCATAAACTATAAATATTAGTCTGGATGCTAAAAATCAAAGATAAAGTCAACCGTTCCTTGCCTTGAAAAAGCTGAACTTGTGGTTGACGGCGGAAAGTGGTCAAAGATTGCTTGGTCTGAAGACGACGAATTTTCAGTAACCGCTGAACACCACTATTATGTACTATGTACGATTCAACCCATAATATCTGTTTAAAACATACGGTCAATCCGATCAAGACGCCTGAGTACTCGCCATAATGCCCATCCAGGCACTAAAGCAATAGTAGCAGCGATCGCTGCCAAGATCTTGAATTGACTAACCAAAAGGATAGTAGCGCAAATTAAAAAAGCACTTAACAAAATAGTATAGTTTGTTCCTAACTGAACCGCACTTAAACGACGCATGACTCGCTCTGATTCTAGGGAACGAACCCTAACCCGCAAATCACCTCTTTCCAACTTATCTATTGTATCTTCGATTCGTCCAGGTAGTCCCCAGGCTGCGCTTCCCACTTGAGCTGCTTGTCTGCCTAATTCATCAAAAATAGTGCCGCCATTCGAGCCATTGCTATTAGTCATAAGCCTCATTGCATAAGGTTGAGCTACTTCCATAAAGTTAAATTCGGGGTCCAAACCTTTACCGACACCTTCTAAAGTAGAAAAGGCTCGCATTACAAAGGTAAAGGTGGCGGGAAAACGAAATGGTTGTCCGTAAGCAATTTCATAAAGATCTTCACTAATTGCATCTACCGACTGTTCTTCAAACGGCTTGTCCATAAAGTTATCCAGCATAAACTGAATTGAACGCCGTACCGAACTCATATCCCCTGTGGGTACTAATGCTCCTAAATTGATTAGAGAATTGACTACCTTGTCAGAATTTTTTTGGGCTATCCCAACTAAGGTATCCATTAGACCTTCTCTAATGTTGCTTTCAATTTTCCCCATCATGCCAAAGTCGTAGAAAATAAGTGCGCCATCGGCGTTAACAGCAAGATTTCCTGGATGAGGATCGGCATGAAAAAAGCCTCCACCAAGAATTTGCTGTAAATAAGCTCTTGCCCCTAACTGCGCCAAGAGCTTGCGGTCTAGACCAGCAGCTTCAATTGCTTCATAATGACTGATTTTAATGCCAGGCAGATATTCTAAAGCAAGTACTCTAGGGGAAGCATACTTCCAGTAAACTCTGGGGACACAGACCCAATCTTCACCGCGAAAATTGCGCCGAAAAGTATCGGCATTACGTCCTTCTAGAAGATAATCGGTTTCTTCCCACAAAATTCGACAGCACTCATCGTAAATACCGATCCAATCGCGGTTTTCACCCCATTTAGGATGATTATCGAAATAACGGGCAATCTGACGTAATATAGCCAGATCGATGGTAAAAAGCTGTTTTAATCCTGGTCGCTGTACTTTAACAACTATGTCTTCACCATTGAATAGCTTGGCTCGGTGTACTTGTCCTAAGCTAGCCGCTGCCAAAGGAATTGGATCGAAGCTTGAAAAGAGCTTATCAATTGGTTTGGCAAAGTCAGATTCAATAGTTTCTTTGACCTGCTCATAATCGAAGGCGGGAACTCGATCTTGAAGCTTGGATAATTCTTCTACGTACTCTAGAGGAAAAAGATCGGCACGTGTGGAAAACAACTGACCTAGCTTAATAAAAGTAGGACCTAGATCCAGAAAAGTCTCCCGAATCCAAATTGCTTGAGATCTGCGTCTTGCTGCTTGTTTTTCAGGGGTAAATCCGCCTGGGTAAGTCCATTTGCGACCATTGCGCCAGTTGCTAAATAAAAACGCAAATGCAAACACCCAAATGTCGAAGCGGCGACGATTCCGCGAGTACTTGGGACGATTCCAGCGATAGGACTTACCAGAAGTTGGCACGACCAGTTTTTGCTCGCTGGGCTGGGGCGTAACTGCTATTGACAATGGTTGATCTGACTTACTTGAACCGTAATCTGTTGAATTTTGATTGGGAAAAGCAGGAGACACAGAGTTTATGACAAAAAATTAATTATTATGTTATCTGGTTAACTATGATTAACTAATCTAAATAGTAGCGACTTATCGACCAAAAAACTGAGGAAGATTTCCCCACTTGGTTAATTGCCACTGAATTAACAGTTAAAAACATAGACACGAAAGCACTGCCAGGATTGCTAGAAAGCCTAATAGAATTTGGATTAGGCGACTAATTTAGTATAAGAGTACTGACTTTATAGTCTAGGGACTATTAGCATGGTAGTTCTTTTTCACTCCAATAAGCTAGAAATACAGATAAGCTCAATGACAGCAACTACCAATAATTTTAACTCGCGCATGGATTGGGTACAGCTACCTCTAATTCCTGTGGTGGGTGAACTAATTCGTAATCATCCTGGAACGATCTCTTTAGGACAGGGGGTAGTTAATTATCCCCCTCCACCCCAGGCGATCGCCTCACTGCAAACTTTTTTAGCTCAGCCCAGCAATCATCTCTATCAAGCCGTAACAGGGATTGAACCATTAATAAGCGCGATCGCCCAAAAACTGGCTCTCGATAATCAAATTGAAATTACCGAGCAAAACGACATTGTGGTCACCGCAGGTAGCAATATGGGTTTTCTCAACGCTATTTTGGCGATTACTCAGGCAGGAGATGAGATTATCCTCAATACTCCCTATTACTTTAATCATGAAATGGCAATTACCATGGCCAACTGTCATCCCGTGTTGGTTAATACGGATCGCAATTACCAGTTAGATCTTCAGGCGATCGCCCAAGGAATTACCGCTAAAACCAAAGCGATTGTGACTATTTCCCCCAATAATCCAACAGGAGCAGTTTATTCTCGAGCAAGCCTCCAGGCAGTCAACGATCTGTGTCGGGATCGTGGTATCTATCATATTAGCGATGAAGCCTATGAATACTTTACCTATGAAGGTGTTGAGCATATTTCACCTGGAAGTTTTGCCCATAGTGCAGCTCATACAATTTCTCTGTTTAGTCTTTCCAAAGCTTATGGTTTTGCTGGCTGGCGCATTGGCTATCAGGTTATTCCGCAGCATCTTTTGCTGCCGATCAAAAAAATACAGGATACTAACCTGATCTGTCCTCCCGTCGTCTCTCAATATGCAGCAATAGGCGCATTAAAGACAGGCAAAAGTTATTGTCAGCAACATCTAATCGAGATTGCTCAAGTACGTACAGTTGTCGTCGAGCAATTACAGTCAATTAAAAATATTTGTGCGATCGCTCCTGCCACTGGCGCATTTTATTTTTTCCTTAAAATCAACACAGATCTTAATGATTTTGAACTGGTCAAACGGCTCATTGAGCAAGATCGGGTGGCGGTAATTCCTGGGAGTACTTTTGGCATGAAGCAGGGCTGTTATCTGCGGGTAGCTTATGGTAGCCTGTCACTATCTACGGCTAAAGAAGGAATTGAGCGCTTAATTAAGGGTTTAACTAAGGTAGTTGCAGCCTCTAGTCATTACAATTAATTTCCGCAGGTTTATCTGTAATGGAAGTCAGAAGTTAAAAGTCATACTAAATCCGCTTGGCAAAGGTAATGTTTAATTTCTGCGTAAAAATTTGGTGATGAAATCAGAATAACTAATATTTGCCCTAAAGGATTCCCTACGGTCTCGAAGCTACATACAGCTTATGCGCAGCGGTACCCTTTAGGGCAAGCCTTTGTCCTTTAGGACTCGTTACTTATTACTTATATTACTTGTTACTCTTTAGTTGAGTTGTTCTAAGAGCTAATAACTACTTGGAGAGTTAACCCCGTCATCCGCCAGGTTGCAAAGCAGTTTTCAAATAAGACTGCGCTGGCTGCACCCAAATCTCCATCTTCGCCAACCAAACCACCTTCAATTAGCTTGCCACCTCTAGTTTCTAAATTTAAGCGAGTGCCGTCTGTTCCTGCTTGGAGAATTAGTTTTCCTCTAGCCAAGACTTGTCCTGCACGACTAATAATTGCACATTCCATCTCGCTCAATAGCTAAATTTACAAAGACAAATCTATCTTGGTTCGATCATAGCAGATTGCGATCGCCGAGTCTTCAATCTAGAAATCTTACCATTGAGCAAAAACAGATTGAGCAACGTTGAAAATCCAGCTTAATTGTTTTTCAACCAACTAAAGTGAGCGCGAACATCTTTGCCCACTTCTTCAATGGGATGCTCTGCTTCTAAACGGCGAGTTGCTGTAAAGCCTGGTTTCCCAGCTTGATTTTCTAAAATAAAGTCGCGAGCGAAATCTCCTTGCTGAATTTCTCGCAGAATTTTACGCATTTCAGCGCGGGTTTGTTCATTGACGATTCTCGGACCACGAGTATAGTCGCCGTATTCTGCTGTAGTGGAAATACTGTCGCGCATTTTAGCCAAACCGCCTTCCACAATTAGATCGACAATTAGCTTAACTTCGTGCAGACATTCAAAATAAGCTAGTTCTGGCTGATAACCAGCTTCTACCAAAGTTTCAAACCCTGTCTTGATTAAGGCACTTAAACCGCCACAAAGTACGGCCTGTTCCCCAAATAAATCAGTTTCAGTTTCTTCTCTAAAGGAAGTTTCTAAAATACCTGCTCTAGTACCACCGACACCTTTAGCATATGCCATGGCGCGATCGCGTGCCTGACCTGTAGCATCTTGATACACGGCAAATAAGCAAGGTACACCCTGTCCTTGAGTATAGGTACGTCTAACTAGATGTCCTGGCCCTTTGGGAGCGACCATCATTACGTCTACACCTTGAGGAGGCAGAATTTGCCCGAAGTGAATATTAAACCCGTGAGCAAAGGCTAAGATTTTACCATCACTAAGATGTGGGGCAATCTGTTGAGTATAAACTTGTCTTTGGACTTCATCTGGTAGCAGAATCATAATTAGATCTGCTGCTTTGGCTGCATCTTCTACAGAATGAACTGTTAGCCCGTCTGCTTCTGCGGTGGCTTTTGATTTACTGCCAGGATATAAACCAACAATGACATTAACACCGCTATCTTTGAGGTTAAGTGCGTGAGCGTGTCCTTGAGAACCATAACCAATAATTGCTACCGTTTTATCTTTTAATAGATCTAGATTGGCATCCTCGTCGTAATACATCCGCGCCATAAGAGTTTCTCCAGCATTGTTAAATCTTGCCTGATTATTATAGTTTTTTTAGGTTGGTTCAGAAAATACAATGAATACGATAAGCACAATAGATTTTGTCTATAGATAAGATAAGTAGGGAGATTAGGGAATAGATGAAAATTGTATTTTAAGCCATCTATACTAAGTTGATGTGATTGGCAATCATACTTTTAATATTAGAACAGCGTAGCTTTGCTTTTGACTTTAACAACCAGTTCAATTTATCAGGAGAGTAAAAAACTGCTCCACTTAGCCATTCCTCTAGCTAGCGCTCAACTAGCCCAGGCTCTTACTGGTTTTTTTGACACTTTAATGATGGGTCGTTTAGGAGCATCAACTCTCGCTGGAGGAGGGCTGGCAAGCATTACTTTTATGACTCTAACCAGTATAGTTGGGGCAGTAGTCATGGCTGTCACGCCATTGATTGCCAAGGCTGATGGTGCGCAGCAGAAGCATCAAGTTGCGAAGATTACCAGTCAAGGATTTTACCTAGTCTTAATTTTAACGATGGCGATCGCCATGGCGATCGCCAATCTAGACCGCCTGTTACTAATGATTGGGCAAGATCCTGCTACCGTTATTCTTGCCAGCACCTATTTAGACATCATGGTTTGGGGCTGCTTTCCGCTCTTGGGATTTATGCTTTTACGCGGAGTTATCTCTGGTTTATCGCATCCTCGTCCTTTGATGTTTATTGTTATGGGCGGGACAATATTTAATATAGTTGGTAACTATGTACTGGCTTTTGGTCAACTTGGCTTTCCTAGTTTAGAAATTGCGGGTTTAGCGATCGCCAGCGTCATTACTTTCTGGGGTATGTTTTTGACTTTGCTGATTTATCTAATGCTACATCCACGACTTAAAACCTACTGTCTTTTTGCACAGCTAGGTAAATTTCAATTAGCTATCTTTCGCCAGCTAATTCAGCTTGGCACACCCATTGGCATCTTTATCGCTTTGGAGTCAGGACTATTTGCAGTAGTTACTTATCTTATGGGTGCATTGGGTACAGAAACTTTGGCTGCTCATCAAATAGTCTTACAAACTATTGTGATTATCTTTATGATTCCTTTGGGCATCTCCTACGCTACAACTATTAGAGTGGGACAAGCTTTGGGCAAAAAAGATTTAATCGGGATTCAACAGGCTGCTTATCTAAGCATTGTCTTGGGACTAATATTTAATTTGGGAATGGCGATCGCTATCTGTATTTTTCCTCAATTAGTTATCGGACTCTATCTCGACTTGAACGATCCTGCTAATTTAGCCGTAATTAAACTGGCCGTGCCAATGCTAACTATTGGAGTAGTGGCACTAATCCTCGACGGGATGCAAAAAATTATTTATGGCGCACTCCAAGGACTCCAGGATACGAAAATTCCTGTGTTCTTGAGTATTCCTGCTTTTTGGGGTATTGGTTTAACTACGGGCTATATTTTGGGCTTTAATTACGGCATGGGAGGAAAGGGCTTATGGATCGGACAGTCTCTTGGTTTGGCGATCGCCGCGCTCTTGTTTTTAGTCCGCTTAATCCAGATTATTAGTCGATTGAGATTTAAAGCGATCGCTAAATAGTTTGTTAATTTTTAACTATAACTACAAATCAACCAAATCAGATTTGTTCCCATCAATATGCTCGATTGCCTCCTCTAAAAATAGTCTTGCTTCATTACCACTAGTATTAACTATGCCTAAAGAACCTCTGAGTCTTGAGGTGATTGAAATTAATTTTCGAGCAATAATTTGCATTAACTTGGTATCTTTTTTCGTCTGTGCCGAGGCATTTTGATTAATCTGATCGATTTCTCGTTCTAACAGCTTATTGAGATTGTTGACTTCAACTAAAACCTTACCAGTATCCTGCATTGGCTGTTTAATCTGCTCTATCTTATATTTTGCCAAATTAACTGTGTCCTTAACGTGATTTAGTTGATGTAGTCCTGCTTCAATGGTATGAGATTGTTCTTTAATGATGGCTTTGGATAAAGACAATCCGGTATGAAAAGCTATTTCTTTAAAATTTTCAATTTCGTCTGGCTGCCAGTCTTTAAAATCAAAGCATTGATGAGCTACTAGCAAACCATAAATTTTCCCGTTGTCCCAATTGATCGGTGCAACCAAATTAGATCTAACACCTATTTTGACAAGATTATCAACATAGCAATTGCTCATGCCAGCTTCAAAAATGTTGGGAATTGCCCGAATCCTTCCACTTTGATATTGCTCCAAATAACGATATTCAAAACAAGGATCTTTAATGACATTACCCAAAATCGAAGCTAAAGCAGGAATAGTTGCCTCAGCGACAATTTCTCCCATATTTCCTGCTTGTAGTCCATAAACCACCACGCGATCGCAATTAATTATTTCTTTTGCCTGTGATACACTCTGCTCAAGAACTTCTTGACTAGTTAGGGCTTGGTTAATTTTTTGTGTTGCTGTGGTGATTAGCTGTCTAGCTTGCCTGGCGTTTTCTACCTGCGACTCTAAACTAGCATAATAATGCTTTCTCGCAAGTTCTGTAATCAGCCAGCTAGAAATTTGGAGAACAAATTCTACGTCTAACTGTTGCCATTCTCTAGTTCTCGAACATTGATGCATAACCAGCAATCCGTACAGGGAATCATCTTGACGGACAATTGGTACAACTAAGTTTGATTTAATCTCAATTTTTTCGAGGCTTTCAATATGACAGGGATTCATCCCCGATTTATGAATATCAGTAATTGCTCGGACTCGACCTTTACTATACTTTTCAATATAGCTCGCCTCAAAACAAGGGTCTTTGAGCGTCCTACCTAAAGTTTGAGTGTAACCAGGAGTGACAGCTTCTGCCACGATTTTACAGTAAGATTCTGGTTGCATACTATAGACAACGACGCGATCGCATTTCAATGCTCGGTAAGCAATCTTCACTCCCGCTTGCAGAATATCTGCTTCTGTCTTAGCCTCACGTAGATTACTCAACAGTTCGCTCAAATCGAGCAAAGTTGTGCCATCTACCGAACCGTTAGATGATAACTGCGTCAAAGATAATGATGGTTGCATATTCATCTTGATTATTAATAATTATTAATATTGTTAAATGTCTTGTCTACCCTAAAAAGCAGAACATTTGAACTAGTTATAAAGGAATCGATGCTACTTCCTCAAGAATAAAGATATATTTGTTACTTTTATGTTTATGTGTTACTACTGAGGATCTTAACTTATTTGAATAAAAATATCTTCTGTACATTTAAAGCAAAATCAACAAAAAATCGCTTAAAATCAGCTGTTTAACCAAAATTGAAACATGTAGTTATATGAAATACTTAAATGTTTGCTACTAGTCAATTGTTGAAGATAATCTGGCAATAAAATCTTTAAGGAGTTGAGTGAACTGGAAGGGATCTTCAAAATGAACATTGTGTCCAGTATTATTAGCGCTTTGTAGAGTGGCATGAGGGCAGGAATTAGCCATCATTTGATTAATCTGGACAAATTTGGTGTCTAACTCTCCCACAATTAGCAGCAGGGGAATTTGTATTTTTGGCAGACTTTTCCATAGTGATGGCTGAATCCCCAATCCAATCAATCGTAAGGACTTGGCTAGCTTGTATGGATCGTTACATAGTCTTCTGGCGATCGCCTGGGGATAATCAGAATGTCCCACGAAGGATGCAAATAAAGGCTTGCCATACCACTGTTGGATAAAATCAGCCAAATCTGATGTCTCTAGCTGCTCTGCCAGCTTTAAATCTTGAGCTATGCGGCGATCGCGCTCTAGCTGAATAGACAATCCTGGGGACGCAGATTCCAAAATTACTCCCTGAAAATACTGAGTAAAATGAATAGCTAGATAAAGAGCAATTCTGCCTCCCATCGAATAACCCACCAGAATGCATTGCTTAATGTTTAGCGCGATTAATAATTGAACTAGTGCTTGAGCAACATTCGGCATCTGATAATCACTATCCTGCTGTACTGTAGTCTGACCATGACCAGGTAAATCTACCATCAAACAGCAAAACTCCTCCAGGTTACTAATAACCTGAGCAAAATCATCACAGTTTCCCATAAAACCATGCAAAAACAAGATCGTTGGTTGATGGCGATCTCCCTTCAGTACATAGTTAAATTGAGTTAAATTAATATTTTTGGTTGATAGTTAGTTAGTAGTTGATAAATAATATCAGCCTAATTTGCAAACATGATCGATAATTATTGTTGGGGTGAATGATCATTCACCCCTGCCATCTCTGTGTTGTTTACCTTAGTTTTCTAAAGCTAAGAGCTAAAAGCTAAAAACTATCTAATTTAAACGAAGATAATTTACAGGGAAGGTTTAGTGATGATGATGGTGATGAGTAGCTTGAGTTTTAGCTAGCTGAGGATTGACTGTATTTCCAGACTCCCCTAACAAAGCTTCAATCTGAGGATTTGCCCACTCCGCTGCCATGTGCATAAATTCAGGACGACTATTGACGCAAGGCATCTGAATAAAGGTAACGTCAGAATGCTTATGCTGGAGGCTATGGATAATATGATCCACATCTAGCAGAGTTTCGTGGTTTTCAGTCGCGAAACCAATGGGCATCATTATAATTGCGCTTGCTCCCAACTCCATCAAGTTTTGAGCAGCTAGTTTAGCATTTGGCTGTGTCCACTCAATTAAAGGGGTATCGTGATTGAGCCAACCGACAGAAATAAGCGGATATTTATCAATCAGTTTTTCTCTGACCAATTCATACATAGCTTGGCTTTCGTCAATACCTGAAGTAAATCCCTTGGCTTTATGGGGACAACCATGATTCATGAGAATGATGCCGATTTGCGAAGCTAGATGCCCTTGAGCTAATTCTGCCTCAATTTTTTCTTCCACCATCTGCGCCATTAAATCAATATATTCTGGCTTGTTGAAGAAGGAAGGAATATAGCGAGAACTTTTCAACCAATGAGCATCCCCATCGGCTTGCTGTGCCAAGGCTTTATTCACCTGCTCGACAGCAATACCGCTAGTGAAAATAGAATCCACTACTAGCAAAGGATAAATTAAAATCTTCTCAAAGCCTTGCTCTTTAATTTCAGCTAGTACCTGTTCAGGCAAATGAGGCGCACAAAAGTTAAACGCTTTGAAAACAGTTACCTTATCTCCCCAGGTTTCTTGAAGTTCTTTTTCAATACCTGCTCTTTGCTCTTCAAAGATAGCGTTGTGAGGGGAAATAAAATTATTGTGCTGATGACTCCACTCATGAAGATCAAAAATTGCTAATAATTTAGCGATCGCTGGATAAATCCAGGTAGGAACAGGGGCAAATTTAGCCGTCAAAAGATTGAGTGCCTGTTCGTTATAGTTAGCAAAGTCTGCATAACTTTCCACTTCGCCATAGCCCATTAATAATACGGCTACTCGATTGTTTTGGTTATGTTCAGATTCATGATGATGGTGATGCTCATGAACTGTCGATATTGATTGATGAGGGATTGTAACCACTTACTACTTCCTTTAATAAGTTGAATTAAGTTGTGAGTCAGATTTAGAGGAGATATATGCCGTATTTTGCAGAGATAAACTAAAATCCAATTCCTGATTACTAATTAAGCTAGCACATTTTACCTAAATGCCCCCCTGGGGTATTGAAAAAGTTAAGATTTAGCAGCATAAATTAAATATTTCATTAATTCAGTTAAGAATTTGCCGATCTGAAGTTCTAAAGTGAAGGCGAATTATATCTTCCGAAAGCTGTTTTAAAATTGACAGAATTGTAACTATTGTAACTAAAAGCAAAATTATATTTACTTTAATTGTGCAGTAATGACGTCAGAAATAGAGTTACCAGCGATCGCTAAAAGTTCAGCATCTTCATCAACCTCATCAACAGCAAAAGTAGTGGTATGTCGCGGGCGTAGCTGCCGTAAATATCAAGCAGAAGCTGTCTGGGATAATTTTGCCCAAAACTTACCTTCTGATGTCGAACTGATGTCTGTTCCCTGTTTAGGACAGTGTGGTAATGGGTCAATGGTTGTGGTTGAACCAGACCAAACCTGGTATTCCCAAGTTCATCCAGAGGAAGTTGAAACTGTAATTCAGCAACACATTATTGGTAAATCTCCTGTCAAGGCAATGTTATACTCCAAATTTCATCAATCAATTCAGCGATCTTGATTGGGCTGTGTCATTTAATTTCAAATTAATTTCAAAACAGACAAAAAGAAGATTAACTGGCAAAATCAACCTGTGGTGAAATTTCTTACAATTAGGATAATTTACCATTCTGGTGTTCTTGAAGCGAGTTGACTCAATGACTAGTAAACCTCCTGCCAATGGTGACAACGACAATGCTAAATCACCTATTAGTAAAGCTGTTACTCAAGTAGTGCAGCGAATTCAGTCTAAGGTTAATTTTAATGCTGCCAATTTTAAATCAGGGACAGTAACCCCAGAATTGAGAATTAAAGAAGCGAACGGCAAAAAACAAAAATATCCGTTGGTGGGCGATCGCTATACTTTAGGCAGAAGTTCTCGCTGTGATATTAGTATCCGCAACCCTGTCGTTAGTCAAACTCATTTGACTATTAAAAGAAACCGTAAAAAGCCCAGGTCTTTTATTATTCAGGACGAAAAATCTACTAATGGGATCTATCGCGGTAAACGTCGTCTGCAAACTCTATCTTTGTTTCATGGAGAAAGTTTTACCCTGGGCCCTCCAGAATTGGCTGCGGGGGTGACTGTCGAGTATTTTAATCCGCCTCCTTGGTGGATCTACTTGCTCCGCTATTGTCTTTATAGTTTGGTGGGCATATTGGGGCTGCTATTATTATTTTTGAGTATTGAGTGGTTTAAAGTACCTGTCTATCCAATTCCTCAAGAATCGACTCTGCCAATTGTGGTTTATGCCGAAGATGGTGAAACTCCGATTAATCCTACCGCCAGCAATAATACTCACCGTGAGCTAAAAAAACTCTCAGATTTTTCCCCTTATTTACCCGATGCGGCGATCGCCTCGGAAGACAGTCGCTTTTATTGGCATTTTGGCGTCGATCCCATTGGTGTGACGCGGGCATTAGTCATTAACTTCACATCTTCTGAATTGCGTCAAGGTGCAAGTACTTTGACACAACAGCTAGCTCGTAGTCTGTTTGCTGAAGTTGGCAGACAAAACACAGCGGGACGAAAACTGCGAGAAGCTATAGTAGCTTTAAAACTAGAAACTTTTTATAGCAAAGATTTTATTCTAAAAACCTATCTCAATCGAGTTTATTTAGGTATCGGTAGCTATGGTTTTGAAGATGCAGCCCAGTTTTATTTTGACAAGTCGGCAAAGGATCTAGATCTTTCAGAAGCAGCAACCTTAGTGGCTATTTTGCCCGCACCTAATGCCTATAACCCTGTTAAAGACTATGATACTGCCATCGCTCTGCGAAACCGTATTATCGATCGCATGGTCAAACTAGGCATGGTAAATAAAGAAGAAGCAGATCGGGCAAGGCGATCGCGTATTGAAGTAAGTCCTAGCGCTCGTGAAAGTTTCTCCAGTACTATAGCACCCTATTTTTACAGTTACGTCATCGATGAACTGCAAGAATTATTAGGTTCAGACGTAGCGGAGGAAGGTAATTTTATTATCGAAACAGCCCTCGATCCTACCTTACAACAAGAAGCGGAACAATCTCTAGAATCTTCTATTAGCAATGACGGCGATCGCCTCGGGTATGCTCAAGGGGCAGTAGTAACATTGGATCGTAAAAACGGTAATATTTTGGCTTTAGTTGGAGGCGTAAACTACGGAGAAAGTCAATTTAATCGGGTAGTACAGGCAAAAAGACAGCCTGGTTCAACTTTTAAAATCTTTGCCTATGCCGCAGCTCTTGAAGAGGGCATAGATCCCAATACAGAATATTCTTGTGCGCCTCTATCTTGGCAAGGACAGCAATATCGGGGTTGTGAGCGCAGCAGTGGCGATATTGATATATACCAGGGTTTAGCTCAGTCAGAAAACGTTGTTGCCCTGCGAGTAGCCCAAGAGGTCGGGCTGCAAAAGGTTATGGATGTAGCGCAACGATTTGGCGTAGCTTCCCCCCTCACAGAAGCTCCTGGATTGGTGATCGGGCAAAGTGAAGCGACTGTACTAGAAATGACTGGCGCTTATGCCACCATCGCTAATGACGGTATTTGGAATAAACCCCATGCTATTAACCGTATTTTGGATGGTAGTGACTGCAAAGATTCTAAAAAAAGCGATACTTGTCGGGTAATTTATACCTATGAGGATGACAAAGAGACTTATCATGATGCGATCGCTCAAGATGTCACCGATGAGCTAACAGATATGTTGCAAATAGCAGTAGAAGAAGGTACGGGGAAAGCAGCTTATATCGACCAGGGTGCAGCAGGTAAAACTGGGACAACAGATCAAAACGTCGATCTTTGGTTTATTGGCTATCTCCCAGATCGAGACTTGGTAACAGGGATTTGGCTAGGAAATGATGATAACTCTCCTACTAGTGGTAGTAGCTATCAAGCAGCTAGTTTGTGGGGAAAATATATGAAACAGGCAGTTAATAATTAGATTTCTTGCAGGGTTTAAAGATATTGGCTAAGTCAAAACTCAGGTCAGGGACGAACGGCGACGCGATTGCGCTCTTCAAGTCGTTAGACTCAGCTTATACTAAAGCATATGCGAAGCGGTATCCTTTAGTATAAGCTGGGCATCGTCCGAAGGTATCCTTTAGGATACACTCAATGCGATAAGTGCAAGCCGCTTCGCATAAGGATTAGCTCCTTACGTCCTAAAGGACTTGTCTACCGAACTAAGCGGTACAAGTCGCATAGTTGGAGATACCGCTCCGCAGATCGCGTCCCGCTTCGCATATACCCTTTAGGGAATCCTTGAGGGCGTTCGCCCGTACAAGTTAAAAGTTAGATCAAGATGTTGATCCCTCTAAAATAGTCCACAATGGTCGGCAACGTTTTAGGATGTAGTGTTAGTGCTAAAAGAGGTAGGTCATGCGAATTTTAATTATGGGGGGGACTCGTTTTATTGGAGTTTATCTCACAAAAGTTTTGGTTGAACAGGGACATGAGGTGGTTTTGTTTAATCGAGGTAATCATCCTACTCCAGTAACAGGAATCAAGCAGATTCAAGGCGATCGCAAAGATACTAATCAACTTAAAGAAAAACTATCAGCAGAAAACTTTGATGCCATCTTTGATAACAACGGTAGAGAGTTAAGCGACACTCAACCTCTGGTAGAAATCTTTCATGGTCAGCTTCAGCATTTTGTCTATGTAAGTTCGGCGGGGGTATATCTCCCCACTGAGCAAATGCCCCACCGAGAAGGCGATCCTGTCGATCCTAATAGTCGCCATAAGGGTAAACATCACACCGAGGCATATCTGGCTGAATCAGGTATTCCCTGGACATCGGTACGCCCTTGTTATATTTACGGCCCTCAAAACTATAACGATTTAGAAGCCTGGTTTTTTGATCGTATTGTCCGAGATCGCCCGTTACCTATTCCAGGTAACGGTAAATATATGACTCAGTTTGGTCATGTTCAAGATTTGGCGATCGCCATGGCAAAGATTTTAGGCAATGAAACTGCAATTAACAAAATTTACAATCTTTCAGGCGATCGCTACGTGACTTTTGATGGATTAGCTTATGCCTGTGCCGAGGCTGCGGGAAAATCTCTTGAAAAAATTCAACTAGTTCATTACGATCCTGCTCAGTTTGACTTTGGTAAACGCAAGGCTTTCCCGATGCGTCAACAGCACTTCTTTACTGACATCCAGCAGGCAAAAACCGACTTGGATTGGCAACCAAAATATGACCTGGTATCTGGTTTAAAAGATTCTTTCCAGCATGACTATCTCGCATCAGGCAGAGATCACTCTGAGATCGATTTTTCTTTAGATGATGAAATATTGGGCGCAATATAAATCCAGCCAGAGATAAGGCTTAAGGCTACCGCTAGCCAAAACAAAATGCTGGTTGTGGTGACCCATTCGGCAGAAAGAGGCGCAATTAAAAAAGCGATCGCGATAATTTGCATGACGGTTTTGAGTTTTCCCCAGATATTTGCCCCTGAAATACTGGCATTACCTGTTAGTTTGGGATTAACTCGCCATCCAGCGATCGCTAATTCTCTAGCTAAAATAATAAATACTCCCCAAGCAGGTACAAGTTGCAGTTCAATTAATGCCAAAAAAGTACCTAAGACTAATAATTTGTCAACTAGAGGATCGAGAAATTTACCTAATTCGGTCACCTGATTGAGTTGACGAGCCAGATAACCATCGACCCAATCTGTTCCAGCGGCAACGACAAAAATCCCCACACAGAGCCAACGATTGTCTGTTGTGGGGTAGTTGAGTAGATAAAGAATAAAAGGCAGTCCTAACAGGCGAGATAGAGTAATCCAAGTTGGTAGATTCATAAAGTATTGACCAGTTGATGAGTAAAACCTGGAAGTTTTATCATAGTGTGTTCCAGATTCCCAATTCAACAAGCTCCTTTACGGGCCAAAACGACAGCGATAGTTTGGAAAATCAACTTAAGATCGTAAAAGAAAGACCATTTTTGCTGATATTCAAGATCCAGGCGGACAATATCTTCAAAGTCTAATATTTCTGAACGACCTCTAACCTGCCATTCACCTGTAATCCCAGGCTTTACTTTTAAGCGCTCAAAGTGATGATCTTCGTACATGGCCACTTCAGCAGTTGTCGGTGGTCGAGTGCCAACCAAGCTCATCTCACCTTTAAGCACATTCCAAAACTGAGGAAACTCATCTATGCTCGTGCGACGTAAGAAACGACCTACTCGTGTGACACGAGGATCGTTTTCATTTTTAAAAATATGTCCTATTGCTTGGTTTTCAACTAAATGTCTTTTTTGCTCTGCATTAGCAATCATCGAGCGAAATTTCCAAATTGTGAAAGGCTTACCGCTAAATCCACAGCGAGTTTGACTATAAAATATTTTACCGGGATCGTCAAACTGCATGGCGATCGCAATGGGAATAGCAATCAAACCTGTAATCATCAAGCCAACGATTGCACCAAATATATCTAATGCTCGTTTGGTTTTGCTAACCACGGAAGCATGAACTTGGCGTTCTACCCGCAAAGGCTGAACCCTAGTACTAGTATTTCTGGGATAAAGATTAGCAGGAGAAGTCATAAAATAAAGAATTAAATAAAATAAGTTTAATTATCAATACAATTTGACAATGTTCTTTATGCAATATTATTTGTTCAAGATGCTTAAATACCAGGATTAAAGAGTCTCTTTACCAAATCTTTACCGAAAAATATCATGTTTTTGAAGACCAGATATTATTTAATTTAAAAAATCTTTAAATAGATGGTTATTGCATTGATAAGCTTCAGTAATAAGTTATACCAAAGTTAATTTTTAGATGGTAATTTAGGCTAATTAAAATAGTTAGATTTAGTTTAAAGCTAGAAATAAAAGATTAGATTTACTGTGTATTACTGATATCGAAAAAGAAATTATATCTCTTCTAGCTATATTCACTAAAGGTATTATTCGTTTTTTAATGATACAAAGGAGATGTTTCTAGAGAACTGTAAGCTCAACTCTCCATGGAAGATCAATCTCGTTATTTAGAGTCTAATATCAATCATGATGAATTAATCCAATTAGTTCCATTTATGACTGATTTACCAGAAGACAGTATTCATAAAATAGCTGCTCATTTTGTCACTATTTCTCATCCGCCTAATCAGGTACTATTACTAGAAAATGATTGGGGCGGATCGGTGTATTTTATCCTCGAAGGATGGGTAAAAATTCGTACTTATAATCTGGATGGCAAAGAAGTTACCCTCAATATTTTGGGTAGAGGAGAAATATTTGGTGAAATGGCAGCAATGGACAAGATGCCTCGTTCTACGGATGCTATTTCTCTAACCAAAACATTGATTGGAAGAATTCCCGCTGAAGATTTTGTTAACTTAATTAACACTGAACCAATGGCAGGAGTTCAGTTAGTTCAGCTAATGGCAAAGCGTTTGCGCCAAGTGAATCGACGGCTACAACTGCGAGAAGCTAGCAGTATCTCTAGAGTTGCTGATGCCATCTTATTTTTAGTGGAAGGACAAGGAACCGCAGGCGATCGAGGTACGGAAATTCCCAATTTACCCCACCGTGAAATTAGCAGCCTCAGCGGATTAGCCAGAGAAACTGTGACCAGAGTATTAACTAAGCTAGAAAAAAAAGGTTTAATTGAAAGGAATGCCGATTCTATGCGTATTCCTAACTTACCAGCGTTAGAAGACACTATCTGCTAGTATATTCAAACCTCCAATATTTCTTTGGTTTAGCCAATCAAATTACTATGTCCAAAGACTACAAAGATTCATTGTCTGACGTTACAAATCAGGTTGATGAAGACGAAATTAATTGGGTCGATCAAGAGGATGCTGAGGTAACTCATACTTATCCAGTGTCCTTGCCAACCAAAGCTAGCAAACAGACTAAAGTTACTACTGATACAGTAGTGATGGTCGAAACTGCTTTTCTAGCTAGTACAGCCAGTTTGGTTTGGCTAATAAACTTTTATTTTCCTGTAGGTCCAGTTCTCAAAATTTTTTTCCCCATTCCCATCGCCTTGATCTATTTGAGGCGGGGTAATCGTGCTGCTTGGATGGCAGCAATTGTATCTTCATTGCTGCTGTTGGTCTTAATGGGACCTATCCGTAGTCTGTTTTTTTTGATGCCTTATGGATTGATGGGAGTAGCGTTAGGAACATGTTGGCAGCGTCGCCTGAGTTGGCTCGTATCAATTGTCTCAGGCGCTGTGATTGGCTCTTTAGGGTTGTTTTTTCGGTTTTGGCTCAATTCGATTCTCATTGGCGAAAATCTCTGGGTATATGTAATTACTAACATTACTAAGTTACTCGATTGGGGATTTTTTCAATTAGGAATTTTGGCTCAACCAAATTTTGCTTTGATTCAAACCTTAGCGATTGGCTCAGTCATAGTTCAGAACTTAGTTTATTTGTTCGCCGTACACCTGGTGGCATTAATGTTGCTCGATCGCTTAGATAATCCCATTCCTCCTCCTCCTGAGTGGGTTAGAGTGTTACTGGATTATTAATCAGGGCGATAATTTTAATACAACCAGAAAAAGTAAGATGAGAATCTTGATTAATGCTTCACACAAGCCAGAAAATAGCTAGAATATAAGCCTCAACTACATTTATAGTTGCTAGCTTTAAAATTATGATGACTACAGCTATTTTTCATTTAGCTATTCCTATAGATAATGTGGCTCGAGCTAAGGAATTTTATGCCGATAGTTTAGGTTGTGCAGTTGGTCGTGAAAATAAATCAGCGGTAATTTTTAATTTTTACGGTACTCAATTAGTCGGTCATGTTACTCAAGACCCATTGACCAGACAGCCTGGAATTTATCCTCGACATCTAGGTTTAATCTTACCGACTAAATCAGCTTGGCAACAATTATGCGATCGCGCTCAAGCAAAAAATATTACCTTTTATCACCCTCCCAAGTTGCGTTTTCCCCATCAGCCTTTAGAGCATCACTGCTTTTTTCTCGAAGATCCATTTTATAATTTGCTGGAATTTAAATATTACAGTCAGCCTGAAGTAATTTTTGGCGCAAGGGAATCTAAGTTAATTGGTGACACCGCCTTAAGCAACTAAACCTCCACCGATTAATGTTCTTAACCCGAACTGAGGTTAATTATATTTAGCCGATTACCATAACGAGCAGCATCAAAAACATTACACTGATAACTCCCAAGAAAAAACTGCCAATAAACAAAAGATGACGTTGATTTTGAGATCGGCTTTTGGTGAAGATAGAACCATAGTAAATCGAATTGAGATTTTTGCCTGGGGAGCGCTTGTTTCTGAATTTACTGTTGATTTCTTGTTGAACCTGAGAATATTGATGAGTCAGATTCATAATTGTATTTTCTTGAGATTTAATCGTTGCCTGCAATTGCACCAGCTCTGCACTGAAGTTAGACAGAGAATGATTCATTTGCTTAGTTTGACGAGCTTCTAGAGGATAATCAAAATCATGAGACATGATGGCATTTGCTCCACCGATTTTAGTTATTTCTAAATTTCCAGCGCCTACCTGCGCAACCTGATGCAGTGTGCCATCCCAATCACCCAATACAGGACCAATTTGAAAAAAGCCTTTTTCTGTTAAACGAATGATATTAGCCAGATCTTTAATGCTGGTATTTTTGAGAATATAGCCTCTAGACCCTGCTTTAAGAGCGCGTTCCAACTGCTTTTTATCATCTTGGGTAGTCAGGAGCAAAATCTTGCTCTGAGGAAAACGGTTTACAATTCTCTCTGTTGCCTCTATCCCATCAATCTCCCCTGGCATATTAATATCCATTAGGATAATATCTGGTTGATGTTCTTCTGTCTGAGCGATCGCTCCTTGACCATTATCGGCTAAACCAACTACCTTCAGATCTGGTTCACTAGATAAATTGATTTTCAAAAATTCTCTAATACTGCCTAGGTCATCAACTATTAAAACTGTAGTCATCGCAACAAAAATAATAAATATATCAATGAAACTAAATTAGACTTATAGACTTATAGATTTATTGGAAAATTAGCTCATAAAGATTAGTCTGAAAAATAGTAAAAACAACTACCTTTTTCAAGCAGATTAAGCGCTGGACACATTTTAATAACTAGTTATTTTGCCTGTGTATTCAATTTATTTCATAAATATTAATAATATCTGATTGCTGCAAAAATTACACAAAAATTATTTGTGCAGATGCTACTATCTTTAAACTAATTTTATAGTTGAAGCTAACAATCATCGCTTTTAAAAAACGTCAGCAATACAATATTACTGCACTATTACTTTTATCTTCAGTTCGGCAGCCAAGTGATCGGCAAAATAGTTAAACATTTCAATTCATTAATCATATAATATAAATTCAGACAAAAATGTAACAAAAATAAATATTAAAGCCAAGTATTTTGCCCTGCTACATTGCAATCATTACAGGAGACATCCATGTTGCGACTTGAACATATCAGTAAAACTTATACGACGGGAGAAGTTCTCAAAGATGTTACTTGGGAAGTCAAACCTGGCGAAAGAGTAGGGTTAGTGGGAGTCAATGGCGCAGGAAAATCGACTCAACTTAAAATTATTAGTGGTGAAATTGAAGCCACATCAGGAGAAGTAATTCGCCCCACCAGCCTCAAGATTGCTTATCTAACCCAGGAATTTGAGGTAGAGCCAACCCGCACCGTTTACGAAGAATTTTGGACGGTTTTTGTGGAAGCCAACGAGATTCAGCAGCAGATGCATCAGGTGCAGCAGGATATGGAAACGGCTGATGGCGAACAACTTGATCGTTTAATTCATAAGTTAGATAAGCTACAGCGTCAATTTGAAGCTTTAGAAGGTTATACTCTGGATGCTCAAATCGAGAAGATTTTGCCTGAGATGGGGTTTGGTTCAGAAGATGGCGATCGCCTAGTAAGTTCTTATAGTGGCGGTTGGCAAATGCGAATGAGTTTGGGAAAAATTTTGCTGCAAGAGCCAGATTTGCTGCTACTGGATGAGCCGACTAACCACCTAGATTTAGAAACAATTGAGTGGTTAGAAAACTATTTAAGAGGGATTAATACGCCGATGGTGATTGTCTCTCATGACCGTGAGTTTCTCGATCGCCTTTGCACCAAAATTGTGGAAACGGAACGAGGTGTCTCCACTACCTATTTAGGCAATTATTCCTCCTACCTTCAGCAGAAAGCCGAAGCTCGACTAGCTCAGGGATCGACTTATGAACGACAGCAAAAAGAAATTGCTAAACAACAAGAATTTATCGAAAAATTCAGAGCCAGCGCCACCCGTAGTACTCAAGCAAAAAGTAGAGAAAAGCAGCTAGATAAGGTTGAGTTGGTTGAAGCACCAGTAGCTAACCTAAGAACTCTTAAGTTTCGCTTTCCACCATCACCTAGAAGTGGTCGAGAAGTGCTGATTATTGAGGATTTAGTCCATGCTTATAATAATAATATTTTATTTTTAGGGGCAGGGTTAACCATTGAACGAGGCGATCGCATCGCTATTTTGGGTCCTAATGGTGCAGGAAAATCGACTCTGTTGCGGATGGCAATGGGGATGGAAAAGTTTGATGAGGGCAAGATTGAACTGGGTAAACATAACGTTGTTCCTGGCTATTTTGAGCAGAATCAAGCCGAAGCTTTGGACTTGAATAAAACCGTCATGGATACGATCCATGATGAAGTTCCTGACTGGAAAAACGAGCAGGTACGGACTCTATTAGGACAGTTTTTGTTTAGTGGGGACAGCGCCTTTAACAAAGTAGAAGCTTTAAGTGGTGGAGAGAAAGCGCGATTAGCTTTAGCGAAAATGCTCCTCAAGCCTGCTAATTTCTTGATTTTAGACGAGCCGACTAACCACCTTGATATTCCTGCGAAAGAAATGCTGGAAGAAGCTTTACAGCATTATGATGGCACTGTGTTAATTGTGTCTCACGATCGCTATTTTATTTCTCAGACGGCTAATAAAATTGTGGAAATTCGTGATGGAGAATTGGTTGTTTATCGTGGAGATTATCACTACTATCTTGATAAAATTGCCGAAGAAAAAGAGAAAGCCAGACAAGAGGCTGAAGCAAATTTAAAGGCAGCGAAAAAAGAGGCAAAACAAGCCAAACAAGCCGACAAAAAGAAAAATAAGCAAAAAAAAGCCAAAGCTTAATTTCAGAGCGACTTTATTTGTTGAGTAATTCCCTGTTATTTACACAAGATAAAATTACTCAACTGAAAACTAAAAATTACTTATCCTTATCCATGAGGAACAACTCACCGCAGCTACCAATGACACTGGAGCAACAGTTACAAATAATTATCAACGATGCCGCTAACTATGGCGTACCCAGCGCAGTTGTCGAAGGCGCGATCGCTCCTGTCTTAAAATCATTTGCCCAACAGTTGCAGCATCTCGAATATTATGTTCTGCAAAACCTAGATGAGGATTGGGTTTTAACCACAATTGCTAATCCTCAACTACAGCAGTCAAAAACAGTAATTTATGCCTTCGTCTCCGTACAGGATGCAGCAACTTTTCAAGGTACAGCCAATCCAAATTTGATCGCCATGCCAATTTCTGTGGTGCAGCTTTTGTTTCGACTCTTTTCCCTAGAGCAAGTAGACAGCATCATTTTCCTAGAGAATTCGCTAAATCTCAATCACGGAGTTGAAATAAAACGCGATCGCTTATCCCAGCTAATTCGACAGCAGATTGAGCAGCTAACCAAAATTCCCCCTGATTTAGCTTAAATATCGGCAACAAAAGTTTATTTTGCAAATTAATATTGACATTTATATCGAAAATGGTTACGACTGTTCAGCAGTCATAGCTAGCTAGCTATAATTACAATCTAGGACTAGGATTAGTCATAATGATCACAGTTGATATGGGGCAACATTTTGATCGCTTTACCTTGTCGATACGACCAAGCAATCTCTTGTTTATCTCCATGCCACCTAGCAGCTGGATGATTCTCATAGCTAGCAGCACGGTCACAAGTATTAACGGCATTATCAAGTTATATGTCTAACGTTCATAATTTTCAGCGCTCACTCCACCCTAGTACCGATCTTTTACAACAAGAATGGTCACAATTCAACCGTTTTCACTGCCAAGGAACATATCCTTGTCCTGTCTGTCGTCATGGCAAAGTGGCAGAAATGCCCTTAATGGAAACTTTTGCCTGTAGCTTTTGTCAGCATATTTTCACTACCAACTTCGATAAACAATTGCTAAAGATGGCAGATAGCCAACTACCTTTGACCTGGTATTGGAATGGTAAAGTTTGGAAGGGGATTTACCGAGAGGGATCACAAGTCGGAGTGGTTTATATTTTGCTGGCGATCGCTTTTGTGCTGATTCCTACCGCCATTATTGCTCTTGGAGTATACCTGTTTCCACCCATGAACGGTAGCTTGTTATCCTGGCTTCCTTTAATGTGGACAATCTTAACTTTCTGCGCTCATCTATTTTGCGTAATCTGGCTAATTATCGAGTATTATCAATTTCCAATTTTTCTTTATGTTAGAGCTATCAAAAGAAAACTGCTAAGTAGCATGAGTTTGAGTTAACTAAGTCTCTAATGGGTAGAAAGCAAAGTCCAATCCATCAGAGACTTATAAGGTGAGGTTGCGCAATAATAATCTCTAGGAAATGAAGTTTGCAGCTATAGAGAATAATCAGAAGAACAACGCCACTCAGTTCAATATTGCTACTTGAGCTGAGTTTAATTATTTGGGGCAACGGGTAAAGTTCTGCCTTCTACTTGATCTAGATAGGGCATAACAGCTTCGGTGTAGTCAATTGGCAGAACAGCACAAACATTTTCATGGGGACGAGGAATAATTACCCACGACTCTAAAGTAGCTCCTTCAGCTTTTTTGACCGCCTCGATCCCCGCAGCCATAGCGGTTTTAACTTCTGAGACATCTCCACGAATATTAACGCTAAAACGGGCGCTACCGACACGAATATAGCCGACTAGAGTAACACGACCAGCTTTTACCATAGCATCAGCAGCGGCAAGAATACCTGGAAATCCTTTTGTTTCAATCGAGCCTACAGCAGATTGAGATGGCATAAATTTTTGCTCCTTAAATTATTTAATTACAAAATTAATTACAAATACAAATTTAGTAATTCAAAATTACTTGATACGAATACTAATCTTAGCTGACTAGGGGTAGTTTTAACATAGATTCAGCTATCTATTAGTCATTGCTTAAAAGCGATATTGCTCTACCTCTGGAGTATATTCAATTGGCAAAACAGCAACTACATTGTCTGGGGGATTAGGCACAGTATAGTGAGTTATTACCTCTCCCCCAAAAGTATTTTCGGCTGCTATTATTCCTGCTGCCATCGAAGGTCTTACTTCAGAAATTGGACCACGAATCGCAATTACAAAAGTACCACTTTCGCCCTTATCAAAATACACTAGAGTAACGCGAGCAGCTTTTAACATAGCATCCGCAGCTGCTAAAATAGAGGGAAAACCCAAAGTTTGAATTACCCCTACTGCGTGTTGTTGAGACATAAATTTCAGTACAAAATTTTAGTTAATTGAGGCAGATCAGATATTAGCTTAGACTACTATATCTTGATTGCGCTCGGTTCCGATACTGTAGCGATAATGCGATCGCAACCTGATTTTGGCTTGGCCCACTGATACTGAGATTCTTGCGGATCGCCCCAGCATAAGCCCAGATAGATTTCAGTACGGGCAGCATCAATTTCTGCCCATTCTGTTTGACTAATTAATTTACGCAGATATTCCTTGGATATTAGTTGATGGTGATTGCCTTGACGATCTTTTTGATGGTTAACTAACCAAAACTTCATCTGGGAAGTAACCCGTTCCCAAAAATTTAAGATTTTAGTTCGAGCAGCAATTAGTATTTCTTTATCTCCCTCTACTGGAATCAATTGATTGTGAATTTCAGGATAAGTAATACTCTGTTGCTTGAAAGTGCAAGAACGCCAAATTATGCCCGAAACTCCGTGTTGCTGTTGGTATTCATGAATTTGGCTACGAAAATCACGATAGGCAAAAACCTTATTTACCTGATCCATATTAAGAGCTTTAGCAACTACTGGATCATTAATACGCTGTGCCGAGGATAAGACTACACGCTTACCCTTCCAATTTTCTTTTAGCTCACAGTCTAATATTTTAATTAGTTCGTCGGTAGTATATGTCATCAATCCAAGGCGACTAAGACGGCATTATTTGCATTGTAGCGCTGCTCCAGTCAATGCAAGCCAATAAAAACAGATCGACTTTATGTTTGAACGAGATCGTAGGGTAATAGTTAGCATTAACGACAAAAATACGTATGATAATAAGGCAATCAATAGTAGTTGGTAAGGTTTTATGTCCTCAGAAAACATCGAAATTTGCCCCGTTTGTCAAGTTCAAATCAAAAATGATCGCGAGGTAATATTTAGTTCTGGGAAACCAGGCGATCGCACAAGGCTTTGGGCAAGAGTTTGTCAATATGTGGCAGGTAAGCGGGATGGCTGTATTAATCAAGATGTGGATAAAATTTCGGCAATTCAGCCTACAGATAGCTATCAGCCAGTTACTTTTAAACAAGAATGATTAGTGATTGATGATTGGTGATTAGTAATTACTCCTCATTCGCGCAACAAGACGAAGAAAAAATCTCTAAAGCTAACCAAGAGTAAATCGTGGTAATTCTGGTCAATCAACAAAAAACAGGATTACCAAATTATCTCAGAAAGGATTAATGATATTAGACACGGTAAAAAATAAACTTATCATCACAAAAACATACAAAACTTTATTTTCTCAAGACCTGATTGCACAAGAACTGCACAAAGACTTTGATTGAATAAGTGTTATCCAAATGTCACTGAATCTCCTAACTTTTTAAAGAGTTGAAAACTTCTATTCTGTAAAGCAAAGTTAGGAATCAGTTTTCTAAAAAAATCATTTGGTGTAAATCTAAGATTTAGGAGAAATATTGATGTTTGACGCATTTACCAGAGTGATTTCTCAAGCTGATGCTAGAGGTGACTATCTCAATCAAGGTCAGTTTGATGCACTTAAAAGTATGGTGGCAGATAGCAACAAACGAATGGATGTTGTAAACCGCATCACAGGAAACTCTTCCGCTATTGTTGCTAATGCTGCTCGTGTTCTGTTTGCTGAACAGCCTCAGTTAATTGCCCCTGGTGGTAACGCCTATACTAACCGTCGCATGGCTGCTTGTTTAAGAGACATGGAAATTATCTTGCGCTATGTTACATATGCTACTTTTTCTGGCGATGGCAGTGTTTTAGAAGATCGTTGCTTAAATGGTTTAAGAGAAACTTATGTAGCATTAGGTGTTCCTGGTGGTTCTGTAGCGGAAGCTGTAAACAAAATGAAGGCAGCGGCGATCGCTTTAGCTAATGACAAGAATGGTGTAACTCAAGGAGACTGTAGTTCTCTAATGTCAGAAGTATCCAGTTACTTTGATCGTGCTGCTTCTGCTGTAGGTTAATTTATTCCTACCTCAATTCATCTTTTAGTTAAACATAGTAAAACATTATTCCCAGAGGTATTTTATCCATGAAGACTCCTATAACCGAAGCAGTATCGGCTGCTGATTCTCAAGGTCGTTTCTTAAGTAGTAGCGAAATTCAAACTGCCTTTGGTCGTTTTCGCCAGGCTAACGCAAGTTTAGAAGCTGCTCAAGGATTAACTAATCAAGCAGACAAACTAGTTGAAGGTGCAGCGCAAGCAGTTTACACCAAGTTTCCCTACACTACTCAAATGCAGGGACCAAATTATGCCTCTACTCCTGAAGGTAAAGCTAAATGCGCTCGCGACATTGGTTATTATTTACGAATGATCACCTACTGTCTAGTTGCTGGTGGCACGGGCCCTATGGATGATTATCTAATTGCGGGAGTTGCGGAAATTAACACTACTTTCGAGCTTTCTCCTAGCTGGTATGTAGAAGCTCTTAAATACATTAAAGCTAATCATGGTTTAAGTGGCGATCCTGCTGTGGAAGCTAACTCCTACATTGAGTATGCAATTAACGCTCTAAGCTAGATTTTCTAGTAGCTTGGAATCCCAGATGACTATTGAGCTTTACTAGTTTGTTTAATGGTCAACTGTAATTCCAGGCACTTTTTTTAATGTACCTATCAAAAAAAAATCAGGAGTATAACCAATGGCAATTACAGCAGCATCACGCCTAGGAATTTCTGCTTTCGACGAGACTAACATAGTAGAACTACGTCCCAATTGGAATAAAGAAGATGCTGTCACGGCGATCGCCGCAGTGTATCGACACGTTTTAGGCAACGAGCATTTGATGAAATCAGAACGTCTAAGCGGTGCGGAATCTCTGCTCGCAGATGGTTCAATCTCAGTGCGTGACTTTGTTAGAGCAGTAGCAAAATCAGAACTTTATAAATCAAAATTCTTTTATAACAACTATCAGGTTCGTACGATTGAGTTGAACTTCAAACACTTACTCGGTCGTGCCCCCTACGATGAATCGGAAATCATCGAACATCTCGATCTCTATCAAAATCAGGGCTTTGAAGCAGATATCGATTCTTATATCGATTCTGAGGAATATGTGCAGAGCTTTGGCGATAATATTGTTCCCTTTTATCGGGGTTTTTCCACCCAAGCAGGACAAAAAACTGTTGGGTTTACCAGAATGTTCCAACTATATCAAGGTTATGCCAATAGCGATCGCTCTCAAGGTAACACAGGTAGCCCTCGCTTAACCTATGATTTAGCTCGTAATATGGCAACTGCCGTGCGTAGTCCTGGAGGCAATGGTTCTCTTTCTGGTACAACCATTACGGATCGAGGCGGATTATATCGGGTAAAAGTTACTAAAGGAACAGTGGGACGCGCACCCCAAGTACGTCGCAGTATGCAGGAATATGTCGTTCCTTACGAAAGACTTTCTGCAACTATGCAAAAGCTAAACAAGCAGGGTAGTCGCATTCTCAGCATTACCAATGCTTAGTTTTAATTAATAATCAGGAGAATAGTAAGTGGCAATTACAACAGCAGCTTCTCGTTTAGGGGTTTCTGCTTTTAACGATCGCAAACCTTTAGAATTACGTTCCAATTGGACTCAAGACGACGCCAAAACAGTAATTAATGCTGTCTATCGTCAGGTTCTGGGCAACGACTATATTATGCAGTCCGAGCGGTTAACCGCTACAGAATCTTTACTGTGTAATGGTTCGCTGACGGTGCGAGAATTTGTGCGGGCGGTAGCTAAATCAGAACTCTATAAAACCAAGTTCTTTTATGACAATTTTCAAACTAGAGTAATTGAGTTAAATCTCAAGCATTTGCTAGGGCGAGCAGCTTATGACGAGTCTGAAGTGATTTATCACCTCGATCTTTATCAAAATAAGGGTTATGAGGCAGATATCGACGACTATATCGACTCGGCAGAATATGAAGCCAACTTTGGTGACAATATAGTTCCCTATTACATCGGTTTTGCAACTCAACCAGCACAGAAAATGGTGGGTTTCACCCGTATGTTCCAACTATATCGGGGTTATGCCAATAGCGATCGCTCTCAGATTGCAGGAAAAACATCCCGCTTAGCTAAAGACTTGGCGCAAAATGCTTCTTCTGCGGTGATCGCACCTTCAGGTGGAGGAACTGGCTGGGGTTATCAAGAATCTAGTCAAGGAAACGCACCCAACAAAGCATTCAGAACTGCAAATCAAGATAATCGTATTTATCGCATTGAAATATCAGCAATGAATTTGCCTAGATATCCCAAGGTGCGTCGAGTTAGTCGAGCCATTTTAGTACCCTACGATAAACTTACCCCCACGTTGAAAAAAATTAACAAAATGGGTGGAAAGGTTGCCAGCGTTACCTTAGCTTAAAGGACTTAAAAAGATGTTAGGAAAATCAGTAATTAGCGGGCGATCGAGTTCTTCATCAAACAATCGTATTTTTGTGTATGAAGTTACGGGATTGAAGCAAAATCAAGCCAATGATAGCAATGACTATGCTTTTCGCAGCAGTAGCAGCGCCTTTGTATCTGTTCCTTATAGTCGGATGAACGAAGAGATGCAGCGTATTGGCAAAATGGGAGGAACTATTGTCAGTATTCAATCTCTCGAAGCTTTGAAGCAGCAGGAACAAAAGGATAATACTGAAGCACTTGAAGAAACTGAAGCTACTAGACACCCAAAAAAACCAGCTGCTAAAGATCATCAAAATTGATTTTGCTCGTCCAAAATAATTTTAAGTCATTTAGCTGTAGGGGCTTGCTCGATAAAGCTCCTACGATTGATGGTTTTAAATTAACTTTGAATTTTGTTTGAATTTTGCTTAAATTTTAAAATATAACAGAGCCAATGGTTACTCAATTTAAGTCTTCTCTATTTAGAGTTAGCTCAAGTAGGCGATCGCCTGGATATTCTGCACTGTGTCATGTTCCCCCGCACTAACTACGACCTACCTATATTTGGCGTAGATTTGGTGGGAAGCCAGTCTGGTATCGCAGCAGCAATTGTCGATCTGTCTCCTGTCAATCGCGATCGCACTCTAGCTCCTGCTTACAGTCAAGGTCTGGCTAATCTACCCCAAATTAATTTTATATGGGTAAGGCTTGGACAGATCGTTATGTAACTCAAATGCTGTTTAATTGCCCTTAAAACTTTTGACATATAGCTGCTTGAAATAACCATATTTTGTCTCTCTTTAGAATGAAATACCCCTACCAATGACTGAGGTAATTTCATTTCTTAATCTTATATAAAATAATTGATAAAAATCTATGATTTGGTAAAAAACTAACTCAAAAAATGTTTAGTTTATTTAACTTTAAGCATTTTATTTATTAAGTATCAATAACTTTGAGCAAAAGCATTAATTCGATAAAAATGCTGAAAACACAGAAAAATAGCAAGTTTTATAGTTTTTTAAATCCCCAAAATATATGTTAACCTTTATTAAATAAGAATTTAGATATGATATTCTAAACATAGAAAAGAAAACGTTTAAATTTTATAAAACGGCTTTAAAAAAGCACCAATTTAAACAAAAAAGTGATTATTAATAGAAACATTTTTCCGAATCATTTTTAATCCTTGTTTGTTTAGTAGATCGATAAATTTTTAGAGTTTATTTTAAAAATTTATTTCGGTTTGGAGGTAAGTTTTCAAATGAAAATTTGCCCAGAGAAAGTAGTATCAATTTAGAGGAAAATTCATCAATGAGTATTGTAGCTAAAGTAATTGCTCAATCAGATATGTCCGATCGATTTTTGAGTAGCGCCGAGCTAACTCAGCTTCAAGATTTTTTCAACAAAGGTGGTGTACGTATTAGTGCTGCCCAAAAACTGGCAGCTAACGAACAGAAAATTGTCGACCAAGGCAGTAAGCAGTTCTGGTCTCAGTGTTCTAATACTCCTAGCAACAGCGGCGATTCACAAAAAACAGCCCTTTGCCAACGAGATCAAGGATGGTACATTCGCCTAGTCAGTTATTGCGTTCTGGCTGGTAATTCTAAGCCCTTAGAAGACATTGGACTAGATGGGATGCGCGATATGTATACCTCTCTACAAGTTCCCCTAGCTAATCTGAAGTTAGCAATGCGCTGCTTAAAGTCAGTTGCGATGGGTCTATTAACTTCAGAGGAAGCTGCCTTAGCTGGTCCTTATTTCGATCAGCTCATACGTGCCTTTTAGGAGATGTATCTCTTTTAAACCTCTTGAGGACTTGGTTTAAGCGTAAAAAATCTAGGCTCTGAGGAGAGACAAGTTAAAGCATACAAGAGCGCATTTTTTCTGTACCTAACTTCGTAATTAAAATAATAAACACTCATGCAAGACACAATTACTTCCCTTATTAACCCTGCTGATGAGAAAGGTCAATATCTTGAGGGTAACCGACTAGACCAGCTCAAAAAATACTTTCAAACTGGTAATTTACGGGTCAATGCAGCTAATAAAATCGGATCTAGTGCTGCCAGTATTATTAGTCAAACAGTTGAAAAAAGCCTGCTATATGGAGATATTACACTCCCTGGGGGCAATATGTACCCCACAAGACGCTATGCAGCTTGTCTACGGGATTTAACTTACTTTTTGCGTTACGCCACTTATGCGATGCTGGCAGCTGATACCTCGATTCTAGATGAGCGAGTACTAAATGGTTTAAACGACACCTACTCATCACTTGGAGTTCCTATTGAGCCGATAATTCAGGCTCTCCAGGCTATGAAAGAAGTAGTAACTCAACGGGTGGGGACTGAAGCGGGACAAGAAATGGATGTCTATCTCGATCATATAATTAATGGTCTGAAATAGGTCTTGAAAACTTACTTTTAAAGCCTACCCTCAGTTACGGGTGAGCCTACTTGAAAAATTACTGCTAAAGTCAAACTATTACTATGTACGCTTCTAATAAAACCCAGGAGCGATATCCCTGGTGGGCAGCAATTGCCCGATTTATTGACTTATCTAACACCTTTATCGGCAAAATGTTCAAAAACTGGCAGTGGAATCTGATGTTAGCAGATGAAAATCCGCAGTTAGTGTATCAGCAGCCAATAAATTCACAGCCTCAACCTTTTCCCTGGCTACAATATAGAATACCTCAAGCTGAGTCTCAACCCTATCTCAAACAAAAGCAACCCTTTGGAGATTACTTTTATCGTCCGTCTCAGGGAATTGAGCAACCTGATTTGACAAGGATTAATGGTGTTGAAAATACACTGTATCAAACTACTTATCAAACCCAAAAGTACAGTTTATATCAGGCTTCTAAGCCGTCAAAGGCTCAGGAAATGTTTGGATACGGTAACAATAACTCGACGCAACTGTACGAACAGCCCAAGACTCGGACTAAAGCGTTGGCTTATTCTCAACCAATAGAAACCGTGTTTTATGAACCCAAACATAATCACAACTAATTAGGAAAAACTTCGATTTCTGAAGTGACAACCTTTGAGGCAATAGAATAACTAGATCCAATAAGTTGATATTTCTAAATTAACGATTCAACTATCTGGAGCTTAATGAGATTGAGATAAGCTTGGTGCTTAAGGCAAAAGCTTATCTCTTCCGTATATGCAAAGGTAAAGAAAATATCAAGTAACAACCAACAATATCATAGAAGCAGAAGTCGAATTAAAGATAGCTATCGAATTCAAGGAGTGGTCTTTGTCTTTAATGCGATTAATACCAAAAAAATGATATTACTTAACTATAATGCTATTGAGCAAGCTTCTATCTCTTTGACAAGAAACTGTTATCAAAAAAGCTTATAGCTGCAAACGGTAATCTTTGGTGCGAGACATTATTTAATATAGTTAGTTAATTTTAGTGTCGCCTTGATATAACAAAGTTTAATTCAAGTTAAACTTATTTAATAAAAATAATTATATAAAAATAATTACAAATTTAATCATGGCGGGAGCAAAAAAATCTCCAACCAAAAAGTTATTCTTAGAAGCAGTATATAAACATTCTTCAGAAGCGATCGCCATTCTTGATCGCCAAGATCACATAGTAGAACTCAATCCTGCTGCTTGTAAGTTATTTGGCGCAACAAAAAAAAAGCTGATTGGTAAATTAATCGGTGATTTCTTGCTGTCATCTATAGATAGTCAACAGGTACAAAAGCGAGCCAAAATTCAGCTCAAACAACCACAGGGAAAAACTAAGGTGGCTGAATATAGCCTGGTTAAAGATTTCCTCCCCCACCATAACTTACTAGTTTTTAGAGACATTACAGATTCTATACAGCAAGAAGCAACAGAACTAAATCTCCATCACCAACGGGTAGAACTATTTGCTGAAGTTACCCTCAAAATTCGTCAATCTTTACAGCTACCAGAAATTCTTCAAACTGCCGTAAGCGAAGTACAAAGAATCTTACAAGCCGATCGCGTCTTAATTTATCAGGTATTTAGTAATGGTACAGGGATGCCGATTAAAGAAGCTGTATTACCAGACTTCAAGCCAATTTTAGGCGTAGAGTTTCCTGAAGAAGTATTTCCCGCAGATTATCGCCAGCTATATACTCAGGGAAGAATCAGAGCGATCGCTAATGTTCATGCACCTGATGCGGGATTAGCCGAATGCCTCATTGAGTTTATGAAGGAGTGGCAAATAAAAAGCAAGCTGGTTGTGCCGATCCTCCAAAATACTAAGTCTTCAAGCAAGGGCGAACATCTCTGGGGCTTATTAATTGCCCATCAATGTCAAGCACCGAGAGAGTGGACTGAGTTTGAACAGGAACTAATGCAACAATTAGCCGATCAAATTGGCATTGCTCTATTTCAAGGGGAATTGCTAGAAAATTTGGAAGGTATAGTTGCTGAACGTACCGCTAAATTGAGGCAGGAAATTAGCGAACGACAAGCCGCACTCCGTGAACGCACCAAAGCAGAAACAGCACTACGTCACAGTGAAGAGCAACTACGCTTAATTGCCAATGGTTTACCTGTATTGATTGCCTATGTAGATTGCCAACAGCATTATCGCTTTAACAATCAGGCTTATCAAACTTGGTTGGGACTATCTCCCGAAGAGATGAGCGATCGCCATCTTGCCCAAGTTCATGGCAAAGACGAATACCAACAAATTAGCCAGTACGTAGCCACAGCACTTAAGGGTGAAACCGTTACCTACGAGCGAGATTTAGTCTTGCAGGATGGATGTGTACATTCTCTCAGCGTTACTTATATTCCTCATCTTCAATCACAGAATACAATTCAAGGTTTTTTTGCTTTGAGTAGTGATATTAGCGATCGCAAAGCGATCGAACGGATGAAAGACGAATTTCTTTCTGTTGTTAGCCACGAACTGCGAACGCCTTTAACTTCCATACATAGTTCGCTAAAAATTTTAGCCACGGGCAAACTAGGTAGTCTTTCTCATCAAGGAAAGCGGATGCTGAAAATTGCCGACGAACAAACTGAGCGACTAGTACATCTAGTCAATAATGTTCTCGATCTCCAAAGAATTCAGTCAGGCAAAATCAACATGAACAAACAAGCCTGTCAAACTAAAGAATTGATGGTCGAAGCTGTTCAAGCCATGAAAAACTTAGCTCAAGAACAGGGGATTCAGCTATCGTTTAAACCCAACGATCTGATTGTGTGGGCAGATCGAGATTACATAGTGCAAACTCTGACTAATTTGGTCAGCAATGCAATCAAGTTTTCTCCGCCTAAAAGTACTGTAATGCTCTTTGCAAGTCCTCAGAAAAATCGCGATCGCGTCCTCAAAGATACCGCTTCTTGCTCAATAAGCTCAAGCGGGGAAACCCCGCCAACGCTTTTTCGCGCTTCGCATCTAGCAGAGGCTTTGCCTCATCGCCAAAATCAATCAATCTCCTACATTACTTTTGCTGTTCAGGATCGAGGACAGGGTATTCCCCAAGATCGTCTAGAAACAATCTTCGAGAGGTTTCAACAGGTAGATTCTTCTGATTCTCGTAAGAAAGGGGGTACTGGTTTAGGCTTGGCTATTTGTCGCCAGATAGTTGAAGGACATGGCGGGCAAATTTGGGCTGAAAGTGGTTTAGAGAACGGCAGTACTTTTTATTTCACCTTACCCGAACTAATTCAGTAAAAGAGCGATCGCCATGACTAAAAAAAATATCTTACTCATCGACGATGAAGAAACGATTCAGGAGGTAGTTCAGGTGGGCATCAGCATCGAAGCAGGTTGGCAAGTTGAGATCGCTTCTTCTGGTTTGGTAGGAATTGATTTGGCTCAAAACCATCAGCCTGACCTAATTCTACTCGATGTCATGATGCCTGGAATGGACGGCATTGATACTTTATCACACCTCAAAAACAACGACAAAACTAGTACTATCCCCGTTATTTTTTTAACGGCAAAAGCCCAAGCTGTGGAAAAAAAGCAGTTTCAAAGCTTAGGTGTGGTGGATGTAATTACCAAACCCTTTAATTCTATGACCCTGGCTAGTCAAATAGCCAAAATATTGAGATGGGAAATTTAATAAGTAATAAGTAATAAGTTATTTATTTTTAGTGGCTCAACTTGATTTTAAAGATGACTAACTATGAAAAAACTATTCAACAAAGAACGGAAGATTTTGCTATTTGAGTTATTAAAGCTTAGGTGGAAATCATCAAAATTCTGACTTCAACAATCAATAAATTAAAATCAAAATAAACTTATTATTTATTATTTAAAAATGAGAATTTTATTAGTTGATGACGATGAAGCTTTAGTAGAATTGTTGACCAAAACTCTTGCCCAACAAAATTATGCCCTGGACGTGGCAACAGATGGGGAACAAGGCTGGATTTACGGCTCTACCTATACCTATGATTTAATTATCCTCGATTGGTCTTTGCCCAAGCTGGATGGAATTCAGTTATGCCAACGTTTTCGCGCTCATGATTATGATACTCCCATTATCTTGTTGACCTCTCGTAGTGGTAGTCAAAATAAAATACGTGGTCTTGATGCTGGGGCAGATGATTATATTTGTAAACCTTTTGATGTGGAAGAGTTAGCTGCGCGTATCCGAGCTTTATTACGTCGATTGACCTGTGATTTTTTACCTATCTTGCATTGGGGAGATCTCAAATTAAATCCTTGTACTAGCGAAGTTATTTATCAGGGACAATCGTTATTTCTAACCGCTAAAGAATACCGATTGCTGGAGTTGTTTTTACGTCATAGTCAAGAAGTCTTTTCGGTTGAAGATATTATTGATCGCCTCTGGTCATCTACGGAATATCCAGCGATCGCCACAGTCCGTTCTCATTTGCGACGCTTACGCCAAAAATTAAAGGAAAAGGGCTTTCCTGATAATTTAATTACCACTGTCAGGGGACAAGGCTATTGTCTGAGAGCTTTTCCTGAAGATAATAATGTTGGTACAGATGAGCGGCAAACCACCCCCAATACAGCTTCAGTTTCTCCTGAGCAACCAAATAAGCGATCGCAACACATTGCCGCTTTAACTTCTATTTGGTCAAAACATCAGTCCAAAAGAGAACAACAGTTAGCAATATTAGCTCAAGCAATCGCCGCATTAGATGCGGGCAATCTAGAGATTAGCGATCGCCTCTCGGCAATTATTACCGCTCATACTTTGGCGGGAAACCTAGGACAATTTGGCCTAGACCGAGCTTCTGAATTAGCTAAAGATATAGAACAATTACTCCAAGAGGATTTTAGTCAAGACTCAAATCAATTACTGCTACTGTCACATAAATTTGAGTCTTTACGACAAGAATTGGCCCTCAAACAAAATATTGTTGAGCAAATATCCCAAAAATTTGCCGATAATTTGCCTTTACTATTAATCATTGGCGAAGATGAGCAATTTATCGAGCAGTTGAGTTCTGAAGCAATAGATCGAGAAATTCGTACCAAGACAATTTCTACTCCAGAAAAAGCTAAGCATTGGCTGGAAGAAAAACAAATCAGAGGGGAACAACTTCCCCATGCGGTGGTACTCAAAGTATTTTTTGCTGAAGATGCTGCTCAATCACCTACTAAAGAAGAGTATTTGGGCTTAATTGCAGAATTTAAACTACTTACACCATCTATACCAGTAATCGTCATTGCCGATCGCGATCGCTTTGAAGATCGTTTACTCGTGGCACGGCACGGAGGCAAGTTTTATCTTACCCAGCCAGTTAATCCTAAGCAAGTCATTACTGTTTGCCAAAAAGCAGCACAATATTCATCTCTAGATAAAAAAATTATGATTGTCGATGACGACATAGAATTTTTGCAAACCTTACCAACTCTACTGAAACCCTGGGGATTTAAACTTACTACCCTAGACGATCCGCGACAATTTTGGGATGTACTTCAAGCGGTTGCACCCGATCTACTCGTACTGGATATAGAAATGCCTCATCGGAGCGGAATTGAACTGTGTAAAGTTCTCAGAACTCATTCATACTGGTGTAAGTTACCAGTTCTCTTTCTGAGTATTCATCGTGATGACTCGATTTCCACGGAAGTATTTGCTAGTGGTGCTAATGATCTAGTCATCAAACCAGTTCTTGCTCAACAACTTGCTAATCGAATTCTTAATCGCCTCAATCTTAAAAGATGAAATTTACCGATCAATGATCAGCGATCAGCTAAGAAATAGTTTGTAGGAAGGGTTTGAGCTTTCATCCCAATGGCGATAGCCGATGGAGTTGAGAAACTTTTGCCATTGAGCCATTTCTTCTGGTGGAACTTGCATTCCTACTGCAATACGTCCATAATCTGCACCGTTGTTGCGATAGTGAAACAGACTAATGTTCCAATTAGGACTCATACAGCTTAAGAACTTGATTAACGCCCCTGGACGTTCGGGAAATTCAAAACGATAGAGCAGTTCGTTTTCTGAGAGGGGCGATCGCCCGCCAACCATATGACGCAGGTGCATTTTGGCTAGTTCGTCATCTGTGAGATCGATAGTTTCAAATCCTTGGGCTACAAAAGTTTCGACTATGGAGGCTGCATCGGCGCGATTTTCGATCTGAATACCCACAAAAATATAGGCTTTCTGTTCGTTAGAAATACGATAGTTAAATTCTGTCAAATTACGTTTACCGATACACTCACAAAATTTGCGAAAGCTGCCCCTTTCTTCAGGAATAGTTACGGCAAAAATTGCCTCGCGTCGCTCACCAAACTCTGCTCTTTCCGAGACAAATCTGAGGCGATCAAAGTTCATGTTTGCCCCACAAGCGATCGCCACTAAAGTTTCTCCTGTAATATTTTCTCTTTCTACATAGGCTTTAGCCCCAGCGATCGCTAATGCTCCAGCAGGCTCTAAGATCGAGCGGGTATCCTGAAACACATCTTTAATGGCAGCACAAGTATCGTCTGTATCAACTAAAATAATCTCGTCTACGTAGTCTTGACACAAGCGAAAAGTTTCCTCTCCCACTTCCCGTACTGCTACCCCATCGGCAAATAAACCAACTCTAGGTAGACAAACACGGTATCCTGCCTTAAGGGATCGATACATGGCATCGGCATCTACAGGCTCAACCCCAATAATTTTAATTTCGGGTCGTAATCGCTTGATATATGCTGAAATGCCCCCGATTAAGCCACCACCACCAATGGCGACAAAGATAGCGTGAATTGGTTGCTGATATTGCCTTAAGATCTCCATCCCAATAGTTCCTTGTCCAGCAATTACGTCAGGATCGTCAAAAGGATGAATAAAGGTCAAACCCTTCTGTTGACATAGTTGCTTGGCATGGGCGCAGGCATCATCATAGGTATCTCCCCACAATACTACATGACCCCCACGGGCTTTGACCGCATCTATCTTTACCTGGGGAGTAGTTATAGGCATGACAATAATTGCCGTAGTGCCTAAATGCTGGGCAGCTAAAGCTACACCCTGAGCATGATTGCCAGCAGAAGCTGCAATTACGCCTTGCTGGAGAACATCTGGGGGCAGTTTTGCCATTTTGTTGTAAGCCCCCCTAAGTTTAAACGAAAATACCGACTGCATATCTTCTCGCTTTAGCAGCAGCTTATTATTTAGCCTAGCTGACAAATTAGGCGCATATTCTAAGGGAGATTCTTGGGCAACATCATAAACGCGGGCATTCAGAATCCTCTCCAGATAGTCGGATTTCATGGGCGGAGTTGCTATGTATAGATAGTCTTAAGATTCTATCAAAAATTATTAGTTTAAATTTGCTCAACCAGTACTAGTAGTCTGTCAAATATTAATTGATGGGTAGTAGGTACAGTGCAATTGATTACTTGATTACTTGATGGTTAATTGTGCTGCCTCTTGCTCAATTTGCTTAAACTGCTCTACTAAAGGCATAATCTTTTGCTCTTCTTCGGCAACGTAACTATAAATGTTGGCAAAGTTGCGTTCGATTTCTTCGTAAATAATATCTAACTTAGAAGTTAACTTAGCAGATAGCTCACTTTCAAAACGGACTTTTTCATGATCTAGCTTCTCTTCAAACTGCTTAATAATCTTGCGCTTTTTCAAAACTAAAGTTCCACCAGCAAACAACAAGCCAACTCCAGCAAAAGCAGTACCGATAATATCTAATAATACTATTTCTGTCAGGGCAGCGATCGCTGTACCCGCAACGGTAGCTGCACTACCCCCCAGAAATCTAGGGGCAACACTGGCATTAACTGATTCAATGGAATGCAGGAAACTTTGATCGTCTAGGAGAGTGGCAACTTTTTGCTGCACATCCTCAACTATTTCTTGGCGACTTTCAATCGTGTTAACGGTGATGGTATTAGTAGTGACGTGGTTGACTTTGATATCCTGCAAGTCATCTACCAGACTTTGGAGTAAATCTCTAATTCCCCCGACAAAGTGTTTAATCCCATCTTGAGATATTTCTCCCAGGGAATTCTTAAGTTCATTCTCGCAGCTTTGCTTAAGCTCATCCATCCAGGTGGGAGCAGATTTTTTGGTACGAAACAGTACGGCAAATGAGCCTTTTACTAAAGTAAACAGCGATAGTTGTTCGCGAAAATCTGCTTTAACTCTGGCGGTGATTAGATCGTATTTAGTGAGCAGTCGGTTAATCAAAGATTCTAGTTCAAAGCCTGACTGTCGTTTATTTTGCAGTAGCTTAGTTTTGATCTTGCTGACACCTGCCTGATCTTTAATAAGTTGATGCTGCACCATAACCAAGTCTTTTCTCAGTAAGTCAATAATTTGCTCACTAGTTTTCTTTACTCCCTGAAGTTTTAATTTTTTAGTGCTGCCATCTTTGAGAGTTTGCTGAATATAATTTCTGACTTCTTTAAATCCACTAAGATCTTGTTCGCCGCTGACTTCCCACTCAACGGAAGTGGCAAAGACTACAGGAGACTCGATGCCCTTTTGTACGGCTAATTCTGCTAGTTTTTCCTTGTTTTTGGCTAATTCTTCTGGTTTGGCTAAATCTGCCTGTTGTAGCACAAATACGACCTTTTTACGCCACTCACTATTGACAAAGTCTAATAATTCCCAAGCGCTGCGAGTATAGGGATTTTTAGCAAAGAAGACAAAGAAAATCAAATCACTGTTAGGGATAAAATCTTTAGTAATTTCCTGATGATTTTCCACGATGGTGTTTGTCCCAGGAGTATCCACTACCGATAGAGTTTTGAGAATCTCGTTGGGCAAACCAATCTTACGCAAATGTTGACTTACAGGCTGCTCAAACTGTTCCTTACTGTAGACAAGCTGTTGAATCACATCGGTGCAAGGATCCGCTGCGGTTTTACAAATATCTGCCTGCAACAAAGCATTCACGAAGCTACTTTTACCTGCCTTAACTTCTCCTACCACCACAAACAAAAATGGCTCATTAATATTGACTCGTAAATTACGAATTGTTACCTGTAGCTGCTGATTATTAATTTCCGTGGCAAATATCTGTAGTCGTTTTAAAAGACTGTCTAAACTTGATTGATCTTGAACCAACCCCTGAGCGACAATAAGATTATCCATAGTAAGCAAGTGAGTATTATAAATAATAAGTTTAAGAATACAAATTTTAATTTTACTGAAAGCTAATAGTTAAGAGCTAAAGATAATGCTATCTTCAACTCAACACTACAAAGTTAACAGAACAAATGAGTCCTACTAGAGCAGTATTGTGTGGATATTATGGCATGGGTAATGCAGGAGATGAAGCATTATTGGTGTCACTGTTACAAATGCTGCCCGAAGCGGTTGAGCCAATTGTCTTATCTGGTAATCCCCAGGCGACAAAAAAAAGTTATGGTGTGGCAAGTTGCGATCGCAAATCGCTTGCTCTTTTAAAAATTCTGCAACAGTCTGATGTGTTTATTTGGGGTGGTGGCAGCTTGATGCAGGATGCTACTAGTATTGCCAGCCCAATTTACTATGCAGGTTTGATGGCATTGGCGCAACAAAGAGGCTTGAAAACTATTGCATGGGCGCAGGGAATTGGCCCTTTAAACAGATCTTTAACTCGCTGGTTAACTAAACAGGTATTATTGGGCTGTAATGCTATTAGCGTGAGAGACAATGCTTCAGCAGAGCTTCTTAGTAATTGGCAGATAGAACCCATAGTTGCCCCCGATCCTGTTTGGGCTTTACAAAGTGATACTCCACCAGCCTTACCCGCTACCGATAAAGCAATTGTGGCGGTGGTATTGCGATCTCATCCTTTATTAACAGTCAACCGACTTCAGATTTTAATTCAGGCTCTTGAGGATTTTCAACTTAAAAGCAACTGCTTTATTTTATTAATCCCTTTTCAACCCGCTCAAGATCGCGCGATCGCCGAACAAATTGCTGTTAGAATACCACAAGACTGCACAATCATGTCGATTCCCAATCCTCAACAATTAAAAGGATTATTTAAAGAAGTGCATATGGCGATTGGTATGCGATTACATAGTTTAATTATGGCAGCAGCTGAAGGTTGTCGCTGTTTTGCCTTAAGCTACGATCCCAAAGTTTCCCAACTAATGTCGGAACTCAGTTTGCCAGGATATGAGCTAACAGAGCTGCCTCATGAGCCAGAAATAATTACTGCTACTTGGTTAGCACAATTAGAGCAGCCAGCAGGTGAAGCTTTAAAGATTCAATCACTAGTGGATCGAGCTTTAATACATCAACAACTATTGAGGGAAACAATTATCAAAGATTAACAAACCTTGGCATTTTTTGACGCAAGGTTTAAGCTATATCTAATCAAATCTAAAGCATAAGCAAAAGAGAAAATAAAGAAAAATCGTCTTATTTTATATTTATAATATATTTGCAATTCTTAGCAGCTCAAGCAATTAAATGCAATTAAATAATAATTAATACCAGCTAATTGCGCGAAAATACGCACATACTTTAGATTTAGTTATTGCTCTATTATTAATACATAGAAAGTACCAAAACTATGAACCAATCCAACCAAAATTTTAATTCCTGCGATGCTGAAGCTACAGTTTCCCATCCCAACCATCCCCAAGAATTAGTTAGTGAATCAACAATGAGCAATGATGATTCGCCACAACATTGTTCCCCTCAAATAGCAACTACAGCCGAAAATGAATCATTGACTGGAATTATGAATTGGCAACGAGTAGCCCATAAACTGCGAGAGTACAACCGTAAGCTGCTCAAAAAGGTCAATCGTCTTGAAGAAGAATTAGCCGAAATTGACAATAAGTTTAACAAATACGTTGAAAAGTCGCGCAATAACGATATGTTATTGGCTCGACAAGCAGAAGAATTGGAAAGCTATCAAGAACAAGTCGCTTTACTAATGCAGCAATTAGCAGGCTCTCAACAACAAATCGAAAATCAAGAATTGCTCATTAAGCAAGTATCTAATCAACATGAACTTTCTTTGCAGCAAACAGCGCAGCTAGAAAGGGAATGTACTCTGTTACAGGAAAAATATAATCAAAAAGCTTTTGAATTAGCAACAAAAGAACAAGAAAGCCAAAAATTACAAAACGAACTAAGCCAACAACAACACAGCGTTTTGCAACAAGAAGCCAAATTAAAAAGCTATCAAGAGGCTGCATCCCGTAAAGAAAAAGCTGTTAGTCGTAACCAAAATTATCCCCATAATCGCTTTATTCAGCCTTGGTCAACCTCAATTATTCCTGAGCCAAAGATTGCTCTACCTAAAAATAAGTCTCAATTCACTAAAGTCCAAAAGACAACTGGGAACACGGCCACAACTATCAAAACGGCAGCGGAAATTGCTACCTGGTCAGCTACCGCAACATCTCGTAATAAAGTTGCTCAGGCTCAAACAAGTAAAACCAACCAGAGCAAAAAACCACAGTCTTTGGCAGCAGTTGATTTACCAACTTTTCCTCGTCCCCAGTAGCTAGTACCGCTACGCGGAAGTAATAAGTAAGATATCGTCAAGGTTTTAAGCTAAATTAAGGATTGTTTTATTTACGCCCACGTCTATTAGATTCTCGCTCAAAGGCAATCAGTTAAAGCTTTGGCACGTACAGCTATTTTCAGCTGAATAGACTACGTTGTTAGGCATTGCTGATTAAGTCATGTCGTACAAAAGATGACTATTCGTCCTTTGGGGCAGATAGCTATTAGCTTTTTTGAATTTGACATTTGAATTTTACAATTGTGGTCTACTCATTTGAGCGGGGGGATGCGCCACCTGCGGCCGCATATTCAACCGTGCTGTTGAAAACTACAGCAATTAGCTGACAGTGCAAAGATCAGAACAAATGAATGTTGCAATTGATACTAAATGTATCTTACTTAATCAGCTATGTTCAATTAAGGGGCAAGTTGCTCATAATGTATAGCCGTTTGCCCAAAGAGAAAATATGCGAATCGAGCAATTGCAAGCCTTTTTAGCAATTACGGAAACAGGGAGTTTTGGACAAGCAGCAAAAAAATGTGGCGTAACCCAATCAACGATTAGTCGTCAAATACAGTCCTTAGAACAAGATTTAGGCTTGACTTTATTTCATCGCAGCGCTCAAGCCAAATTAACCATGGGCGGGGAAAAACTTTTGCCTCGCGCTCAAAGAATTTGTCAAGAATGGTACAAAGCTACTCAAGAATTTGCTGAACTAATGGCAGGTAAGCAGCCTGAACTTTGTATTGCCGCGATCCATTCCGTTTGCGCTCACTATTTACCGCCAATTTTGCAGCAGTTTTGTCAAGACTATCCAGAAGTTCAGTTGAGAGTTACAGCGTTGGGCAGCGATCGCGCTCTAAAAGTACTGAGGGATGGTTTAGTTGATGTGGCGATCGTCATGAACAATCGCTTTTTAACCAATTCAGCCGAAATAGAGTTAGCCGTATTATATGAAGAACAGATTGATGTTCTAATGGCAGCTAACCACCCTTTAAGCAAGCAGTCGCGGATTTCCCCCTTAGAGCTAGTTAAATATCCTCAAGTGGTCTTTAAAGACGGCTATGGAATGCAAAGATTAGTACAGCAATGGTTTGACGATCAAAATGTGCAGTTCAAAACGGCGATGGAGTTAAATACCTTAGATGCCTTTCGGGGCGTAATTCGCCAAGGAGAAATGATTGCCCTGTTGCCTCATAAAGCTTTAACCGATTCTTACAACGACCCCACTTTAGCAATTCGTCCGCTCCAATCACCTGCATTGATCTCAGACATGAATGGAAAGCTGGACTCTGATAATGTTCTTACTCGCCAGGTAGTAATGGTGACAACAAGCGATCGCCTGATGATTCCTCCCATTGCCCATTTTTTTAATTTAGTTAAAGATTTGAGCAAATCATCCCAGACAGGACAATCACAGTTAGTAAGTAAGTAAGTAATTTTTAAAGTAATTTTTAGTAGCACCCATGAGCAGTGAGTTTCGAGAATTACTCAAAAGAGTCGGCAGTGGGACTCATACCAGCAAGAACCTAACCCGTGCCGAGGCAGCCACGGCGACAGAAATGATGCTGTTACAGATAGCAACTCCTGCTCAGATAGGCGCATTCATGATTGCCCATCGCATTAAACGCCCAACCCCAGAAGAGCTAGCGGGTATTTTAGATACATTTGATCGCTTAAGCAATAAGCTGGAAATCTGTCCTACTCATCAATATCAGCCAGTAGTGTTAGGCACTCCTTATGATGGGCGATCGCGTACCGTCCCTGTAACTATTATCACAGCGCTTATCCTAGCAACGGCTAACGTCCCTGTTATCTTACACGGTGGTGACTGTATGCCAACTAAATATGGCATTCCCTTAGTTGATATTTGGCAGCAGTTAGGAGTTGATTTTTCGGCTCTAAATCTAGCTCAGACACAAAGTGTTTATAATCAAACTAATCTTGGCTTAGTTTATCTCCCGCAGCACTTTCCTGCTGCTCACAGCTTTGTAACTTTTCGCGAGCAAATTGGCAAGCGTCCTCCTTTTGCCACCGCAGAGCTAATTTGGAGTCCGATTGCGGGTGATGTTCATCTAGTAGCTGGATTTGTTCATCCTCCCACAGAAGAGCGTTTTCGAGAGACTTTTAAGATTAGAGGAACAAGAAACTATACTCTCGTTAAAGGGTCAGAAGGTAGTTGCGATCTTGCTCGTAGCCGCACGGGAATTATGGCTTTAAGTCGGGCAGAAAAAGATTTTGAGCGTCTTTTATTAGACCCCTATCAATCTGGCTTTGGCGGTTGTGATTCTACTTTTGAATCAAATCCTGCCGCGATCGCTTTAATCAAAGAAACTATTCAAGGTCAAAATAATCAACTATTCCCGACGGCAATTTTTAATGGCGGTTTCTATCTCTGGCGCTTTAATCTTACCAACACCTTAGAATCAGGTTTTGCTCTAGCCGAACAAATGTTGACCACCAGAAAAGTTGCCCATAAACTATCTGAGCTTCAATCAGTCCTTAAGGACGTTGTACCCTTGTGGTATAAGCTTCGATTTGAGTAGGGAATCCTTTAGGGCAAATAATCAGTAATCATGCGATCGCCACCTAATCTAGTATTTAAATTAAATATTTTCAACCCATCATCAAAAACAAAAGTTGATGTCTGCGTGGCATCTCCGCACCAGTTTGCCCTTGAGCATCAACAGCAGTTCTTACCGAGTTGGTCAACTCCTCTAAGTTATTTAATCTTAGTGTTACAGCAGTCATCTATTTCCCTAAAAGAATCTACGCTGGAAGTTGCAGCGGAAAAGGAGCGACTACGAGCAGAATTTATTCGTTTTGGCTGTAGTTTGCTTTTTACCCTACAAGATCGAGGATATAACAGCGATTTATTCGATCCTCGTACTGGTTATCCTCTACTAGCTAGTCAGGACATGACCTGGGATGACAATGCAGCGGTCAAAGCTGTACTCAACTATCCTGTAGTGAACTATCAGCAATGTTCTTTAATCACCCATCCAATTTGGGAAGATCATGTCTATCCTTCAACCATTGCTACAACTGCTCCTCAAGTTTTGGTCGAATCAGGTTTAAAACAAGCTATCGCCACACAAAATTGGCAGCTCAAATAATTAATAAATAATAAAATAATCATCAAATTATGTAAAAAAATATTGCATTTGCTAGAAGATTTTTTTTTCTAGCATAAAGTGTTAGGATTCATATTGAGATAAAGATCGGCAACCCAGTTTGTATTCAGTATTGATAGGTTTTTCCATATAGTATTGATTTGGTTTTTTTCCGAAATTTAAACTCTCTACATCTAATGTGCATTCAGGAGACATTCAGTCCATGTCAATTTACGTTGGTAATCTCAACTATGAGGTTAGCCCAGAAGATTTAAGCGAAGTATTTTCAGAATACGGTAAAGTTAAACGAGTTCATCTTCCTACTGACCGTGAAACAGGTCGCAAACGTGGTTTCGGCTTTGTAGAAATGGAAACAGAAGCAGAAGAGGATAAAGCAATTGAGACTCTAGATGGAGCAGAATGGATGGGTCGCGAGATTAAAGTCAACAAGGCAAGACCTCGCGAAAACAAAAGTTCTTTTGGTGGAGGTGGTCGTCGAGATCGCTTCTAAGCTGCAAAACTGAATCGAAATTGCGCTTTTGGGGGGCAACTAGATTATGATGCTAGAAACTCCCAGAAGCGTTTTATTGTGTAATGAGGAATCATATCTAAATGGCTAAACGTCGTAACGCGAAAAAAGAAAAGGCTGCTCGTAATAAGATCAATGCACGCAAATTCCGTAAGCAAACTAGTCGCTTCGGAAATCGTGGCAAAAGGAACTATAACGGCAACAGCGACAACAAAGAGACAGCAGATGCTAATAACGGCGACTCTGATTCTGGAGATAATTAGTCGATTAAATTCGCCTCTATTTTTAGTTCAGCTCTACTAATGAGAAATGATAGCTTCTTGGTAGAGCTTTTTTTGTGACTAGAAAACAGAAAATAATTGATCTCAAAAATTTATCTCAAACAATAGCTACTTTAGTCAAAAGTTGGAGGGGAGTTAATTTTTTGAGTAGTTCTAAATCAGAGCGATCGCGCACAAACAAAGAGCCAGCAAAGCCAAGGGAATTAATGGGAATATTGCGGAAAGATTCGCGCGATCGCGGTACAATCATCATCCATTCTCTTGTGGCTAAAAAGTTATATGCGCCAGGTTGTTTATGAGTCTGAGGAGAGATTTCAAACCCGACATAATCTAATAAAGCACGATATTTCTGTAGCATGATTTCAACTGCCTCTCGATCAGAATGCTGCTTCGATATATTCAAAGTTGCAATACCGTGACGAAAAGCAAAGCTGTCTAATTTACCCAAAGAGTTTTTAAAAGTTATCTTGGCGATCGCCTCCTCTAACGGTTGGTGCATGACATTAGGTAAAAAAGGCAGGGGAATAAGCTGTAAATGTTTATGACTTTGGGAAGCGCCAGCAGTCTTGCCACCGTTGAAGAAGGCTAGTCCATCTATTTCCTTGAGGCAACGCCATAGCGCTCTAAAATCCTCAAGATTGAGCAGATCTGTTTGTAATTCAAAATTGCGAGTCACAATCAGCAGATGATTATTGACTACATTAAACTTATTTAGCAAGCAAATATGAGAAGAAGAAAGATCGCCGACAAATAAATCGTTTTCGTAAGGTAAAAAAGGATCTATTTTCTTCCCAGTTTTATGTTCTTGTTGATGCTGTTTTTTACTAGCCTGTTCTTTGCGGGCTAAATTAGATAAAGTGCGAACCACAAAAGAAATATCTTGCTGCTGAATCAAATGGTACTCAGTTTCAATCGATTTTAGCGCACCACATTGACGAGCAAATTCTGTCTGCTCAGTCGTTTTAGACAACAAAGTACCAGGCTGTAATAAAAATCTTGCTGTGGGTTGATTTACAGATTCTTCCATGATGATTTTTGTTTGACAGTCAAAATTATGAGAGCTAATAACTAGCAACTAATAACTACAAACAGTATTGCTCTTAATTTCATATTGTAGTTTTATGGTATACATTTGATTATTAACGCCAATAATTTTAGTCGCTTTCTAACACTGATTGACAATCTTGGCTAATTTGCTGCTTTAGTGCTGCTAATGAATCAAACTTTTGTTCTGGTCGCAAAAACTCAATCAAGTTTACTTTAAGAGTCTGACCATAAAGATCTCCCGACCAATTGAGCAGATGTACTTCAATAGTTGGAGCGACTCCTGCTACGGTGGGACGACAGCCAATATTCATAACCCCTTTAAGGATTGTTTGTGCAAACAGAACTTTCGCTGCATAGACTCCAAAGCGCGGTAAGAACTTTTCCCGAGGAAGCTGTAAATTTGCCGTAGGAAAGCCAATGGTGCGACCAAGCTGTTGTCCTGTAACTACTGTTCCCCATAAACTATAGGGTCTATCTAACATCAAGTTAGCAGTTTTCATGTCTCCCTCAGATAAAGCCTGACGAATCAAAGAGCTACTGACACGAACTTGCTGATGATGGCGATCGCCATATTTATACAGTGAGTTAAGCTGTACTTCAATATCATAATCAGCAGCGATGTTTTTTAAATCTGCTGCTGTACCTTTGCGCTGATAACCAAAACGGAAATCTTCACCAACACTAATAAAGGTAGCCTGTAATTTTTCAACTATAATCTGTTGGACAAATTGCTGGGGAGTCAGGGATGCTAAATCGCTGTTAAAAGGCAACAAAACTAACTGCTCAATGCCAAGATTTGATAATAATTCGGCTTTTTGGGGAATGGGGGTTAATAGCTGTAGTTTACCACCTGTAAAAAACTCGCGGGGATGAGGAGTAAAACTAACGACGGAGGGATATATATGAGGCTGCTGAGTAGACTTAAACGAATCAATAATTGGTCGCAATACAGTACGATGCCCTTGATGAATGCCATCAAAATTGCCAAGAGCGATCGCTGTAGGGGTTTTAATTTGTTCGCTTGAAGATGCTATCAACACGCTTTACATTTTTACACAATTTATGTTGGGATGCATCATTAAATATCAATGGCTAGAAATAGAGCGTAGGCACTTACCCAGAATGCACAATTTAATTCTCGTTAATTCTCGCGTACCTAAAGCTTTTTAAAATATCTAGCAATCGGTAATAACCCGAAGCCCACTTTTTCATAAGTGCGACGTGCTGGAGCATGACCGTCATCACCCCCAGTCTCAACCATAGCAATAGACATCCCCGCATCTTTCATCGAAGTAAGAGCAAATTCTATTAGAGCAGTGCCAATACCCTGACCTTGAAAGTCTGGATCGACAGCGACCATGTAAATTTCACCCATGCTATCCTCTGAGTGTAGTTTTACTACGATAAAACCCACAATTGAATCTGCATCAAGAGCAACCCATACATTTGTATCTTCGGTGGTGCAGACATCCTCAACAGCTTTTTGCTGACTCACACGCCAATTATCGGGATAAAATGCCTGGTACACATCGGTGTCCATCGCGTTCTGAATCGAAGCAAATACAGGAGTCCATGCTCGAAGGGAAAGATCAACAATGGCATCAAGATGATGGGAAGCGAATGGTTCAATTTGCATTTTAGTAAAACTACAAAAGATTAAGTTTTCATTTCGTTAGGAGTTACAGATATTACAGGACTATCTTAATTTCTACTGTATCCGCTATATACTATTGATAGTTTTAACAGGAAGGCTATTAGTTAGCATTTTCGGTGATTAACAATGATTGATATTGGACTTACTCATATCGCTCTTCCTGTCTCAAATGTAGAGCGGAGTATCGAATTCTATTCGACCTACGCAGGAATGGAGGTTGTTCATCGACGCATTGATGCAGCAACAGGTGTTGCCGTAGTTTGGCTCACTGACAATACTCGACCTTTTGTAATTGTTTTAATTCAGACAGATGCCGTACATCCTGTGTTGTCTCCGTTGGCACATTTGGGAGTTGGTTGTAAAAGTCGCGCAGAGATGGATACACTTTGTCAGCGGGCTAGCCAGTCAGGTGTACTGATTGAAGAACCGAAAGACTCTGGATATCCAATCGGTTATTGGGCATTTTTACGCGATCCAGATGGTCACACTCTCGAACTATCTTACGGACAGGAAATTGGTTTGACAGTGGCAAAAACTAGCTAATGAAAAGTAGATAGCGTTACGAAACTATAGACCATACCGTCATAGCTATTGCAAGCGAAAATTAGCTCAAAGCATTACTCAAATAATACTTAAATATTTTATGATTTTTTTGCACTACCTGGGAACTTTAGATATTAAAAGAATTTTTAATAGTACCAATGGGCAAAACAAAGCTGCAACATATTTCTGGGGCGACAATTTTACTGATTTTAAGTCTAACTAGTATTGATATTTCCTCTGCTTCTAGTCTTCCTGTAACAGTGGAATTAATGGCGATCGCAATTGAGACGGATCAATTAGCCCAAAAAGAAAGCGATGATGAAATGCTGGATAGTTTGCAGGAAACTCCCTATAAAGCGATCGCTCTAGTCCGCAAAGAATATACTGAGGATAAATACACCGTTCCTGCTGAGTTTAAACAAGATATTCCAGGCTGGAACGCCTACCAAAAGTATGCTGAGTATCTTCCCGATTTGTAACCGTTGATCGCTTAAAATGAATCCTACCATTAAGGAATAAGGTAAGTTTTTAGATGACAGATGGATTTCGCAAATTGACTCAAAAAATGGCAAGACTAAAATTTCTTGTAGGCTCGACAGTAGAGCAAAGAAGGGTAATGTTGCCACCAGCTAAACCATTGGCAGAAAAATATCTTCGGAACTGCAAATTAGTCGAGAGTCGAGACAAAATGCTCGAATATATGCCCAAGGAAGCAACCTGTGCAGAAGTAGGTATTTTTAGGTGTGAATTTTCCGATAAAATCCTGAAGACAACGCAGCCTAAAAAAATACACTTAATTGATATTGATCATGCGGCTATAGAAATTGCCCATCAAAAATTTGCTCAAGAGATATCAAACGGGACAGTTGCCGTAGAACTCGGCAACTCATATGAAATTATTTTGTCAATGCCAGATCATTATTTTGATTGGGTTTATATTGATGGCGATCATTCCTATGAAGGAGTAAAGCAAGACTTGAATGCTACGCGGCTAAAGTTAAAGCCCGATGGCTTAATCGCCATGAATGACTATATTTTTTTAGGTTCTTTAGATTTGGTCAAATACGGCGTGATTGAAGCTGTCAATGAGTTTTGTTTAGAGCATAATTTTGAACTTATATATTTTGCACTTCAGGGACGAATGTATAATGATGTCGTCCTGCGTAGGCTTTGAAGTCAAAAGAGTGCTGGAAAAAATTGATCTGCTGTTGAGCTATTTAAAACTACAAGGCGAGAAACTACTAGGGCATCAAATTTGTTTTGAGGGATAGTTAGTACAAAAGTCAAAAGTTTTAACCTACTACCTACTACCTACTACCTACTACCTACTACCTACTACCTACTACCTACTACCTACTCTTCCCCTTTGACTTTATCTTGCCATTGCTCCCACAAATCAGGACGGCGATCGCGAGTACGCTTGATCTGTTCTTCTCTACGCCACTCGTCAATTAACTTGTGATTCCCCGATCTCAGTACTTCAGGGACTTGCCAACCACGATATTCTACGGGTCTAGTATATTGAGGATAGTCTAATAATTCGGTTTCAAAGCTTTCAGTTTTGAGGGACGCTTCTTTGCCGACTGTTCCTGGCAAAAGTCTAGTAACGCCGTTAATCAGGGTAAGAGCTGGAATTTCGCCACAGGTTAGGACAAAATCCCCCAAAGATATCTCTTTAGTGACCAGATGCTCTCTTATTCGCTCATCTACTCCTTCATAGTGACCACAGATTAACACAAGCTGCTGATAGTTAGTAGCCAGATCTTTAAGCAAAGGCTGATTCAGGGGTTGTCCTTGAGGAGTCATTAAAATAATTTCCCGCTTGGGCAAAACAGGCAAAGATTCCACCGCAGCAAACATCGGTTCAGGCTTAAGCAACATCCCCACCCCACCACCATAAGTAATGTCATCTACTTTGCGGTGCTTATCTGTAGTAAAGTCGCGAGGATTAACTAAATTTACGGTGGCAATTTTCCTGGCGATCGCTTTACCTAGCAAACTGCAATTGAGGGGAGTGTCAAAAAAGTCGGGGAAAAGAGTGATAATATCAAAACGCACGATTAAAAGTTTACCAATTTATTAAGAATAATAAGTATAAGTCTGGCTGACTCAAAAATTTAAGTAGTCTTTGACACAGTAGTTGCGTAACGAACATCGCTACGATCATCTATCAGTATCATAGATATGTCTCTTGCCCGTTAATCCAATTATGATCAACACCGAAGTAAAACAACACACCAGCTTATCTTCTCAATCTACTAAGAACGCTATTTTAGTTATTGGTGGGGCGGAAGATAAAGTACATGGCAAAGAAATACTGCAAACTTTTGTCCAGCGTTCAGGAGGAACAGATGCCCTAATTGGAATTGTCCCTTGCGCTTCCCGCGAACCTGGTTTGATTGGGGAGAGATACTATCGGCTCTTTGAAGAGATGGGTGCAAAAGAAATTAAAGTTTTAGATATACGCGATCGCCCAGGCGCAGAAAATCTAGATTATCTTAATTTCGTGGAAAACTGTACGGGAATCTTTCTGACTGGTGGCGATCAGCTTCGTCTTTGTGGTTTACTCGCCGACACTCCCTTAATGAACCGAATTGTCGCCAGGGCGCAAAAGCAGCAGATTAGCCTGGCAGGAACTAGCGCAGGCGCAGCCATTATGGGTCATCATATGATTTCTGGAGGTAGTAGTGCTGAATGTCCTAATCGCGCTTTGGTAGATATGGCTAAAGGTTTGGATATTCTTCCTGGAGTACTGATCGACCAGCACTTTTACAATCGTAATCGTTTAGCTCGGTTATTGAGTGCTGTTGGCGCTCATCCTGAACTACTAGGGATTGGAATTGATGAAGACACCTGTGCCATGTTTGAAAGTGACGGCATGATTCAGGTAATTGGCAAGGGGGCGGTAACTATTGTTGATGCCACAACCATGTCTTACTCTAACCAAGAACAAGCTATTGGTAATCAGCCTTTAAGTTTACACAATCTCAAGCTGCACATCTTAGGCTACGGCGATCGCTATGATCTACAGCGTCATCTTCCTTTGCATTAATTAGGACACATAAGCGCACATAATAGTCAGTATGTAATCGCAAGTAAGTAGCTAGGCATAATTAATTTAAAGACTGATATGAGGTGGTGGAGTAGTGGAGATAGGGGAGTAGGGGAGAAAAATAAGAATCCGTTATTTTATATTTAATTCCACCCAGCTACTTAAGTAAATTGTTCACTGAGAACAGTTTGATTATTGGTTGAAACGAGATGATAAGCTAACTAATAAACTTCCTCTCTAAGCTGCCCCAAAGCAAAGAACAGCAAACATCATGAGAATTTTACAAACTCAAACCTTACGGGGTCCTAACTACTGGAGCATTCGACGCAATAAATTGATTGTGATGCAGCTAGCTTTGGAAGAATTGACTGAAAAAACGTCTGATCAGATTCCTGGATTTTATGAGGGTATAATTAAAGTCTTACCTAGCTTGATTGAACATCACTGCTCCCGTGGACATCGTGGTGGTTTTCTAGAAAGAATTAAAGAAGGGACCTTAATGGGTCATATTGTCGAGCATATTGCTTTAGAGCTTCAAGAATTGGCAGGAATGCCTGTAGGTTTTGGTCGTACTAGAGAAACCTCAACTCTAGGAGTGTTTAACGTCGCCTTTGAATATGTTGAAGAACAGGCAGGGCGTTATGCAGGCAGAGCGGCAGTTAGATTATGCCAGTCAATTGTGGAAACAGGCACGTATTCAACGGCTGAGTTGGAGCAGGATCTAAGAGATCTTAAAGAGCTGCACGCCAGCAGTGCTTTGGGTCCATCTACTGAGACAATTATTAAGGAAGCTGAGGCCAGAAAAATTCCCTGGATGTGGCTAAGTGCCCGTGCCATGTTGCAGCTTGGTTATGGAGCAAGGCAAAAGCGAATTCAGGCTACCTTAAGCAACAATACCAGCATCCTCGCGGTAGAGCTGGCCTGTGATAAGGAAGGTACCAAAAATATTTTGGGTAATGCCGGCGTACCCGTACCTAGAGGTACACTCATTGAATATTTAGATGAATTAGAACAGGCGATCGCTGATGTAGGTGGTTTCCCGATTGTAATTAAGCCTTTAGATGGTAACCATGGTCGCGGAATTACCATTAATATCAACAGTGTAGAGGAGGCAGAAGCAGCTTATGATTTAGCAAGTGATGCTTCTAAAACCAGATCTGTGATTGTTGAGCAATATTATCAGGGCAACGACCATCGAGTATTAGTTATTGATAATAAGGTAGTAGCCGTAGCCGAAAGAGTTCCCGCTCACGTGATTGGCAATGGTAAGAATACGATTAAGGAGCTAATTGATCTGACTAACCAAGACTCTAGAAGAGGAAACGGACATGATAATGTTCTAACCAAAATTATTGTCGATCAAACGTCTTTGGCAGTTTTGAAAAAGCAGGGTTATGACCTGGATTCGGTTTTACCCACTCAAGCAGTGGCCTATCTACGCGCTACGGCTAACTTAAGTACTGGCGGTATTGCGATTGATCGCACCGACGAGATTCACCCGCGAAATATTTGGTTAGCTCAAAGAGTAGCCAAAATAATCGGTTTAGACATAGCTGGAATTGATATCGTCACTTCAGATATTAGTAAGCCCCTTGATGAAACAAAAGGAGTAGTTGTTGAAGTTAATGCTGCTCCTGGTTTTAGAATGCACGCTGCCCCTAGTTATGGGCTACCTCGTAATATTGGTGCATCGGTATTAGAAATGCTGTTTCCCGATCAAACTCCCAGCCGTATCCCCATCGTGGCGATTACGGGAACTAACGGTAAAACTACTACTACTAGGTTAACTGCTCACATCTATCGTCAAACTGACAAGGTTGTCGGCTTTACCGCCACAGATGGTATTTATATTCAAGAATATTTAGTCGAACAGGGGGACAATACAGGTCCTTATAGTGCCAGCGCAATTCTCAAAGATCCGACGGTAGAAGTTGCCGTTTTAGAGACGGCTAGAGGCGGTATTTTACGTTCGGGCTTGGCTTTTGAGAGCTGTGATATTGGCGTAGTCTTAAATGTTGCTGCCGATCATCTCGGTTTGGGTGGGATCGACACTATTGAGCAAATGGCAAAAGTCAAGGCAGTAGTTGCGGAGACAGTTAAGGCTGATGGTCACGCAATTCTTAATGCAGACGATCCACTAGTAGCAGCAATGGCAGAAAAGCTGAACTGCAACGTGGCGTATTTCTCGATGAACCCAGATAATCCGATTATTATCGAACATGCTCGTCGTAATGGATTAGCAGCAGTTTACGAACACGGCTATCTTTCGATCTTAGAAGGGAAGTGGACTCTTAGAGTTGAAAAAGCGATTAATATTCCGATGACGATGGGTGGCAAAGCTCCCTTTATGATTGCCAATGCTTTAGCTAGCTGCTTGGCTACCTTTGCTCAGGGAGTTGATATCGAGCAGATCCGCCAGGGCGTCCGTACTTTCCAGATGTCTTCAGAGCAAATTCCAGGCAGAATGAATCTGTTTGAAGTTGAAGATTATCAGGTACTGATCGATTATGCCCATAATCCTCACGGATTTAAAGCGGTAGGAGATTTTGTTCGTAACTGGCAAGGAAGTAAAATTGGCGTAGTGGGAGGTCCAGGCGATCGCCGTGATGAAGATCTAGTTTTACTAGGTAATATTGCTGCTCAAATTTTCGACCAGATATTGATCAAAGAAGATAAAGATCCTAGAGGTAGACAACCTGGAGAAGTTGCCGATTTAATCAAAAAAGGAATTTATCAAATCACTACAGACAAGAGCCATGAGATTATTCTCGATGAAACTGAGGCAATCAACAAAGCCTTGAATCAAGCTCAAAAAAATAGTCTGGTGGTTATTTTTCCAGAAAAAGTTACTCTGGCGATCGACCTGGTTCAACAGCGCGGGCAAAAAGAGCTGTTGAATTAAATTATTTTAAGGATGGATAATTGTCTAAACACAAATTACTTATTAATCATCTCAATAAATTTACTTAGTTTTATATAACAACTCAATTAGTTTTTTTGCCAGTCAGCTTTGATGTTTCTGTGAAGAGACACAAGATTTGAGACTAGATAATATAAACCCAAAATAAATTTCAGCTATTTTACGGTGGTACTATCTAGGCAATTATGATTATCTGTGTATAGATGGAAAAGGCAAGATTAAAGATTTTAAATCCTATCTGCTCAGTGATCTGATCATTTACAAGCAAAGTTGATTAAATGAAAAATAGCCAGTCAGAAAATGATTATATTCATCGTAATGTGATGGAATTATTGGTTGCAGATGAAATTGAACGGCAAATAGTTCGTCTTCCTAGCAATATTAAAAAATTTATTAATCCTATTGAAGTGGCAACTTATGCCCTCAATAGATTACCTGCTTTATATGCTTCTTCGCAACAAGGATTTAATAAGCAAAAGCTCAAAGGACGCTCAGAACATAGTGTCAAAATTACCCAAGAAGTACGTAAAGGCTTGGCAGCAGTGCAACAAGATTTACTTCGTAGCTCTACACCTTTACTGTCAGAAAATGAATCTGAAATTGATAAGAGTATCAAAGAAGCTAAAGCTGCTCTACAAGAATTAGCAGATTACTTACCAGAAAAAGATTTGACCTGGAAAAATGTAGTTAGATTAGTAAAACCTATTTTAGCAGAGTTAAAAGAGCAAGATTCAGAAATAGTTAATACTCAAAAAGTTAAAGCGAGAAATAGTAATCTTTGGGAAGATTCTGTTCATAAAAAATAGATGTAATCCCTGGGTATAAATTTAGTTTAGTTTAGTACCGCTGCGGGGAAGTCACACCAAGTCTCTCACTAATTTTGAGAATTTGTATTAATTACCAAAAATTAATTCTAAACGCTGTTGCGATCGCCTTAAGGCTGCTGTGGGAGTTTGCTTACCTAGTAAACTAGCCTCAATTGCCCTACCTAAATTTTCTGAAAGCCGATTATATTGAGGAATTATGGGTCGCGATTTCGCCCACTGCATCTGGTCTAAAAATACTTTGATTACAGGATTTTCCGCCACAAAGTTTTGATATGCTTCACTTTGTTGAGATTTAATATTTACGGGCAGATATCCTGTTGCTAATGCCCAGCTAGTTTGAAACTCCTCACTCAGGATATATTCCAGAAACCTGAGACTAGCTTGCTCCCTTGCAGGAGTAGTTTTAAAGACAAATAAGTTTTCTCCGCCAATTACCGCAGCAGGTTGTTGGGCAATAGGTATAGGAAAGACATCATAGTCAATATTAGTTGATTTTAATTGAGCTAACGTCCAAGGGCCTGTAATTTGCATTGCTACCTTCCCTGCAATAAAGTCATCAATTTCATAACCTCTTTCGGGTGGAGACAAAACGGCAACCTCATCTTGTACTAAGTCTGCACCAAATTGCAAAGCCGCGATCGCGCCCTTATTAACTAAATTCGGTTTTCCGTGAGCTAGTAAATCTCCCCCCGCACTATAAATAAAGGGTAGCCAGGTAAAGACAGTCCATTCATCCTTGCCCAAAGATAAGAAAATACCGTGTTGATCCAGGCGATGATCATGATTGCGATCTTGAGTTAGCTTTTTGGCTACCTGGTGTAATTGTGACCAGGTTTTAGGCTGCTCAGTTATACCTGCTTGTTTAAATAAACTGGGACGATAAAACACCGCAGCATTATTAGTGGCAAAGGGAACAGATAAGATCTGATTATCTAACTGCATCGAGTCAAACATGGCAGGGTCAATTTCTGCTTTAATGGCCGAATTATTGAGCCAATCTTCTAATGGTAATAATGCGCCTAACTGATTTAGCTTACCTGCAATTTGCGCTACAAACCAGAGAATATCAGGAGGTTGTTCGCTCACCGTCGCTGCTAGTATTTTGGGTAATTGAGCATCAGGTTGACCAATGTATAATGCTTCAACTTCAAGATCGGGATTATTTTGGTTAAATTTGTCTACTAATTCTTGAAAAATATCTCGATTCTCTGGAGGATTAATTCCATGCCAAAAAGTGATCTTAGTGACTTCTGTACTAATTTGTTTTTGGTTGCTGCAACCGTTAAGCACGAGTAGAAACCATAGCAATAGGCAAATTAAGCCAATCCTCAGGGAAAAATAGTTGAACCGATCGCGCTTTAATAACCTACAGTTTGAAGCAGTTAGCATAAATTTGCTGTCTGGAAATTCAATTTCTAGTTCTTCTCTCTATGGCGATCGCCATAGAGAATGACGTGAAAACTAATTATGATCATGTTGCTAACACCACTAATCATAACAAAGAGCCACCGCAGCTAGAGCCACTACCAGCAGTGCAGCCATAGCAATACTTAGCGGTTTTAATTTCTTTAATTACATCTAGATTATCCAATAATAATAATTTTGCCACGGTCAGGGAATCGCGATCGCCCGTAGTAGCCGCCATGTTTTCCATCTGGTTAAAGTCACAGTCGTAGACATTGCCCAAATAGTCAATAGATAGTTCCTGGCGACACATAAGGCTCGTTAAGGTAGCAGGATTATAGTTTTCTGCTAAAAACTGGAGGTAATCATCATGGATTTTTCGACGTAGCAAAAACTGTTTTGTTCTACCGATCGGAATATTAGTAATGGTAAATAGATTATTGAATTGAATCTGGAAATGTTTGGCTAAATACTCCTTGTAGTCTTGCTCTAGCTTTTGCTGATTAGGAGTTAAAGAGAAATCACTATGAGTAGGTACGGGTGGATTATAGACCAAATCAAGCACTAAATTAGGATCGCAACCATAACCAAGCTGATTTAACTGCTTAATAGCTTTCATTGAGCGATTGTATACACCTGAACCTCTTTGTCGATCTACATTGTCCTCAAGATAGCAGGGAAGAGAAGCCGTTACACGCAGTTGGTGCTTGGCAAAATATTCGGGCAAGTCTTCAAACCCAGGTTCAAAAAAGATCGTCAAGTTAGAGCGAACAATAACCTCTTTTCTGTGAGCTTTGGCTGCTTCAACTAAAGGACGAAAACCATAGTTCATTTCTGGCGCACCACCCGTTAGATCGACAGTTTGGATTTGCGGGAAGCGATTAATTAGCTCGATAATTTGTCGGCACACTTGGGGAGATAATTCTTCGGTGCGTTTAGGACTAGCCTCCACATGACAATGGGTACAGGCAAGGTTACATTTACGACCTAGGTTTATTTGTAATACCGTAATCTGACTTTTGGTTAAAGGTAGATTGATCTTCTGCGCAAAAGGAATAATAGAAGTTCTCGTATTGATCATAAATATTTTTTGTTTTTATTAATTGCTTATTACTTATTACTCACTGTTCATTTTGGCAATACCAAGTACATAATCCCACTGATAATAGCTGCGATCGGCAAGGTTAAAACCCATGAACTTAAAACCTTGGAAAATACCCCCAAATTAGCAGTTTGCGAGACAACCCCTACGCCAAATATGGAACCGACAGAAACATGAGTTGTAGAAACGGGAACACCTAAGCGACTAGCAAAAATAACTAAAAAGCTTGTAACTAGGTTGGCTGCTAAACCTTTACCTGGGTTAAGAGTAGTGATCTTATTGCTCATAGTCATTGCTACTTTACGAGCATTCAATAAGCCTCCTATTGCCATCCCTAAGCCCACTGCTAACATTCCTCCTTTAATCGAAAAAGCCGTTACCGTTAATAGTAGAGCGACAATCTTGGGAGTATCATTTAAACCTCTAGCAAAACTAACTGCCCCTGCACTCAAAAAGTGACAGCCATCCACTAGCTTTTGACTGTTAATGCCCCAAAAATTACCAACATAATGCTGGTTACAGTTTTCAACTGTATCAAGGGTAATTTCTGAAGTTTGGGTGAATTGTTTTTCACTACCAACAGGCACTAATTTTTGTTTACTACCAACACAGACACACCAAGCTTTTTCGATTTTCAACACAATGCGACCATAATGCAAGAGACTATAAATACCTATTCCTAAAGCGATCGCCATTAGAGGACTAATTAGCAGAGGAATAAAAAAGGATTTACCCAAGGCAGCAAAGTTTAATTCTGTGCCAATTGCCGCTAACCCAGCGCCCGTTAAAGCCCCTGTAATACCGTGGGTGGTAGAAATAGGAAACCCTGTAACAGTAGCCAAGATCACGGTAACTGCTGCCCCGAAAGCAACTGCTAAATGGAAAGAATTAGTATCGGCGATCGCATCTGGCACTAATCCTTTACCTGAAAAGCTTTGTAATAAGGCATTGGCAAGAATTACCGAGCAGAGTGAACCCGCAAATGTGGTAGCCGTCGCCCACCAAATAGCAACATTGTAATTAGTAGTTTTACTACCAAAAAGAGTTGCTACCCCTTTAAAATTATCGTTCGCACCATTAGCGTAGGCTAAAAAGACCGTGACTGCAAAAATAGCTATAGTCCACATGATTACTGATTACTGCTTACTTACTTATTAACTAATTACTAATCAACAGCAAGTTCCAGGGGAACAACAGTCATCACTATTAGTTTCGGTTAGATTGTATTCTAAACCTTTAGTTTCTCTAGCGTGGCGTATGGCTTTGGTTTTACAGTTAAATTCTGCTGCTGCTTCTAAAGCAATATTCTCATAGGGTTCGATCCCGATTACATCGCTATGATAAGGACTACAGCAGCTAGTCATAATGTTATAGGTCTTGTCGCAAACCGCCATTCTTTCTCCTCGACAGAAAACATGACCATCATCATCTATTACCTGTTTCCAAGGTCCTTTATAAACAATAGACTGCTTTCTTTCTAAGCAAATGCCTTCTTTGCCTTTGTAGGCTCTGACGGTCATAGAACGAAATTCAACGCCATCAATTACCTGCCAAGGAGTTTCTTCTCGCTTCAGGATTTCTACCCCATAAAACCCAGCATCTTCAAACATTTTCAAGAACAAATCTTCTCTAAATGCCCCTGCAATGCAGCCACTCCACAGATCGGCATCTTGCATGATTTTAGAAGTGGGATCTTCGTCACAGACGATATCAGAAATAACTGCTCTACCACCTCGTTTGAGTACGCGGAAGATCTCTTTAAATAGTTGCTGTTTGTCTTGAGGACGAACTAAGTTGAGAACACAGTTAGAAATTACTACATCAACGCTATTTTCGGCAATTAAAGGCTGTTCTTGTCTGAGGCGATCGCACTCTACTTCATAGGCAACCATCTGGTCTACTGATGTTACCGGATTATTCTGTAACCAGGTTTCTAGTTGATCTAAAGGTAATTTTAAATCCTGAATTTTTCCCTTAACAAACTCAGTGTTGCCATAGCCTAGCTTATCCGCCATTTCTTGCTGATACTTGCGCGCTAAATTCAGCATCTCATCATTAAAATCTACACCGATGATTTTCCCCAACTCCCCTACTTTTTGCGCCAAAATATAGCAGTTTTTTCCCGCCCCTGAACCTAAATCAACGACAATTTCTCCCTCATTAACATAGCGGGTAGGATCTCCACAACCATAGTCTTTAGCAATAATTTCTGCTGGCAAATTTTCCGTATAGTTACCTGCATATTCCGTCGGACAACATAAACTTGGCTGCTGTTCTCTAGCACCTTCTTGATATCTTGATAGTACTGTCGATTCAATATCGTAATCTACTGGCGACGTGCTTGGCTGGCTAGTTGCAATCTCAGTCACAGATAATTAATTCCTTTTATTTAAATTATGTCTGTTTACAGGTTAATTGAATAATTACTAGAGTATAAGAGTGATTTTTACTCAACAAAAAAACACTTCTAGATGATTTAATCTTTAGTAATCTTCAATAATCTCCAGATCTTATATTTTGGCAAAAAAAAGACCATAGTTTAAGCTACAGTCTGGCAAAATCTGGCAAATTATCAATTGGCGATCGCTTTGAATATCGCCTTGAGTCTTAGAACGTAAAGGTAGTTCTCATTACACCAATTAAGGCATCTTCGTCATCAGATGAACCATTGGGATTGATGACATAGACAACACCTGGAGTGAGCGAAATATTGTCGTTGAACTGATACTTATACAAACCTTCAATATGAATTGGCGCGTCTTCACCAGCACCATTTGAAGCAGAATCAACATATGGTTCTGCACCCACAAACAAGGAAGCTAAGTTACCTTCTTTACCTAAATCGGGGAATGACACACCTCCACCATAGGAATAAATATCAGCATCATCAGGACCGTCAGACTGTTGAGCCTTGGTTAACATGCCAAAAGCATTTAAGGCAATGCGATCGCCAAGTTGAAAAGCTGCCTCTAAACCATAAGAGTTAGTGGAAACTTCCCCTCCATTCTCGCCAAAAGGTTGTCTGGCATCGCCAGTACCAACTCCTAAGTCATAGATAGTGTTGTCTGATGCACCAAACTTACCTAATACATAAGTACCAGCAAGCTGAAGCTTATCATCTAAGAAACTTAGGGTAACTTGACCTAAGGCAGAGTATTCTTCGTTGAAAAGACCGCCGTCCTCAGCCTCAAACGGATTGGCAGAGTCACCGCCAAAATAACCAGCACTAACAGTAACAAAATCTGTGGGGTTAAAATTGAAACCAACACCACCACCGCTGGCAAGACCAATTTTATAAATGGGGCTAGATTCAGCAAAGCTAGAGAGAGAACCCGTTGCACCAGTAAAGGTGTCTAAGTAAGGGCTGAGAGTAGGAACAAAATCTTGCCACAGAGGAAAAGCAGCAGGCAGATAAACATCGACTTTGTCACCGATAGGGAAGTAATAAGCCAACCAGCCGAGAACTACATTATTCCCGTCAGTTGGGCCAGTTTGGTAAGTTAAAGCACCAGTATCTAAAGGCGCTGCCACTTCATTCGCTTCGCCTTCATTGCTGGTAGTTTGAAAACCAGAATCTGCTGCATTACTTGCATCTAAACGAGTATAAAGAGAGTCTTCGCCAAAGAAACTAGAAACAAAATTCAAACGTACTCGGTCTTGAAATACTACTTCATTCAAGTCGGAGTTATTGAACTCATTGCTAATCCCAAAGACAGCTTCTCCTTGTAATTTAGTAGTAGTAGAAAACTGACTATCTTCTAAAGCAGCAGTGCGAGTTTCAATTTCGTCTACGCGACCACCAAGAGTTGCCAATTCGGCTTGAAACTCTTGATTTAAACGACTTATGGTTTCTAAGTCTTCAGAAGATACAGAATCTTGAGAAGCGATTAAACGCTCAATTTGATTCAAACAAGAGTTTAAACCAGCAGCAAACTCATAACGTGTCAAAGGTTGACTGCCACGGTAAGTTTGATTGGGGAAACCAGCAATACAGCCATAGCGATCTACTAAGCTACGGAGTGCTTCATAAGCCCAGTCAGTAGGAGATACGTCTCGTAATTGGTTAACATTGGTCACCTGATTACTCGAATTGCTTGTGCCTTCCTGACTATAATTATTAATCTGATTAAGTAATGGAGAATTACTAGTAAAATTGCTGTCTGCACCTGAAGTTGCTTGAGCAGAAGCTTGCAGTTGAGAACCTAGCACAAAACAAAGCATTGCTGGAGAAACCAGCAATAAGTTACGGATTAATTTAGACATTTTCCTCACACCTAAAAAAGAAAATTAGCTCGTATTATCAATGCGATCGCTCTATTATTAACTGCTTAGTTAACACACAGAACAATCTTAAAGTTAACAACGATATGGCATTATTTTTGTATCTTTAGATACATGGACACAATGGTGTCAGGAGTTGTGGAAATTGTCAACTTACCAATCTAGATCTGCTGTGTCTACCAAGCAGGGTTAATTTAGTTGCTCACCCAATTAACTAAAGTTCTTACAGGGAAACCAGTGGCTCCTTTATTATTAATCCCTCCAGAAGACTCTGCCCAAACTGGACCTGCCACGTCTAAATGCATCCAAGGTGTATCCTTGATAAACTGCTTGAGAAATAGTGCTGCCGTAATTGAGCCACCCGCACGAGGTCCAGTATTTTTCATGTCAGCAATTTGCGACTTTAAGCCTTCAAAATATTTCTCTTCCATGGGCAACTGCCAGAATTTTTCTCCTGCTGATTCCGCAGCCGCTTTCATTTCTGCTGTCAAAGCATCATCAGTACTCCACAACCCAGCAATATCGTTACCTAAAGCGACAATGCAAGCACCTGTAAGAGTAGCCAGATCGACGATCGCATCTACTTCTAAAGTTTCAGCGTAGATCAAGGCATCGGCTAGGGTTAATCTGCCCTCAGCATCAGTATTGTTAACCTCAATTGTCTTGCCGTTAGCAGCTTTGAGGATATCTCCTGGGTGCATTGCCTTGCCGCTAATCATATTTTCTGTCGCTGCACAGATAAAGTGAACCTCGGTATCTGGTTTAAGTTGCGCGATCGCTTTAGCTGCCCCCAGAGTAGCAGCACCGCCACCCATATCCATCTTCATGGTTTCGATACCGCTACCGCTAGGCTTGAGGTTTAAACCACCAGAATCAAAGGTGAGACTCTTACCCACAATCGCTACCTTGCGTTTTGCTGTTCCTTGAGGCTTATAAATCAGATGAATAAACTTGGGGGGAATTTCTGAAGCTTGTCCTACCCCAAGATATGCCCCCATCCCCTGTTCAAACTGAGCGCAGTCGGCTGCTTCTAAAATCTTAATTTCTAAACCATAGTCTGTGGCTAACTGTTGCGCTGTTTGGGCCATAGTTACAGGGGTAACTTCGTTGGCTGGAGCATTAACTAATTCCCTAGCTAAGATCACGCCATCGGCGATGGTTGAACCTCGACTAATCGCCTCGTCTTGTCCTGCTAAACCAATTAGTTCGACAGTCTCTAGTTTTGGTTTTTTTGATTCTGGTTCAGACTTAAAGCGATTGTCTTCATGAAGTGCTAAAATAATTGCTTCAGTCATTGCCTGAGCGACATCTGGAGCGGATGCTGAACCAAGGGGTAGACTAATCCCCAACGTTTTTTCTTTCTTAGCTAAACGGGCGATTTCCGCAGCAGCATTGCGCCAGCTATTGATAGTTAAATCCTCTGCTTTGCCTAAACCAATTAAAGCAATTTTACGCACGGTATTTTTACCACCCACACGACCAACTACGGTAGTGCCAGATTTACCTTCAAACTCATCTTCAGCAATTAAATCAGCAATTGTCCCTGCTAATTTTTCATCGAGGGTTGCCAAATCTCCTGTGAGCTTTGTTTCACCCTCAGTAATACCCACTGCTAGCAGATCTCCAGTCCAGTCTAATAATGCTTGCTCAGTTGCTTTGATTTGCATCCTCTTTGTAATCAATCCTTGGTATGAAATAACTATTACTTAAGTTTATCTATAAACAGGGATCGACTCTACTAGAAAAATTGCCAGTCTAAATGAAAAAACAACTCTTGCCCCTGAAACTAGATTGAGTAATTGAGTATTTTCGAGAATTGACCATGATGCGACTAAAATATCTATTAAATAAAATAAAATAGCCGAAAATGCGATTTACTATTAAAAATCTATACTGGGTCGATATTTCGATTCTCTTACTGGCATTAATAGTAACGCTCTTGGGTATTGGTAGCTATGGATTATATGAACCCCATGAAGGTCATTTTGCCATGGTTGGTCAAGAAATGCTGTGGCGACATGATTGGGTTACTCCTCACCTCAATGGTTCACCCTATCTCAATAAACCACCCCTATTATATTGGTTGATTGCCTTAACCACAGGGATTTTTGGTTCAACCGAGTTTGCTGCTAGACTACCTATTGGTCTAGCTGGCTGGATCGGCATAGTTATTACCTGGAAATGGACGAGAGAACTTTGGGGTATTGATTCTAGTCGAGTTGCTGCGTTAATGCTTTCTGTAACTCTCGGCTGGTTTATTTTTACCCATCAAATCTTAATTGATGCCTTACTAGCGACATTGCTGGTTAGTAGCAATTATTTTCTTTGGCGATCGCTTTATCAACCCCATCGCCTCAACTGGTGGGGAACATATATTTCTCTGGCTTTATGTGTTTTGACTAAAGGATTAATTGGGGTGGTTTTTCCACTACTAGGATGTTTAGGATTAATTGTTGTCCGACGAGATTTCAAAATTTTAGGACGCATTAAAATCTATCAAGGGTTACTATTAATGCTGGCAATTATTCTCCCCTGGTTTATTGCGGTAGAGCGAGCTAATCCTGGTTTTTGGCACTATTTTATTGTTAACGAACATTTTGATCGGCTATTAGATCGCCGTTATCCTCCAGACTACGAAGTTTCTAAAGTTAGCGCCGTTGGTTATTTAGCAATTACAGCCTGCTGGTGCTTTCCTTGGGTCTTATTTTTGCCCTCGGTAATTAAATCGGCTACTCAAGATTGGCAGCGAGGATTTCTAGCTAATGCTTCTCTCTTAGATCGTAAAAATAGTGACGGCATCTTCTTACTAGCTTCCGCTGCAATTTTACCGATAATTTTGTTTCTCCCCCTTTCTTCTCGCCTAATTTACTATAGTATTCCTGCTATTCCTCCCTACATTATCCTGTGTGCTGGCTGGTGGTCAAAGCGTTATCGTCCAACTAAAATTAAAGTTCAATCTCTAGGAACGTCCTCTACATTTGTTGGCTACTCAACATCTAATGCTGTCTATCCTGCTGCAATCGTTACTCTTTGTAAATCCTCGGCGCAGGTGGCAAATCAGGTTCTCTCAACTAAAACAGTAGATCTATATGGTGCGATCGCTTTAATCTTAGGAGTTACCTGCTATGGTTTGATTACATTCTTACCTAGTGTAGTAAACCTGTTACCTGAGTTGTTGCAAACGGCAGAAATTTCTAGGTTAATGATAATTGTGGCGATTTCTTTAGGAACAGGCTGTCTCGCTTCAGGAGTTGCCATGCTCAAACGTTCTGCTTGGGCTTGGTTACCATTGGTCATCGTCTTAATGCTCACTTATCTGACTACAATTAGAGGATTTGCAATCTATCAAGATATTCGCTCATCCAAAAATCTTGTCCAACAGGCAAATGCTTGTCTTAGTATCGACACTCTTTGGATCTATGAAGGATCGCGAGAAATTGGTGCAGCAGGAGCGATTGGCTATTATCTTAATCAGGGCAAAACCAAAGATTATCACCAAAATAGAGCCGAATCAGGATGGACTACCGTGGCTAACAGTACCTACCGTACTGTATTAATTCTTGCTGACGGTGGCAAGAACCGTATTCCTCCAGAGTTTCCTGGCTCTTCTCCTGAATATTTAATTACTCAAACTGAACTACAAACTTACTGGGATAGCGATCGCCCTGTGGTATTTCTGACTGATTTTCTACGCCAACCCAATGACAATAGCGATCCTCTTGCTCTCAATCTTCCCCAAGGAGCAAGCCCAGCATACATCATTAACGGTCAACGTCAACTTTATCTAAATCAGGCTGCTACCAAGTTGGCTCAAAATCAATGCCCAAAATAATTGTTAATTAAAGCAAAAGAATAAACTATTTCCACTCAATTAACGAAATTAGCTGACCATAAATCTTATGCTGAAGTTTTACTATCAAAAATTTTCACTGTATTCTCGTTCTGTATGGATTGCATTACTAGAAAAAAAACTGCCCTTTGAATTAATTGAATTAGCACTTGATGGAGATCAATGGCAGCCTAAGTTTTTAGCAATCAACCCTTTTGGGCGTGTTCCTGTACTAGTAGATAACGACTTTTCTATCTTTGAATCTTCAAGCATTTTGAACTATCTCGAACTTAAGTATCCAACTCCTTGCTTTTTACCCAAAGATATTAAAACATTAACTATTGTCCGAATGATAGAAATGCTGACACTACATGAGTTGATTCCAGCTATGCTCACTCTGATTCGTGTAACTAACAACGAAAATGCGATTGATCAGGCTAACCAGCAAATAACTGCAATGCTTAATTTTTTAGAGACGCAGCTTGACGATGGTTTATATATTGCTGGAGATCAAATTAGCCTAGCCGAAATTGTTGCAGGATCGGTCATTATTTGGTTGCCTGATTTAAATGTCACTTTCTCAAATCATCCCAAAGTAGAATTATGGTCTAATCAATTAAAGCAACGCCCAACTTGGCAAGAAACCCAACCCAACCCCGAAGTTATTCAAGATTGGTTCAAGCGTATCCAGAAATTGCCAAAAATTAGAGCAAGACAGTGGCAGCAAAAGCAATCAAGACTAACTAAAACATCGCCTTGATATATTCCCGACGCATGGCAGAAATTGCCTCTAAAGGTACGCCTTTGGGACATACAGCCGTGCATTCCCCATGATTAGAACAGTCGCCAAAACCTTCTGTTGCCATTTGGGCGGTCATATTTAAAACTCTTTGTTTGCGTTCGGGAGCGCCTTGAGGAAGTAAAGCTAGATGAGCAACTTTAGCTGCGGTAAAGAGGGAGGCAGAAGCATTAGGACAGGCGGCAACACAAGCACCACAACCGATACAAGCTGCATAATCAAAAGCGCGATCGCTATTTTCTTTAGCCACAGGTAAGGAATTGGCATCGGGTGCAGCACCAGTATTCACAGAAACATAACCCCCCGCAACCACAATACGATCAAAAGCAGAGCGATCAACTACTAAATCCTTAACAATGGGAAAAGCTTTGGCCCGCCAGGGTTCAACAGTTATTGTGTCTCCGTCTTGAAAGCTTCTAAGATGTAGCTGGCACACCGCCGTTTGTTTTTGTGATCCATGAGCTACCCCGTTAATCATCATGCCACAAGAGCCACAGATACCTTCACCACAATCAGTATCAAAAGCAATAGGTTCTTGATGATCTTTAATTAGCTGTTCGTTTAAAACATCCAACAGTTCAATAAACGACATACTGGGGTGAGCATCTGCTACGGTATATTCTTCTAATTTACCTGCGCTTTCTGGGTTTTCTTGTCGCCAAATTTTGAGGTTAATTTGCATAATTCGTTAGTTTATTGAGTTATATTAATTCGATTAAAGTTTACAACAGATGATTTTTGGGTAGGGGCGAATGCCCTAAAAGATTCTTTAAAGGGTTAGCTTCGCGTCGCCATTTGCCCTTACAAAATGTGTCGCATTCTATTTTTAATTTGCTATCAGATGAATCGCCGTGCGCCCTGGTTATGTATAAGTTATTTTAATAAATTTATCTTTAATTCAAAATATCGCCTCCCATCAAACGACGATAACGAATTTCTAGCTCTTGTTTTAAAGATGGAGAATTAACTAATAGCTGATCCGCAGCAATAATTTTCTCGGCTGCTTCTCTGGCTAAATTAAGCACCTCCTGATCCTCTACTAGACTTGCCAGGGCAAAATCGGGTAGTCCTGATTGCCGAGTACCTAATACCGCACCAGGACCCCTAAAGCGCATATCCGCCTCAGAAATAAAAAACCCGTCTTGAGACTCTTCTAGTACCGCTAAACGCTGTCTGGCTTCAATATTTTTGGTGCTGCTCATTAAAAAACAATAGGATTTACTTTCACCCCTACCCACTCGTCCCCGTAACTGGTGCAATTGGGATAGACCAAAACGTTCGGCGTGTTCAATGACCATTACCGTTGCATTAGGAACATCTACTCCTACCTCAATTACCGTAGTTGAAACAATAATCTGACATTTATTATCGCGAAAAGAAGTTAAAGCTGCATCTTTATCAGCAGAACTCATGCGACCATGTAGCAAAGCAATACTAAACTCAGGAAAAATAACTTCTGATAAACGCTGGTGTTCTTCCGTAGCTGCTTTGAGGTCTAACTTTTCGGATTCTTCTACCAGAGGAAAAATAATATAAGCCTGTCTACCTTGGGCGATTTCACGACGAATTAGATCGTAGATTTTTTTGCGATCCTTGCCCTGTTTCATCATGGTTTCAATCTTTTGTCTACCAGGGGGTAATTCATCGATCTGACTGACATCGAGATCGCCGTGAAGGGTTAAAGCCAAAGTTCGAGGAATTGGTGTCGCCGTCATGGTCAAGACATGGGGAGATTTGCCTTTACTTAATAGACGCGCTCTTTGCTGAACTCCAAAACGATGTTGCTCATCAATTACCGCTAAACCAAGCTGATTAAATTTTACTGGCTCTTGAATTAGGGCATGAGTTCCCACTAGCAACGGCAATTCTCCATTTTGCAGTTGGGAATGAATCTCGCGACGTTTGGCGGTTTTAGTTGAACCTGTGAGCAATTCCACAGGGAGATGTAACAAATTAAACCAAGCCACTAATTTACGATAGTGCTGTTCTGCTAGTACTTCTGTTGGTGCCATTAATGCAGCCTGATAACCTGATTGAATTGCTGCCAAGATCGCATATACTGCCACAATAGTTTTGCCTGAACCGACATCTCCCTGCACTAAACGATTCATCGGCGTATCAGCATTAGCTAAATCCTCAAAGATCTCTTGAATCACTCGCTGCTGGGCATTAGTGAGAACAAAAGGTAGTATGCAATTGAACTTTTCAATTAATTTTCCTTGGGGTGTAAAACTGGCGCTGGACTGATTTTGCTTAAGCTGTTGACGACGCTGGAGAAAGCCCAGTTGAAGATAAAAGAATTCATCAAATACTAATCTTCGTCGAGCATGGGCGAGTTCTTCGTTATTTTCGGGATAATGAATGCAGGCGATCGCATTTTTTAATTTAATCAAGCCATAAAGATTCCGTAATTCCCTCGGCAAAGGATCGCTCAATTGAGCAGCAGCAGGTAAAGCAGCAATCACTGAATTTCTCACCGTATCGGCAGGGACTCCTTCTGTTAAAGGGTATACGGGTAAAAGCCGACCAATTTTTATAGATTCAATACTCGCCCCTGCGCCGTCTAAAACTTCTATTTCAGGCTTATCTAGGGTAATGCCATATTTATTCTGTTTAACCAGTCCTGATGCTGCTACAATCGAGCCGACAGGATACTGACTTTTATATCTTTCCTGAGAACCCCGATTACTAAATCTTGCCCCTGTTAAAAAGCGATTCAGCTTTAATCTTCCTGTCGCATCACTGAGGATTAATTCAAAGATCGTTAGCTGTTTATTTTTCGGACTACTAAAACATTTACAGCTTTTAACTGTGCCAATTACCGTGACCGTTTCTCCCGCTTCTAAATGAGTAATCTGCACCTGTCGGGCATAGTCTAGATGATCGCGGGGATAGTAAAACAGTAGATCCCGAACAGTATACAATCCTAAACGTTCTAGATAGTTACTCCTGCGTCCAATCTCAATTACCTGACTTAAAGGCTGATCTAAACTGATTTCCTGTTTGAAATAAGTCTTTGCCTTAGGGCTACTTAAAGTAGCGGTGCGGGGAGTCTTCGGCTGGGGTGGAGTATGAGGAGTTTCCGCGATCGCTTTTTGCTGTTGGAGAAAATTACGGGTACTAATTACTAGCTGCTTTCTTTGAGCCGAACTTAAATGACCATAGTTGGCAAACTTTTGCGCCACATCATGCCACTGCATTTTATCTGTCGCAGCAATATTTCTCGGAGGCTTACCCAGACTCAGACAGAGAAACTCACTAAAGCGAAACTGATTGCCCACTAAATCTGCATATCCTCTTTCTGCCTCTACAGATAATGCTTTTTGCAACCTCACCCAATCTAGTGTTTGTTCACCCATGCCCAATTTTTTAGCTATCCGTAATTGATATTTTAAATACTATTTGTGGGCTTGCACAGACAAAGCTGTCGAATCTTACCATATGCCATTTTCTGTCAAGCGATCGCTCTGTTATATCAAGTTCGGTTGAACAGTTAAATATTTTGGCTTAGAGAATTAGGGAATTAGGGGACAACCTTAATTACTTGTTGCTTGTACTCCGACATAAAGCGCGTCTATGTTCAATAATTTAGGTTTTAAACTTGTTTCAATCACAAAAAAAAGGGTGAATTATATTCACCCTTATCTTAAAACCTATCGTTCGGTTATGGTGTCATAGAGATATTTTTGAGCTGACTGGTTACTACTTTAAGTTTTAAAGGGCGATCGCCTCGAATGATATTAAACTGAAGACTTTTATTTAAACCGCTGCGGTCAACTATTGACTGTAGCTGTCCCGCATCATTAATTGTCTGACTATCAATGGCAGTAATTACATCTCCCAAGCGCAAACCTGCTGCTTCGGCGGGGGTATTGGGGAGAACACGGACAATTAAAACACCTTCAACTTCAGGAAGAGCAAAAGGAGAATTGGGGTTGCTGTTGTTTTGTCGGGCTAATTCTGGAGTCATAGTTCGCATTTGTACTCCTATATAAGGGTGAGGAACTTGTTTCCCCATAGCCAGAGTGTTGGTAATAGTTTTTGCCTGATCGATGGGGATGGCAAAACCAATGCCATTAGCGTCAGGGCGAATAGCGGTATTAATACCAATTACTTCCCCTCGTTCATTTAATAATGGGCCACCAGAGTTACCAGGATTAATAGCGGCATCAGTTTGCAAAAAGTCAATGCGCTTATCGGGGATACCTACCTGTGCTGAAGAACGAGTTAAAGTGCTGATAATTCCTAAAGTTACGGTGTTATTTAAACCGACAGGATTGCCTACAGCGATCGCCCAATCTCCTACCTGAACCTGAGCGGAATTACCTAAAGGGGCAATAGGTAAGTCTCCTGAGGGGTTTTCAATTTTAACTACGGCAAGATCGGTCACTTCATCAGTACCCTTAACTATTCCAGCAAACTCTCTGCCGTCTTTGAGGGTGACGCTCACCCGATCTGCGCCACTAACTACGTGAGCATTAGTAAAAATAATCCCGTCTTTTTGGGTGATAAAACCCGAACCCTGTCCTCTAACCTGTCTTTCTCTAGGAATTTGTGTGCCAAAGCGATCGCCGAAAAATTCACGAAAAAAAGGATCTTCAAATAGAGGTTCAGCTTGGCTGGCAATGGTTTTTTCTGTATCAATACGCACTACTGCTGGCCCTGTCTTGGCTACTGCTGCTGCTACAAAGCTGCTGGAAGTGGTGCTTACGGGTGCTTGCGCCTGAACTGATTCGTTTTCCAGGGCAAGGGGATTAATTTGCTGATTATTTGAGGTGCTGTCTGGGGCTAAAGTATAAGCCTTAGAAGACATTACTCTGACTGTACTAAAAGTTAAAATAACTCCTAAAAAAAGCGCTATAGCGTGGCTAGCTACTTTACCTAGAAATCTCTTGTTTTTCATTATTGATTAACTGCTATTAATTTAATTAATGATGCTTTTTTATCATAGCCTGACTAGAGATTGGACATCTGAGTTCCCCTAGTCGTAATTGCCCTCTATTTTGTTTTGCCCTACTTTAACTTGTCAGTTAATAACGAAGTGTATCCTTTAGGATAAAAGCGATAAACTGATTTGCAATAAGCTTAGATAATCGATCTTGTTGATGATAAATTCTCTCTCCTCCAATTCTTACGCGATTGATTTTGGTACGAGTAATACGGCGATCGCCCGCTGGAATTTGGCTACTGGTAAAGCCGAACTGGTTAAGCTCCCCAACTTATCTCAGCAGCTTAGTTCTCAACATCCATTAATTCCTAGTTTGGTATATGTGGAGGATGCAGCGACGGGTAAGGTGATCGTCGGACAGGCTGTGCGCGATCGCGGTTTGGATTTGGCTGGTGATGCGCGATTTTTTGCTAATTTCAAACGCGGTATTGGCACAGAGATTCAGGGTTTTTTACCCGAATTAGATGGAGTCAAGATTTCTTTTGAGCAGGTAGGCAGCTGGTTTTTAAGAGAATTGCTGACTAATCTTCAGCAAACAGCAGGAGAAGTTAAATCCTTGGTCTTGACTGTCCCCGTAGATAGTTTTGAATCCTACCGTCTCTGGTTGATGGATATGTGTCAGTCTTTAGCAGTGGAGCAGATTAGTATTTTGGACGAGCCGACGGCTGCTGCTTTGGGTTATAGTGCTGCGGATCGTCAGTCGCTACTGGTCATTGATTTTGGCGGGGGAACTTTAGATTTATCTTTAGTGCAATTATCTGCTGGTACTGCTAATCGTGGTTATCTGCTCAAGTGGGGTCAAAGAATGTTGGGTCACAGTGCTGCTCAAACAAAAAATACGGCCAAGGTAATTGCTAAGGCAGGAGATAATTTGGGGGGGGCAGATCTCGATAATTGGTTGGTAGATTATTTTGTCGCTACTCAATCTTTAGATAAGTCCAGTTTGACCACTCGCTTGGCGGAAAGACTCAAAATTCAACTTTCTACAGTTACTGAGGCTAAAGAAGTTTATTTTGATGACGAAACCTTGGAAACTTATGAACTAAGTTTAGATCGCGATCGCTTTGAGCAGATTTTGACCCAACAAGGTTTAATTAATCGTCTAGATAGTCTCATGGAAAGGTTATTGCAGCAGTCTAAACGCCAGGGAATTACCATAGCAGAAATCGATGCTGTTTTATTGGTCGGCGGATCGGTACAGATTCCAGCGGTGCAGCAGTGGGTAAGAAAATATTTTGATGAAGTTTTGGTGAAGCATCAACTTCAGTTTGAGGCGATCGCCGTCGGCGCTTTACAGGTGTCTCAAAGTATTGAGGTACAGGACTTTCTCTATCATAGCTATGGGATACGCTATTGGAATCGCAAAACCAATCGTCATGATTGGCATCCCATTATTGAACAGGGACAAGCCTATCCTATGCCTCAAGTGAAGGAGTTGGTTTTGGGTGCTTCTACTCCTCATCAAAGCAGTATTGAGGTGATTATTGGCGAACTTAGTAACGACACGACTACAGAAGTATTTTTTGACGGCGATCGCCTAGTTACCCGTACGTTGTCTGCTCAAGATCGGGTAGTTCAACCGCTCAACGATAGCGAAGGAGGTAGATCGATCGCTCGGCTTGACCCGCCAGGAAATCCTGGTAGCGATCGCTTAAAATTGCTCTTCAGTATTAACCCTGAGAGATATTTATGTATTACAGTTGAGGATTTACTGACACAAAAATCTTTACTGAACAATTACATACTCGTGAAGCTAAATTAAGGAAACATACTGTAATATGTACTTATGTAAGAATAACTAGACCTATAGTCCAGGTTTTAGAGCAATTCACGGCATATTTGTATATTTAGGGGGTTGATAATCCAACTATTTTCAATTAAAGCGTAAGCAAATTATTTCAATTGACGAACTTTCGCCTAGGTAATTATTGCTTATTTCATAATCTCATTCTATATATAAAAATTGGTACTACATTTTAGGTCCTTGGTATTCTTGCTTATTTGCATTAAATATAAACATTGATCGTAGGTAAAGTTGAGAGTGTTGCAGTTGAGTAAATACCCCTGCCCTAAACAAAAGCTGACAGAAACAGTAATGAATCATTCGCGAGTCAATATACTAAATATTCCCATCGACAATATAGGTATGGGCGAGCTGCTCAATGAGTTAAAGCATGGCGGAGTAGTCTTTACTCCTAATGTAGACCATTTAATGAAGCTACAAAAAGACCGTGAATTTTATCGAGTCTATCAAGATGCCGACTATCGAGTATGTGACAGTCAGCTAATCATGTATGCTGCCCGTTTTTTAGGTCAGCCAATCCAAGAAAAAGTTTCAGGTTCGGATTTATTCCCTGCTTTTTATCAGCGCTATGGTCAAGACGAAAATGTCAAAATTTTCTTGCTCGGTAGTTTAGCAGGAGTTGCAGCAACAGCCCGTCTCCTGATTAATCACAAAGTAGGGCGCAACATTGTGGTAGACTCATATTCCCCGCCCATAGGCTTTGAAAATGATCCGCTAGAATGTGCGAAAATTATTGAAATTATTAATAGTTCTGGTGCTAACGTTTTGGCGGTGGGAGTTGGCGCACCCAAACAGGAAAAATGGATTATTCAATATCGCTCCAGCTTGAGTGGAATAAAAACTTTCTTTGCCATTGGGGCTACTATTGATTTTGAGGCGGGTAATCTGCGTCGCGCTCCAGCCTGGATGAGTTCGGCAGGTTTAGAGTGGCTTTATCGTTTACTATCTGAGCCTGGCAGACTTTGGCGAAGATACTTAGTGGAGGATCTCGGTTTCTTTGCGCTCATTCTTCGCCAAAAGCTTCAGATGAACCGTGCCAAGAAAAGCTACCGTCGCAAGAAGAATGCACTGGAATCTAGGTAGTCGCGCAAGTTAAGTTACTAATGTTACGCACTCATTGAGCTGTAAAACTTCGGGATTTGGAGACTTGGAGACTATAAAACCCCATCACTTGTCACCCCGTCAGCAACCACAGCAGTTATATTAATGCGTAACATCAGATATTTTTAGTTTCTAGTTTCTAGTTTCTACCTCTACTAAATGTTAAATTAATTTTGCCTAGGTACTTAACATCCTTTAGGGCAGCGGTACTAGTCTCGCCAAGGCGATAGATTAACATCATAATCAAATTTTAGAAATGCGATCGCCAAACTTATGTTTTGCCTTATTGTCAAGTTTAGCTGGCGATCTAGCTTGTAGATAACTAGTCGTGCAAAGAGGTTCAACAGAAGAAACACTCTTAGTTTTGGATAAACTAAAACAAGATTTTGGAGACTCTGAATAAAACATACCTAGCCAATCTAAATTAATTCAAGAATGGTGGGAGTAAGCTTTGGCTTATTACTACGATGGTGAATCTTAGCGTTAAAATGAGCGATCGCAATTTCTTGAATCTGACTGTAGAGATGGTTGGGAATGCGAATATCGACTCTGGTTACTGTATCGGTTTGTCGGCTATTCATAGCCAACATATCTTGGTTCGGCTAGTAAAAATAGAATGTATAGCGAGCGATTACACTTTGCTGTTGAGAGTTTGGACTGTCTCACTGTGAATACAGTAATCAAAAGCCAGGAATAAGCTAATATGAACGTCTAATTTGATCTATCCAGGTAAAATATGTATATGTATTTACTTTGATCGATACCACAGTTTAACTTATCTGTTACGAATAGTTAATTATGGAATATTTCCAGTTATTTCAGCCAATCTTTGATGCTTTTGATAGTCAAGTTGCTTTAATCGACCGAGAAGGCAAAATTATTGCACTGAATCAAGCTTGGAAAAATAATTCAATTAATAGTGGTTTTTCAAAGAACACGAGTATTGGAGATAATTACCTAAATGTATGTAAGACTATAGTCGGTAGCGAAGCAGAATTAGCTCGAAAAATTGCCACAGAGATTAAGGCGATCGCTCGCTCAGAGAAAACTGAATCTAGACTTAACCACAATAGCGAGAATTTTAAGCTAGAAAATCCTTTAGTTATTCATATTAAACAAGTCAAGCAAGATAACTGGTTTGGAGTCCTGATTATTCAGGAAAATATGACCAAGCAGATGCAAACAGAAATATCTTTACGTTCGGTAGTTGAAGGTACGGCGGCTGTAACGGGGAAAGACTTTTTCTACTCTTTAGTCTATCATTTGACTTGCGCGCTCTCGGTTAGCTATGCGTTTGTCACAGAATGTTTAGAAAAAACTAGCCCTGAGCGAGTCTGTACCTTAGCTTTTTGGTGCAAAGAAGACTTTGGTGAAAACTTTGAATATGCTATAGCAAATACACCTTGCGAGCAGGTTATTGCTGGTATATCTTGTCATTATCCTAGGAAGTTACGGACTATTTTTCCTCTAGACCACGATTTAGCCAAATTAAATGCGGAAAGCTATGTTGGTGTTCCTTTGGTCAATTCATCAGGAACAATTCTGGGACATTTGGTCGTCATTGATGAGCGTCCGATGGAAGACGGATCTACTGAACTATCAATCCTCAAAATTTTTGCAGCCAGAGCAACAGCCGAACTAGAGCGTCAAAAAGCCGAACGACAACTAGCTTATGATGCTTTGTACGATCGCCTGACCGATCTACCCAATCGTAACTTATTAAGCAATCATCTTAATCGAGCTTTAGAAAAATATCGACGCGATCCCAACCGCAAATTTGCGGTCTTTTTCTTAGATCTAAATCGTTTTAAATATGTTAACGATAGTTTAGGTCACAAAAGTGGCGATCTACTTTTAGTGGGGATTGCCCAGAGATTAAAAACTTGTTTACGTGCCAGCGATATCTTAGCTAGATTGGGAGGCGATGAATTTGCAATTTTGCTCGAAGACATTCAAACTCTATGTGAAGCAACCAAACTTGCAGAACGTATTCAACAAAGCCTAAAATCCCCATTTCATTTGGGCATACACGAAGTTTTTACCAGCGTCAGCATAGGTATTGCTTTTAGTGAGCCTGAGATAAATTCGTCAGAAGACTTATTACGCAATGCCGATATTGCCATGTATAAAGCAAAGGCTTTAGGCATTACTAATTATGAGTTGTTTGATGAGAGTTTGCATACTCAAGTAGCAAATCGACTAAGCCTGGAAACTGATTTTCATCATTCTCTCGACAGAGGAGAATTTCGACTGCACTACCAGCCGATTGTTTCTTTAGTTGATGGTCGAGTAGCTGGTTTTGAAGCTTTATCGCGCTGGAAACATCCTCAAAGGGGATATGTATCTCCAGGAGAATTTATAACCCTAGCCGAAGAAACAGGAATGATAATTCCCCTTGGCTGGTGGGTTTTGCAGGAAGTTTGCTATCAGTTAAAGGAATGGCAACTTCAGTTTAATAATTTTAATTTGACCATAGCAGTTAATATTTCTCAAAAGCAGTTTTCTCAACCTAATCTAATTGATTCGTTGATTCAGATTCTACAAACAACTGGCTTAGAACCTCAAAGTCTGCAATTAGAAATTACGGAAAGTCTTTTGATGCAGGATGTCAAAACAACTATGGAAACTTTAAGACAGCTAAAGGTTTTAGGATGTGGGCTACATTTAGATGATTTTGGTACGGGTTATTCTTCTTTGAGCTATCTCCATAGCCTACCGATTGACTCACTTAAAATTGATCGCTCTTTTGTTCAAGCAATTGATTCTAAAGGAAATAATAGTGAAATTGTTGAAGCTATTGTGATGATGGCTAAGAGTTTAGGCTTAAAAGTGATTGCCGAGGGAATTGAAACTAAAGCTCAACTTGCTAAATTACAAACTCTTCAGTGTCTTTACGGACAGGGTTATCTATTTTCTAAACCTTTAAACCCCAACTCTCTTTTTAATTGGTTAGTAACTAGATTAAGTTAAATATTTATCTAAATAAAAATATTTAAATATTTTTACTTAAATATTTTTACTTAAAATTATTTTTCATCGGTACTATCACTAATTTTTGTCTTTTTTACTAATATTTGGACGTTGAAATTTAAGTAATTACTACATTATCAAATCACAAAATAGAAGTTACTGTTTGATTGTTCAAGTATTTTACTTAAGTGAGCCATGAGCATTAACACTGAACTTCAAAGCAATCGTGCCAAAAACTGTTCCAAAAGCGAATATAAGGTTGTAGTAATCGGTGCTGGTCCTCAAGGCATCTTATATGCTTCTTGGCTGAAACAAGCACGCCCCGAACTGCAAGTAGTAGTTCTTGAAAGAGAGTCACAACCAAAGTTTAAAATCGGCGAAAGTACGCTTTCGGGGTTTTGTAAAGCACTTCGTTCTGTAGGAATCTCCCAAGAAGCTCTTGAACTACTATTTTTTCCTAAAAATGGCTTAGGTTTTTTTCACGTTGACGAATCAATTGAAAATGTCACCGAAGCACCAGAATATATTTTGGAAACATTTGATGAAACCTTTCAGGTTGAACGACGTTTACTAGATGGCTTATTGATTACCAATGCTCGTCGCTTGGGAGTAGAAGTGATTCAAGGGGCGCGAGTGGATCTGGCTAATTCTCAATTGAGCGATCGCGGTAACACTATTGCCTATCGTTTTCAGCAACAAAAATATGAGATTAAATCTCAGTTAGTAGTCGATGCCAGTGGTCCTGCTAGCATAATTGCCAAACATCTCGATTTATATAACAAAGAAGACGTAAATTTTCAAAGCAATGCTGTTTGGGGCTATTTTAAAAACGTCAATCGTCTCGGCGATCGCACTGACTGGCAAAAGGTGGCTCAATTTAGCCGCGATCAATATACCCAACATTTCTGTTTCCGTGAAGGTTGGATGTGGTACATTCCTCTAGTTTCTTGGGAAAACGTACCCGAAGCCGACAGAGAGTCGATGTTCAATCGCTTTTTGGGTGGAGAAGAATTACCCACTAAAGCAGAATTAGCTGCTCGTCATGGCTGTCCTGAAGAGGATATCATCAGTATTGGTATGGTGTTGCGTCAGGATCGCGATGACAAATTTGCCGAAGGACGTAAAGCAACATTTGACCATTATGCCCAACAATATCCTGCGATCGCTGAATTACTTGAGGGTGCTGAACTCGTCTTTGATCTTTATGGCGCTGAACAAGCTTTAAGAGCGCGGGCTAACATTCGTGGCTATGCCGAACAAGCGGTAGGAGATGGTTGGTTAAGCATTGGCGAAGCAGCATTTTTTGTCGATCCTCTAATTTCACCAGGCTTAACTGGTGGTGTGGCAACTGCTTATTTTGCTGCTCAAAGCACTCTTAGAGCGATCGACCGTAACAATTTCTCCCAAGAAGCTTTTGCTGATTACGAAGCCTTTGTGGGCAAACTTTATGAGGCTCTAGAACGAGATAATCAGCTTGTCTATATGTCGTTTAATCACCCCAAAGCGATCGAACTAATTCAACGTTTCCAAGAAATTGATGCTCGTCGACACTTTAATCAGCATATTACGTCCGATTACTGTCTTGCGGATACTAACGTTTGGGGAATTCTCAATCCAATCTATCAATCATTACAAAAGCAGCTTTGGCAAATCATGCGAGAAGCAGAGATTGCCGTAGACGAACAAAAAGCAGTCAATCAGCAAACAAAGGAAGATTATGAAGTGATGGTCTCAAGAATTGAAGCTTATTTGGTTAATTATTTAGATATTCACACAGAATTGACTCCTTACATTGTCCAAAATGAGACAACTGAAAAGTTACAAACTGAGTTGACTTGTGTTGAATAATTTATTCGCTCTCGAATTTAGTATCTTTCCCTAAAGAGATTGAGAAAGATACTTTTGTAAAAATTTCTTGTCTACTACACCGATTAAATCAAAGTTTAAAAAGGATAATTTACCCAATGCCAGTACCAGAATGGTTACGAACTAAAGAAATTACTGCCCGTTTTCGAGTTGCTCAAGAAGATTGGCAGGCAGTAACAATTTTATTAAATGAGGACGGTGGAAAATATGTAACTCCCGATGGTAATGAATCAGGATCATTGCAATATCTTGCTCACGGCAAGCATCCTTTAGGAGGAGAAGTGCTAGTTTTGCACTGGTTAGAACAAACAGGGCCTTTAGAGGGTAATACGGGCATAGACACCTTATGGTTGCAGCCCCAAGGTAATGCCATTAAAGTTTCTGGTACGTTTTTTCTCGATCGCAGCCATGACTATGGCGAAATAATTAGCTAATCTTGTCAAGAATTTTTATTTTAAGAGATGACTGCACGCGATCTCCCCAATTATCGGGCAACCACTGCCAAATTCCCGACCACAAGCGATGCAGCGGACGCGCGACGGGACGTAAGCAGCTAGTCCTTTAGGGAAGCTAATACCACAAGGGTACAACCCACATTTATCAGCCCTACAGATAAAGTACAAAAGAAATACTGGTCAAACCATGATGAAATAGAGAAGTGAGACCAGAATCGCTTCCAGAGGGGGAAAAGGAGGTGATGGGTTCGACAAGAGCTATTCTCATGAAGGGTTGCTTCATGAGAATGAGGAGATAAAGCGCGATCGCTAGCCCCGAAATTTTCCTTATTCTCACTTTATCCAGTTCATACTTGTTCTTTTTCTTTATTGCATCGCTTTTCAACCCGATTTTAGATGTACTTCATCTGTGGGGCTGATGAATATGGGTTGGAACATTAAAGAGCGAATCGCATAGTGACCCAAAAGCCAGCCATAGCGAAGTGTATCCTTTAGGATAAATTTCTTGCACCACTTCACAAGGTTTCGGGGAACGAATCCGAGTCTTACGCCCCAAAAGATGAGTTTTAAGCTCATCGATAGTATTTTCGATTTCCCATCGTTTTTCACAGTACTTTTACTGATATATCCAGCTTCATTTGGCTTTGCGCTCGAATAAATTGTTGCCCTGAAGATTAACTTTAATGTCGTATTTGATTGTAAATTTAGCTTTATATTTTAGCCTAATTGCTTTATATAAGACATAATTAAGACGTAAAGACGTGTAGAGGAATAATCGAAATGTTGGAAAGAATATTGTTAGCTGGTGTGATTACTTTTTGTGTTTATCTGTTTTTAAACTTGGGTGGAAAAGCTTCAAGCACTCCTACAATCAATGCTGAACAGGAAATAATTTCAGGATTTGTACAGCAAATTACATCCATTTCTTTTTAAGAGATTATATGAAGCATGTAGCTAATGATTTCAGAAATATTAATAGAATTGCCCGCAGCTATTCTTGAACTAGAGAATCAAAAAGATTAATTAGATTAGTTAGATTAGTTAGATTAGTTAGATTAATTAGATTAGTTGCAGGCATTTTTTATTGCCAACTTTGTAATTGATCGCGATAACTTCTGAGTTGATGAGATAGTCGATCCCGCTGACTTTCAAATCCCGCAGCGATCGCAATTGAACTAATTCCTGTTAGTAAGCCAATTATCCACTTCAAGAAAGAGTAGGTGAATATTAGGATAATTAGTTGATATAAGACGGTTAAAACCAGAGTGATTGTGCCAGTAAACAGAAAGGCTCTAATTTTTAAACCTAAACCTACTAAAATAAAGCCAAAGGCGATCGCTCCAGTGATAATTGCTGGTTGCTCAAATAAGGCAGCAATACAAAAAATACTGCTTCCCAACAGACGTAAATAGTGACGTAGGTGTCGACGGAGTTTGAGATCTGGATCGAATTGAGCAACATATAAAATTGACAGCCCGATTATTCCCGCCACTACAGTTACGGTTGATTGAGGGTTATATTCTCCCAGCAATTTGATCACAAGCCAGTTAATAAATCCCAGACTGATATAACTCCAGCGAATATTTTTTTGATCATAAGCAATACGCAGATAAAATAAAGCAGAAATGAGTAAGCTAAAAACTGAAATATCTTCTGCCGTAATTAATGCCATCAAAGCAGGAATAATTAAGGCGCTGCGCTGCCAGGGAGTCGATCGCCAACCAAAGTTTTGCCAAGGAATTTGATAAATCAACAAGGCGATCGCGCAGGTAAAAACAATCCGCCAAGGGTCGAAAAAACTTAATTTACTAATAATTAGACGGCTATAAACGAGGGTGGCGGCAATTTCTACTAAACCGACATATACCCACCAGTCATTCTGATTATTTTTTGGTTTTGTAGTGGCAGGATCTACATCTTTACCCTGAATTAGGGCATAAACACCGAGGCAAAAGCTAGTCGCAATGCTGATGAGCATTAAGCTAGCAGTATTAGTTTCAATCGCGATTCCCGCAGCGATAATTTTTAAAATGCTGCTCATTGCCCAATGGCAATGAGCGATCGGCACTACTTGGGATAAGCTGAGATTAAATAGAGTGCTGATTGATCTTTGCCGATACCACCAAGCCAGCAAACGATAGCTAAAGGCGATCGCTCCTGTGACTAAGCTAAAAATTGTCAACCTATCTGCAATACCACCTGCTGATGACGACTGCATTTGATAAATAACCAATTCATAAATCCCGCCAGAGATACCTGCAAAGCCGAGATATTTAACGAAGTCAGAGGATTCTCTAACTAGCCGATTAGTTTGCTCATTACTCTGTTGGGTATTCAGTAAAATAAAAGCAGCACCTAGGGTTAATAATCCCGTATAGGCGTTGAAGGATGATAGTCGCCAGTAAATGCCTAATGCTGCATATAGCAAGGGTATGTAGGATAAATTTAACGAAGTCAGAGGAAGCTCTGTTGTTCCACGGTGGAGTCTTTCTGACCTTGCCCAGGGTGTATTAGATTCGGTTAGTAAGACGACAATTACCAAGGCTACTAATCCCAGGATAATATTGCTCGTAGCCAAAACAAAGCTACTGTTGGTAAACAGTCTGACTAATCCCGCAGCAAAAATGCCTACCAGCCCAGTGAAGGTATATAAAACGAAGTTGTTAGGTTGTTTACCGTAGCGCCATAAAATAGCAACCGTTAATAAAGCCGTGGTGACAAGATAATGTCCAAAATAGGGATCGATTTTAAGATTGGGTAGTACTGAATATAAGCCGCCGATCGCCAGCAATTCGATCCCGATTAAAAAAATCGCCCAATAGTCTGCTGCTTGAAGATACTTACTCACCAGCTTAAAGTTTTGCGTTTCCCTGCCAACCCCTAAAATACCAAAGGCGGTACGCTGGGAAATATAGCCAAATTTAGGTGCATCAATGGTTTTTAATAAGAACAAGCGCAGCCGATATAGCAGGAGAATAATTACCCCACCAACAGATAACCACTTTCTATAATCGCTCAAATGATTACCAATCAGCGGATCGAACAAACTAGCAACAATTGCGATCGCCAAACCAAGATGAATTACTGTTACTGAAGTGCGACGCAGGTTAAAAGCATTGATAAACATTAATCCTGTAGCTGTCAATAAGCAGAATAACCTAGCTGGAAACTGCTCAAACACCAATATTTGCACCAGAACAAGGGCAAGACAACTAATGATCGTAGCTAAACGGCGTTGTCGAATGTTGGCAGTATATTTAGCAATCAAAGATAACATCAAGGGTGCAGTCAGCCAAAATAAACCCCAAGCTGAATTAACCGCCCAAAAATAGGTATAGCTAATGGTACTTAGAAGTAAACCAAAATACCAGCAGCTTTGCTTAATCGGGGTAGCAACTTTACTGCGCTTGTAGCCGATCTGTCTTAAATAAAAACTCCACTCAATTATCATTAACCCAAGGGAAATACTGCCCCACCCAGCTAGATCTAAGTTAGGGTAAATGACGGCGATCGCATTGACTAGAGTAATTAAGCCTAATAAGTGCGTACAATAAACTAAACTGTTCCTCATTGGCTGGCGAATTTGGATAACATAGCCCAAAGTTAGAGTTGACAACAGTAGATTTAGCGATCGCCAAGTAGGATTAACTAAACTTAAACTGGTTAAGACAATACCCAAAATTAGGGTTAGATATTCGCTATATAATGCTAGCTGGGTTTTCTTTTGTTTATATAACCAAGAGGCAATCAACACAAACAGGATCACATAGGGAAACAAAGTAACGCCCAACACAGATTCAGGAAAATATTCCGTCTGACTCACCGCCACGGAAAAATCTAAAGCTTGATTGCGAATGCTGTTGGGGATTAATTCTTTGCAGATATAAAGAGTTTGTAAGCCAATCACAAACAGCGCGGTTAAATCCGACTTGCGCCAATAAAGGGTTAAACGTTGGCTCAATAAATGAATTGCTAAAGCGCCGATTCCCAAAGTTTGCCAAAAATAGAGGGGTGAATTAAGCAACCCTGCCCTAATTGAAACTAACCAGCTAAAAATAAAGAGAATAGTACAGAAAACCTGGGTAACTTTGCCCAAAAAAGCGTTAGTAATCGCGACTGACTTACGTTTTAAGGCAATAATTTTCGTTTTTCTAGCTTGACTTAAATAAATTGTGGCAACAAGCCAGGCAAAAATTGCGATCGCCAAACTATAGTTGGGCAGTGAATAGGTAGCGCTAATTAATCTTCTGCCCAGTAATAATGACCATGCCGCCAAGACAAATAATAAACTAACTACGGGGTATTTTCGCCGTGACAACAAGCGATAGTGAGTCCAACCAATTAACCCCATCCCCCCATATATAGCCAGTGAAGCGAAATGAGGAATTTGCCACCCAAACTGTAAAAAGCTCAACAGCCAAAACAGCAGCCTTAGCCACAATTTATTCCCTTGCCTAGAAAGATAACTAGCAGCGGCTAAAGTAACCACAGCAAGCACAATCACCCCCCCTTCTAACAAGTTGCCTCCCAACCCCAAGTGACTAATTGCCCAAAAGTTAATCGGAATTAAGAGAGTTGCGATCGCTGTTAAAGTTTGGGAAGTTAGTTTTAACTCTTTACCTGTCCAAAATCCAATCCCCCAAAAGCCTAGAGTGTAAACTAAAAGAAGCAAATATTGTCCCAGAATTGGAAAATTCTGCCATTGACTGGCAGCCAAAACTCCTGAAGAAACTATCACTAAGAAGATCCCCAGAAATAATAGCCAGCGAATACTTAATTCATCTAAAAAACTCTGAAAAACTCTTGGCAATAAGTGAAGTATAGAGACATTGTCTAAAACTTGGGGTAGATGACTTTGCTGACTAAGAGGATGAATTTCTGCTGACGAGATCGACTCGACAACTTCGGCAATCGGTAAAGCACAGCTTAAATGATTACGAGCAATCTTGTTAATTTGTTCTGGGCTAATTAAACCTAAGCGTAACCATTCCTCCAAACCCTGAAGTAATTCGGGCTGATTTGCCTCGACATAGATTTCTAGATAGCGATCGCGCTGATCTGCGCCATAACCCTTGTAATCGCCATTTTCAGACATGAGAAAGGTGAAATTAACTTACGCCTCATTTATATCTTAGTATGAACTACTCATGGCTACTTCGTTGAGCCATGAGTTAAGTAACGCTTCGTTTGAGCTAGTTGCTGAAAACCTCCGCAGTATCTCACCTTGGGACTTTCAGTAGAGCTAGACTCATCACCATCTAAAGAGGCTCGTTCCAAACCCCTTGCCCACGTGAGACACACCTGGGCTGAATTAACGTCTCGATCTTCTTGATGATTACATTGATGATTTGAGCAAACGTGCAATCTGTCGTTCAAAGTTTTCTTGGTTAACTTCCAACACAGATTACATCTCTGGGTAGGCTTGAGGGAGCGAGTAGGGGCTTCTAGATATATCGCGTTTGCCTCAAGAGCTTTATAAGCAATAGCACTTTTGAGCATCCCAATCCCGACATCAAGCATCGAACGATTAAGTCCTGCCTTTTGACGTTTTCGCTTGCTGCCTTTCTTGGCTTTCCGCGTCATATTTTTAATCTGGAGTTTTTCGGTGGCAATGAGGCTATTACAGCTAACTATATCTACTGCCTGATGATGAATCCAGTTTTGACGCTTATTGGCTACTTTTCTTTTGAGTTTGGCGAGACGCGCTTGCGTTTTTTTCCAGCGTCGAGAGCCTTTGACCTTTCTTTTTTCTGGGTTTCTTTTTCTCCTTAACTGTTTGGATATCTTATTGATTTGAGATTGAGCTTCTTTGAGAAACTTAGGAGGCTCGATTTTGTTACCGTTACTGTCTGCGATAGCAGTTTTGCAGCCAAAATCTAAGCCAATAGCCCCATTGCCAGTTTCCCTAACTGGAATACATTTAACCGTGATGGAAGCGAACCATTTGCCGTTTCGATACACGATAGTGCAGGTAGTTGACTTACCCCAAGTTCTTGCTTCACCGCGCATCTGAATTTTGCACCCTAGATCGGTTAACTCAAGATAGCCATTTTTGCCATCGCTATGTACCTTAAACCCCTGTCTAGCATCAGGATAAGTCCACCCCGAATACTGTTTAATCGGTCTAAATTTTGGATGTTTAGCTAGTCCTTGGAAAAACCGAACAAAAGCAAAATCTACTCGCTTCAAAGTTGCTTGAAGTGATCCAGCATTTAGCTCTAAATATTCAGTCCAGGTTTTCTTAAAGCCAGGTAAAGAAGCCTGTTGCTCGAAATAGTCTACAGAATGACCAAACTTTCTGTACTGAGTAATTCTGTTAGACACTGCGCCGTTATAGACATAGGCGTGCATACGTCGCCAGTAGAACAATTTGTTGAGTTGACTGGTAGACGGATATAAGCGATAGGTGATACGGCGTGTTAACATAATTATTTAGTTGACCTGTAGGTAGTATATCATGAAACCACATAAAGGTTCTCACTCTGTTTATTCAATTCACCTACACCTGGTCTTAGTTACCAAATATCGTAAAAAAATAATAACCTCAGACATGATGAGAGTAATGTCTGAGGTGTTTCAAAGGATATGCAAAACAAAAAAAAGCACAATGCTTGAGTTTGATGGAGAAAGCGATCATTGCCATCTTTTGATTGACCTACATCCAGATAACAATATTTCTCAGCTAGTTGCTAGTTTAAAAAGTGCATCTAGTCGCATACTGCGTAAAGAATTTGCTGAAGAGATAAACAAAGTATATTGGAAGCCTGTTTTTTGGTCTGGTTCGTACTATATTTCTAGTAGCGGTGGCGTAACGATAGAGCGTTTGAGAAAGTATATTGATGAGCAGGATAGTCCTAGTTAACTGATTTTTCAGGCATCGAGCCTTCAAATCAGTACGCTATCCCTCCCCGCCCTATCTCCGCTCCGCTACGATTGAGGGTGGGGACACTCGCGTGGAAGTTGTTTGACATCCTCCCTCAATAAATTGAGGGATTCCTAGAACAAAGTAAGCTGCTCAAAGGATGGTACTCGTTTCACAGACAATTGCTCGAAGCAAGCCTCAAGTCTGACATCATCTCCACGAGGGCTGTGTCCCAGCCCTAAGATTCTTATTCCTTCAGTGCGAATATTACGACTAGCATTGTCGTCTCTTAGATGATGAGTGGAGCATTGCTTGCAAGTCCATTCTCTATCTTTGAGTTCCAATTCTGTGTGTATGTAACCACATTTACTACACGTTTTACTAGAAGGGAAAAATCTATCTATCTCCACTAAAACACCGCCTTTGTGTTCTAGTTTGTAGCTAAGAAAATTGAGGAACATTCCCCACCCAGACTGAACAATAGCCTTGCTCAATTTACGGTTTTTGACCATTCCTTTAATATTCAAATTCTCAACTACAACGACTTGGCTTTCGTCTGTTATTTTTCGAGATAGTTTGTGCAAAAAATCTTGCCTAGTGTTACTTAGTCGCTCGTGAACGCGAGTGACTAGTAGTCTTGCTTTATTTTTTCTGTTGCTTCCTTTGAGAGGCAGCGCGGTCTTGACGGTTTCATCAAACAATGCGATGTTTACACCGCTTTGTTTGGTGCAAGCCGTCGAAGAGCGACTGCCGTTTCGACGAGACAGTTGTTTTTGATGTTTTCTAAGATTACGTTCATGACGTTTTAGCCATTTTGGATGCTTGATTGAATAAGTTTCTGTACCGTTATGGCAAGTTACGTAGTCTTTTAGCCCCAAGTCAATCCCTGTAATGACTCCATCAGTTGATTGCTCTACTTCAACGTCGCCTAAATCTAATCCAATTGCAGCAAAGTATTTACCCGAAGGAGTGACACTTATAGTTACAGTCTTAATTTCTCCCTCAATTGAACGGCTAAATTTGGCTTTAATCAAACCAATTTTAGGGATTTTGAGGTTATTCTCGACAATCTTGACATTCTGAGGAAAGCTAATTGACTGATTATTCTTTTTGGCTTTGAATCTTGGTTTTTTGGCTCTACCCTCAAACCAGTTCTTGAACGCTTGCTCTAAATGCTTGGTAGTAGCTTGTAGAACCTGAGAATAGCAATCAGACAGCCAAGGTAATTCTACTTTCAACCCAGGAAGCATTGCATTGAGTTCAGTACGTTTTAACCATCTTTCTTGTTCGAAACGATGTTCGTACTGTAAGCTCAAAGCTTTGTTCCACCAAAATCTGCTACAGCCAAATTGTTGAGCTAGTAGTTGTTTTTGTTCAATGGTTGGATATAGTCTTACCTTTGTCGCTTTTCTCATACGATAATAATATCACTCTCACTGGCGAACTCATTATCTTTGTGAAAACTAAATATAATCAAGCATATAGAGCAGTTTATATTCTCACTACTCACATAGTTTTTGTCACGAAATACCGAAAATCAATTCTTACTGATGAACTACTGACAGAACTTGAAAGTATATTTGCTTCTATACTCATCACCAGAGACGGAGAACTTTTAGAGTTCAATGGCGAAGCCGACCACGTACATCTTTTGGTTAGCTACAAACCTAGTATTTCTGTATCTAATCTAGTTGCTAATCTCAAAGCTACATCTAGTAAAACCATGTGGCGTAATCACTCTGATTATCTAAAAACAAAATACTGGAACAAGAAAGTTTTGTGGACTGGTAGTTATTTTATTGCTTCATGCGGTGGCGTTACAATAGAGCAGTTACGCAAATATGTAGACGGACAAGATAGACCCAGCCCGTAATTCATACCACCAGTAAACTGGGGGACGAATTACGGAAGACAGTTAAAATGTTAGAAAATATTGCTAATTTACTTTTCTAGTAATTTTCTAGTAAAAATCAATAGAGGACAAAAAATCAGGCTAACCTAAATCCTTTGTCCCCTATGATTATCTCAACTATTTTTCTTACTATGGAACGAAGTTTTGAGGTACTTGAGGATCGGCAACTACGGTGTTACGCACTGTTCTAGGTTTTTTTGCTCCAACTGAAGCCCCAATTAAAGATGCTACTAGCCCCAAAAGCGAACCAATAATAAAATACCAAGCTGCTTTACCAGATACGTCAGCAACTTCCTTGAGCTGACTATTGGAGATATTAGGCACTTGATTTGGCACGGCTGGGCCTCCAGACTGCTGTACTTGATTTAACACCTCGCCTGCATTAGATGCTGCGACACCAAATGCTCCTGATACCCCACTCGCCAACAGCCAAGCACTCAGTGCTAATGTAGTTGCCCACAAAATTAATCCCTGAAGCAAGGCAGTTTTACGGTTCATGGGTGCAGAACCACTCGCAGCAACCCAACTGCCAATAAACAAAGCCAACAGTAAACTAACTATTGACCAAATACCTAATGCACCACCTGTAGCACCAACGCTTAAACCAACTGCTGCACCCAATGCACTTAAAATTAGCTGAGTTGCAATGGCGACAAATATCCCAGCGATAATTGGACCCCATCTGATTCGATCTCGATCATCAGCCACCATAAATGTTTCAACTGCTCGATTGTTTCCTGGTTCTGTATAAGCCATAATGATATTTCTCTCAGTTTTGTCTCAGTTTTGATTTTGGATAATGAATTATTTTATTGGGCCGTCAATTAAATAAGCCTAATCATTCTATCTAAGTTTCATTTGATTCAGGCTGTTAAATCTTTTATATTTAAAGATTTGCTAAGATCAACTTAACAACCCAGTCTAGAACTTTTATACCTAGAAAGTATGTTAATAAACTTGGTTTATGTGCTAAGAAAATTAGCTTTAGCCAAGATACTTTAAGGTCTTTTTTTTGATTAGGAATAATCACTATATTGCCTTATCGATCTCAGTCATTTCGTCGATCTTAAGGTAGATATTTATTTGGGGGCAAAATGGCTGTATCTTACTTTGGTCAAGGCTTTACAGTATTTCAAATTAAAGCACATCTTCAGACTGATGCAATAATTTTACATAGCACCTTGATGTTTTACCAAGGCAAAATTTCACCATTAGAGTGCCAAAAAGTTCCTGTATTTTCTAAATTTAATTCGTCAATGCGAGCTAGTAATCCTTTAACTGCACATTCTGGTGTAATCCCAGAGTTGGTAAATCCAGTCATCCGAGTCTTGACTAACCCTGGATGAAGAATGGCAACGGCAATTTTCTGTGGTTTTAAATCCATAGACAGTGATTTACCCGCCATAGATAAAGCAACTTTGGACATTCGATAACCATAAGAACCTCCAGAAGTATTATCCTCAATCGAACCCATGCGGCTAGTCATCATAATAACTTTTGAACCTTGTTTGAGATTGTTCAACAAAGCATGAGTAAGCCTTAATGCCCCGATCGCATTTACTTCAAATTGCTGGCGAATACTATTAAAATCTAAATTTTTAAGACTAACGTTCTCTAAAATACCAGCATTATTGATCAAAACATCAATCGATCTACCGTCAAGTCTGGTGACGAAATTGGCAACCGACTGGTCGGAGGTGATATCGACATCGGTTTCTACCGAAATGTCTAAATTGTTTAATTCATCTGAAGCCGAACGACAGACAGCAATAACATCATCCCCTCTGTCTTTAAGCTGACGACAATATTCCCAACCAATGCCTCGATTTGCTCCTGTTACTATGTAAATAGCCATTTTGTTTTGTGTGTAGGTTTTTTTTTAAGTTAAATATTATTTAGTTTACTCACGTCAAAAAAAAGAGATGCGATCGCATCTCTAAACTATTAGTTATTGAAAAGATATGTAACCTTAGTCAATACCTTCGATTCTGTCTTCGACTTCTTGATACAGTTCTCTTAATCTGTCGAGGTTGTCTTCGTTAGTTTCCCAATAACCACGACCATTAACTTCGAGCAAAGTACCAACAATCTTACGGAAGGAATTGGGGTTCATATCCATCAACCGTTTGCACATTTCAGGATCATCGATGAAGGTAGTATTCACATCTTCATAGACCCAGTTGTCTACCGCATCGGCTGTAGCTGACCAACCCATCGTGTTTACCAAGCGTTTAGATAGTTCCCGTACACCTTCGTAACCGTTGCTTAACATGCCCTCATACCATTTGGGATTAAGCATTTTGGTACGAGCATCTAAACGAACTGTTTCCGATAGAGTGCGGACTTGAGCGTTAGCTGTAGTAGTATCAGCAATATAAGCAGTGGGTTTTTTACCGTCATCCCGTAGGCTAGATACGATCTTGGTGGGATCGGAATCAAAATAGTGAGATACGTCGGTTAAGCTAATCTCTGATGAGTCTAAATTTTGGAAAGTCACATCTGCTCTTTTTAGGGAAGACTCAAACAAACCACGGCTTTCATCCATTACGCCAGGGTTATCAGAGTTAAAGGCGAAGGATTTACGGTTGAGATACATATCCTGTAGCTCTTTTTCTTCTTCCCAACTGCTGTTTTCCACTGCCAGGTTGATGTTAGAAGAATAAGAACCAGAAGCGTTAGAGAAAATTCGCGTGGCTGCTTGACGCACGTTAATACCCATTTCCTCTGCTTGTTCTAAGGCATGTTTACGAACAAAGTTCATTTCTACAGGTTCGTCCGCTTCTGCTGCCATTTTAACCCCGCGATCTAGAAGGTTCATTTGGTTGATAAACAGATCGCGGAAGACACCAGAACAGTTGACCACCACATCAATTCGAGGACGACCAAGTTCTTCTAACGGAATTAACTCCAGTTTATTTACACGGCCCAAGGCATCGGGAACAGGACGTACTCCCACCATCCACATAATTTGTGCCAAAGATTCCCCATAGGTTTTAATATTATCTGTTCCCCAGAGAACACAAGCGATGCTTTCGGGGTAGTTCCCGCCGTTATCTAGCTTTTGACGCTCAATTAAGCGATCCACAACAATTTTGGCTGATTGAACCGCAGCGAGGGTAGGAATAGACTGAGGATCTAGAGCATGAATGTTTTTACCAGTAGGCAAGACATTAGGGTTACGGATGGGATCGCCACCAGGGCCAGGTAGAACATACTCGCCTTCTAAAGCTTGGAGTAGTCCCCCTAATTCGTTATCGGCACATACCTGTTCTAAACAGAATTCTAGGTATTCAACTAAGGGTTTGAGAGCATTTTCATCGATGTTTTTGTAGCCATGTTCGTTTAAAGCTTCCAGCCAAGGTGCTTTCTTACCAATATTCAAGAAATTTAGCTTGGACACCATGGAAACTCTACCTTCGGCATCAATTTGTGCCTTGACCAAAGCACCTACCGCAGCACGAGTTGCTTGAGTAATATCTTGGAATAGCTGCACGTCGGCTAAGACACCGCGATCATTATTAGTATAGATTTCATCGATATCTCGCCCAATGCTATTGGCAATGATGCGGGGGAAAGAAATAATTCCTTCTTCTTCGCGGTCTAGGTTGGAAATACTAACTAAAGTGGCGATCGCTTCTTCAGCAGATGGTGGTTTACCAATAATATGTAAGCCACAGGGTAGTAGACGAGATTCGATTTCCATTAGCTGTTTGTAAACCAACCCAATGATGGTATCCCGTTCATCCTGAGTCATCTCTTTGGCGGAGTGGTCAGGAAAAGCAATATCTTTATCTAGATTACAAATCCGTGCCTGATCCATTACCGTATCCACAATTTGGATACCTCTGCCTCCATCTTTCAGGCTTTGATATGAACCAATCAGATCTCCTAGTTCTTTTAGACCTTTATATAGTCCTGCATTTTCAGCAGGAGGAGTGAGGTAAGAAATTGTCGCAGCATAACTACGACGTTTAGCAATAGTTGCTTCAGAAGGATTATTGGCTGCGTAGTAATAGATGTTAGGAATACTACCAATCAGGCTATCAGGATAACAGTCCCCAGACATGCCCATTTGCTTCCCTGGCATAAATTCTAGGGAACCGTGAGTACCAAAGTGGAGGACGGCATCAGCTTGCCAGATGTGTTCTAAATAGGTGTAGTAAGCGGCAAAACCGTGGTGGGGACTAGCAGATCTAGAAAATAATAACCGCATCGGATCGCCTTCATAACCAAAGGTAGGCTGTACGCCGATAAAGACGTTCCCGAACTCCTTGCCGTAAATCAAGAGGTTTTGACCATCACTGTTTAAGTGTCCTGGAGGTGGTCCCCAGTTTTCTTCTAACTTCACGGAATAGGGTGTTAATCTTTCATACTGTTCCACCGACATCCGATGAGCAATATTAAGTTCAGGGGAAGCATACTGGGCTTGAGCATCATGAATCACCTGCTGCATCAAATCTTCAGCCGATTCAGGTAAGTTTTGAATATCATAACCATTATCTCGTAACCCCTTCATGGCTTCGTAGATAGAGCCAAAAACGTTAAGGTAAGCTGCTGTCCCCACATTGCCTTTATCAGGAGGGAAACTAAAAACGGTAATGGCTACCTTCTTCTTCAGCTTGGGTTTCTTACGTAGATTACCCCACTTCATTGCTCGACGGGCGATCGCTTCTACCCGATCTTGTAAGGCAATGGATTTTCCTGTTGCCCCATCTCGACCAGAAGCAATAATTGGCTCGATCGCACCATCTAATTCAGGAATGGCAATCTGTAATGCTACCTGGACAGGATGTAGACCTAGTTCACTTTCTTCCCATTCTTCCGTGGTTTGAAATACTAAGGGCAAAGCCACCATATAAGGGCGGTTAAGACGTTTGAGGGACTCGATCGCTTTGGGATGATCTTGTCTTGCTGGGCCACCGACTAGCGCAAACCCAGTCAAAGAGACTACCGTATCGACAATGGCTTGGTTCTGTCCCTCTTGCCAGAAGTAAGCGTCTACGGGTTTAGAAAAGTCTAGTCCTCCTGCAAATACAGGAATAACCCGCGCTCCCATACACTCTAGTTCTTGTACCATCGCTACATAGTGAGCATTGTCTTGAGTCACTAGGTGAGTACGTTGCAACACCAAACCAACACAGGGCGCTAAAGGATCTTTAAGGTCGTCAGATATATCTTTACGGCTATTAAACCAGGCTAAATATTCTTTAATATCCTCAAACATTTTGGGTGCGAGGGGATGCCAGATCCCCATATCAGGGTAGGTAATCGGTTCGGCATATTGAACATTGCTACCTTGTCTGTCTGGATAAACATATTTATCTGACAGCATTAATAAAAAGTTTTCTAAATTGTCAGCATTGCCCCCCAACCAATACTGAAAGCTCAACATGAAGTTACGAGCATCCTGAGCTTTTTCCACAGGTAAGTATTTCAATACTTTTGGCAGAGTGCGCAACAGTTTCAGCATCGCATCTTGGAAAGAACTGCCCGACTTTTCTTTACGCTTGCGCATAAATTGAGCGATCGCACTTTTTGACTGACCCAACTGCGCCATGGAGAAGCTACCCATCTTGTTCAGACGCATAACTTCAGGCATCGAAGGAAAGACCACTGCTGCGTCTAAATTATCACGATGAGGTGCTACGGCCTCAACTACTTTTTGAGCTAAATCTTCAACAAATATTAGTGAAGCAATAAATATATTCGCCTGAGCGACATCATGTTTAAAATTATGATAATTTTCTTCGTTTCTTAATTCTTCAATTAAATAACCACTCAGTTCAATAGCTAGGTGGGGATTATTATTATTGATCGACTTGGCTGCCTCAGTTAAAGTACTTTGATACTGTGGCTCTAGTACGACGTAGACCACCCTAAGTAGATCGCGTCCGTTAACAGCATCGGGTTTAACGTGACGAACGGTGGATTTGACCTGGGTGAACATATAACTTGACTCTCCTTGTATAGTTGGCGATATGAACAGGTTATTTCAAGATTAGCTTGCTCTTTACTTAACCTGGACTAAAAAGCTTACGTAAAGTATTTTTATCAAAAAATGCTCCTCTAAATCCGCCAAATCCCCGATCTGACACAATTCGATAACAATAACTAAATATTATGTAACAAACTTTAACAGAATTATTGAGCGAATACTTCAACCTTGTTTTACATTACTTAATAATAAAATGTTTGACAATTTTCACCTGTTACTATCTAAATTTGTGTAGCGAGATTTGATTTGGAGAGTAAGGCGATCGCAATATAAGTATCAAAGTAAAATAGATATAAGCGAGCATTTATATAAAAAGACAAGCGAGCGCACTACAAAAATGATCGAATTTGAATATTTAACAGATAAAGACGGTAAACCAAAGGCAGTAGTTATTCCAATTGAAGTTTGGCAGAGAATAACTACAATAGAAACCGTTTCTGAAGCCGAAATATCAGCAGGAATAGAAGACTATTGTTTAAACAAGGCAATGGATGAAGCAAAAAACTCTCCTCTATTAGATCGTGCAGCAGCTTTAGAATTTCTGGAGGAATAACTTGCAAGTCGAATACCGCCAACTTTTCTTGAAAGATTTAAAGAAACTTAAGAAGCAATTTATCTATAATAAAGTTTTCAATTTGGCTTTTGACATTCTACCCAGTGCAGAAGACTTACAAAATATTGGTAATGTCAAAGCAATGAAAGGTTATCCTAATCGATATCGTATTCGTATAGGCGATTATCGAGTTGGTATTGAAGTATCTGGTGATCGCTTAGAAGTGATGCGGGTACTTCATAGAAAAGAGTTTTATCGTTATTTTCCATAATTATATTAATAGCATTCGTGTAAGTTTAAGGGTAATGCGCTTGAATTGATATAAGTAGAAGAGAAAGGCGATCGCATTTGTAGAAGTTAAAATTTAGGGCGATTAAGCTGCGCTTAGCCCTCGAATCGCACTCAGAGAAAATGTCGTCCAACTTAACAAATCACGATGCTTAACAACGCAATTATCAAAGTCAAACGACATAAAAGGTGTTTCATTAAATAAATTTTGGTTAAAACCGCAATTTAAGATTAGATTTGGTCTTAATAAGCCAGACCCATACTGCGGGTGGTTTCTGCACCCAAATAGACGCGAATACTCAAGAAATCTGTAGGACAAGCCGTTTCACAACGTTTGCAACCGACACAATCTTCAGTACGAGGAGAAGAGGCAATTTGACCAGCTTTACAGCCATCCCAAGGTACCATCTCCAAAACGTCAGTAGGACAAGCCCGTACACATTGGGTACACCCAATGCAAGTATCATAAATCTTGACGCTATGGGACATTGTATATATAGCTCCAACTGCGAATGTTCTGTGATCGTATTCTAGATAGAATCAAGGGATAGTTTACCCTATGCGCCTATTGTCCCTCGACTAAAGACGAGATAACTTTAAATTCTGTTACAAGCACCACGAAATATAGACCGATTTGTTGATTATGCTTCATATTTCTTAAGGTAAATACTAACTACAGCTTGATTTGACACTCAAAGTTAGCTACATAATAAAGAAAGCCTATGTCATCACCAAACAATGGTTAACAGCAATTCTTCGCGACAAACATCGGCAACACTGCCACCCCAGGTAACTTTAATCAATACTTATTATGGTTTGATGGGGCTACATCCTTCTGCGTCGAATATTGCAATCCGTCGTAGTTATCGTCAACTAAGTAAAAAATATCATCCTGACACGACCCAATTACCTCCTCAGGTTGCCATAAATGAGTTTCAAAAACTGAATGAGGCTTATGCTGTCTTGAGTAGTCCCGATCAGCGATCGCTCTACGACTTGAAAATCGGTTATTCACGTCTGAATGTAATTCAAGCGCCAAGCTGGTCTAAATCGGCATCTAATCAAGATTCTCACTCTTCTCGGACGGCTTATCTAGATCCTACTGATCGCCCACTTTCTGCGGGAGAAGTTTTTGTTTTGGTATTGTTAGGCTTTACTTTTATTGGATGTTTATTGTTAGTAGCGATCGTAGCTTATCTACGAGGATAATTAGATAATTATTGATCTTTAAACTTTACAGTTTAGACACACAATCTTCACAGAATAAGAGTTTAAGTCCTCCTATAATCAAGCCATCTGGAATAAGGTTAACAGGCTCACCATAAATTATCTTCCTCTAGGTTAGGTGACGCTCGGCAGGAAGGGGCAATAAAATAGTTTAGGGAGGAGAGATCGTCATCTTGTTTGATTAAATCAACGGTTTGTCCTCAACATTAGCTTAATTCTTTCTGTTTTAACCTTATATAAAATTTATAGACATTTGTATGGATAACTCAAATAATACTTCTGCTGAAAAAACGAGTAAAGTTTTTTATGTAGACAAAGATTTTGCTGGGAATTTGGATAAAGCGATCGCCGCTGCTAATGATGGTGATACCGTTATACTCGGAAGAAGGACCTACAATACATCTGGAATTCACATCAACAAGGACATTACCATTGATGGGATCAGAGGAAAATCAATTATCAAAGGGAAGGGCGCAACCGATGCTATTCTCACCATCAACTCAAACGGAAGCGGTACAACTATTCAAGATGTAATTATAACTAACGGCAACAACGGTATTAATGTTAAGCAGGCAAGTGATGTTACCTTAAAAAATCTTGATATCCATAATATCGGGATTGAAAACCCAATTAGAGATGGTCAAAACAATATTGCTATCAGTCTAGCTGGAGCGGATGGATTTAAGGTACTGGATTCAGAAATATCTAATATTGGTCGTAAAGGAGTTAGTGTTACTGATACTGATGGGGGAATAGTTAGTGGACTTACTCTAGAAGATATCAATCTTGACGCAGAACATTCTCAAAGCTTCGACGCTGCTGGAATCAAGCTTTTCAATACCAACGCTGTCACTGTTAGTGATAACAAAATTTCTTATGTTAATGCTTTTAATATTTGGAATGATCTTACGAGCAACACCACTATTGATGGCAATGAGATTAGAGGAGTAGGAGAAGACTTTTTAGCCCCTGATTATAATAAAAATGTTGGGGTAGCAGGGATTTATAATGAAAAAAGCTACAAGTCAATTGTCGACAACAACATCGTCACGTCAACTAAAGATTTCTTAGCATTTGACGCTACAGAATTCACGACTAGAACTATGGAACTAGGAGATAATAACGACTTCTCTAGCATGGAGATTAATTCCACAGACTATTGGGCAAATGAGAAACTAGAAACCCTAGTTGCCATAACTGAAGATCCTGCTGCGGCAGACTTTTCTCTATTTGAGGATGATTTTTATACAGGCGGTACTTTTGGTGGTGATACTACTGGCGGTGTCTAAATGGTTTGTATTTTTGTATTGTCAGATTAAACTATGATTTTAGAAGTAGCAGTCTTAAACATCAAGCCAGGTATGAATCAGGAATTTGAGACTGCTTTTGTGAAAGCTTCCCAGATTATTGCCTCAATGAATGGATATCTCTCTCACGATCTCCAAAAGTGCTTAGAGATAGAAAATCAATATTTATTATTGGTTAACTGGCAAACTATTGAAGATCATACCGTCGGTTTTAGACAGTCTGCTGAATATCAAACTTGGAAAAAACTACTGCATCATTTTTACGCTCCTTTTCCCACTGTTGAACATTACCAAACTGTAATTTAAAAGAAATTGCGATCGCTTTTAAAGATTACCAGGCATTGAAAACGCGATATGAATTGATTCACTTTGAGAGTGAATACCATCACAATTTGGCAATTATAAAATTTCTAATAAATGATCCCTTGCATACACTATTCTTGGATGCCTTAAACTAGCTTTATTCCAAACCAAATAAGTAAGTAGGCAAAATTATTTGTATATATTAAATAAAATTTGAGAAAATGGAGTTGAGAAAGTTTAAATTGCGATCGCCGACAACAAATGTAGCCCTCGCAGTTACTAAGAAAAAAGAATAGATTGGTAAATGAGATACATTAAAGGCTTAGGTAAAGATACGATTAGACTCTTAGAGAGAATTAATAAACAGAGTAAATACTATCAAGTTAGACAGAGAAGCCATTGTATTTTACTTTCTCATCAAAAGTATAAAATTTTAGATATTAATCATATTAGATCGCTCGTCTTACAATATTACGGAAGGCTTTAGGATTGATATCTCGTAAATTTTTCACCGTCACCACATCTAAAAAATAAGATTAGATTTTTTGTTAGAGAGTAATTAACCAACTACATAATGATACTACTTGCTTTTCATTAGTAAGGTTAGATGCATTTGTTAAAAGTTTATTTTCTAGCTGTTGGTATATTTCCTGTGCCATTGCTTTTTCAATTGCAGCACCAACAAAAAATGTAAATGGTTGGCAATTTTTACTAGAAAAACCAACTCTAATTCTTTGTAAAGCAGAATTTGCTGTTTTCCAATGTTCGTCAGCACCTGCTGGATCTATCCCTCCTTTTAGTTCACCCAAAGCAATATATTTTTCAGACTGGTAATGTACAGATTTTTTATTGTTGCCAAAAATAATTTCTTCAGGTACACAGTTAAATAAATTTAAATCAACATTTTTTCTAACCATAGGCACAGTTAGATTATACACAAGAGTCCGATCTTGACCTTCCATTTTCCAATGTAGTCCTTTTACTTTTTTCTCTAAATCTGGCTCATTACTAGCTTTAAGCCATTTTTTATGATTAATATCAAGATATTCTAATTCTTGACCATAAACTGAAAGAGTAGATATTAATACTCTAGTTAGTTTCCATTCTCCCAAAAGACCTCCAATGTTTCTCATACTTCCACCAAGAGAATCTCCTTTTGTTAATAAAAATCTATAAACTAGCTCATCAATAAAATCTTTTCCTGATGGTTCGAGAAAGTTTTCAATTAAACCTAAAATAGCTTCTTTTCTATCTTCTTATCGAAGATATTTCTTTGCTTTGTTTGAAATAGCAGAAGCTGTAAGTAAAGATGATTGTATATTTTTTATATTTAATAGTTCTCTTGGTGTTTTAGTTTGTTGAGCAATTATTTTAAGTGCCTTTGCTTCTTCAACAAATGGTGTAGCTTTTCTATTCTTTTCTAAAGCTAATGCAATAAACCCTGCTCTTGTTTCTTCATAGGGTGTTATTAGTGATTCATAAGATTCAAGGTGTTGTTGATAAGGCATCTATTCTTTCTTCCAGATATATATACATTTTCTCAAAGAAATTCTGCCATGTTTTCCCATTTGTTGTGAGCTATTACCTTTTCCTTTTGGAAGAACAAGTATATTTTCTATTGTAAAACCAATATCTTCAGCTATTTTAGAAAGAATTAAATCTACAGAAATAGAAGCACCAGCATATCTAACATTATCGTTGACCATACACATAAAGCTATCTTTTTCTAAAATGCGATAGCATTCCTGAATTACACAAGCCATTTCGTAAAAATAGTTTTTTACCATTCTGACGATCCCTCTATTATTCAATTCTTTTTGTTCTTTTTTGTAGTCTAGGTAATCAATAATTTCTTGAAGCAAATTAAGATTATCACAAATGTTTATAGCTTTGTTCCAATTATTATTTAAAGAGAGCAAATCTTTTCTCTTATTTTCAACTGTACAACTTAACATTGCTTGACGTAATAAGGATAACTCATTATTATCTATATCCAATAAAGCGTGTTCTAGCGCATAAGTTCTAGTATAATCGTAACGATTGCAATAGGGAGGAGATGTAATAATTCCTGCATAGCTTTGAGTTTTAAGATCGGGTAATATATTCAAACAAGAATCTTTAAATATATTAATTTTACCTCGCTTGTGCTTATTTTCTAGATAAGAAAAAATATCTTCATTACTATCTCCAACAAAAATATCTTGAATAAATTCATCAAACTTATTTATTATTGCTTCGTCAAAAGAAAGTATTTTACCTTTATTAAAAGTATTTTTCTCTGGTCTTCTTCCTGAGCGACAATCCCAGCGAAGATACTGACCATCTTTTCGAGTAAAACTAACTGACTCTAAAATACACAATAGAGCAAAAAATAAAATTTTTCTTGGTATTGGTTCTTCTAACTCTAATTCTGCTAAATATCTTTTGATTTTGTACTCTGTATCTTTTGGATAAGCTCCTTCAGTAATAGGGATAATTCCAAATTCTTTAATATCTCCTTTGAAATTCCATATTTTTTGAATTTTCCAAAACTTTAATCTATTAATAACATCTTGACTATTTATATTTCTAGCAATAATATTAGCTTCAATAACATACTGACCTATAGGTAAAACTTCTATCCCTTCAGTATTAAAACCTAATTTAGAACAAGAAAATAGAGTTGTTCCCACTCCTGCAAAAGGATCTAATATTTTCCCTTTATTTTGACAATATTCATTAGCTAAATACTGAGTTAAATCTTCAGAAAATGCCTCTTTATACTTATACCACCTATAGTAGTTAATATTCTTATTTGCTTGAAAACTGACAATTTTTCTATTTAACTTTGTCTCAACTTTGATTTTATTAGAATAATAATCAGCTAATTTTATATCTAAGTCTTGTATTCTTGCTAAATAATTATTACTTAAATTATAAATTTCTTTTTCTGTTTGAGATGTTTTAAATATCATTTGTATTTTAAATATCTATACCAAAATTTTACAGAGTATGTTTTGTTTTTACTCTATCAAGCTTTCCCAAAAAATAATAACAAAAAAACACTACTAACTTAAAATTATTTATTGATGATTTATTGTCAATTAAACAGTAACCCCTTCTAATTCATCCTCAGTAGACTCATACAACTCCCGTAACTTCTCCAATTTCTCCTCATCCGCATTCCATAAACCCCTTCCTTGAGCTTCGATCGCTCGTGCGACAATATTACGGAAGGCTTCAGGATTGGCTTCCCTTAGTTTATTTGCCATTTCTGCATCTAAGGCATAAGTATCAACTGCTTGGTCATATACCCAGTCATCTTTAAAATTCGCTGTACCACCCCAGCCGATTAGCGCTGTCATCCGTTGGGAGATTTCATATGCACCACCAGAACCTTGATCTGCCATTGCTGCTGCCCATTTGGGATTGAGCAACTTGGTGCGATATTCCATGCGGAGTAGATCTTTTAACTTGCGGGGATTAGTATCTTTAGAAAAACTTTCCACAAAGGATGCTTCTACTTCTTTACCACTTTGTTTCTCCGCTGCTAGTTTTAATCCGCCAGTGTTGCCATAATATTCTTGAATATCGGTTAAACCATATTCTACGGAATCTATTTCCTGAATAATTTGACTGCTTGTCTCTAATAACTGAGTCAGTATTTCAGGTCTAGCCTGTCCTTTATCTTTGCGTCCATAACTAAAGACATTGCGGTTTTTCCAAGTATCGGCAAGTTCATCACTAGATTCCCAGTTACTATCTACTACGCGATCGTTAACTAAAGATCCAAAATCCCCCGCAGGGTTAGAAAAAAGCCTGGCACTGGCATTTTCTACGCCTTGAGCTTCTATTGCTAAACAATGCTTACGAATATAGTTGTTTTCTTCTGTTTCCTCCGCTTCTGCTGCCCTTCTAAATAAATCGTCTAGTAACTCAATAATATTGACAAAGGTATCGCGGAAGATACCCGATAGGTTAGCTAATACATCAATGCGAGGATGTCCTACTTCTGCAACAGGCTTTAATTCGTAGCGGACAATTCTTCCCGTACCTTCTTTAACGGGTTCAGCACCAACTAACTCTAGTAAAATACCCAAAGACTCTCCTTTGGTTTTAATTGCATCTAATCCCCACAGCATCACCGCTACAGTTTCGGGATAAGCCCCTTTCTCCTCTAAATTTTGTTGAATAATCTTTCTGGCAATTTCTTTACCTCGTTCAAAGGCCGCAGGGGAAGGCATTCGATAGGGATCTAAAGCATGAATATTACGACCTGTTGGTAAGACTCCACTACCATCACGCAACAAATCCCCACCAGGGGCAGGGGGTATGTATTCACCATTTAAACCCCGTAACAGATTGGTCATCTCATCGGTATTCTGTACCAACAAATCTCTAATTTTTACTGCTTCTGACAATTCGGGCGAAAGCTTTTCGCCCCCAGTACGGGCGGTTCGCCCTAAAGGACTAGCTTCGCTTCGCGAACCGCCCCTAACTTGCGTCTTTGCGCGGACATCTCGCGATTTTGAGGCTTCCTCAAAATGCGTGTCCTTGTCTTCGCGCGAGATAATTCCCTCAATCTCATCCTCCGACAACCCACCATCAAAATACGCTTCTAAATATGACCTTAACTGTTCTTCTGTTGGCTTTTGCCCCAAAACATGCAACCCAGAAGAAAATAATCGTTGTTCCAATACTTGCAAGTATTCATATACCTGAACAAAATATTGGTTCATCACATTTTTACTAAATAGCTTGGCATTCTCCAGCGTAAAATCAATACCCTGTTTTAAGCCCTCTGCAAACTTACAGTCTTTTTCTAGTCCCGCATCAACGATTTTTTGACAAATAATGTCTCTGAGGGCAGTATTCTTTTCTGGATCTTCACGATATTCCCCAATTAATTCCCGTAGCGCGATTAATTCTTTATATAAACCAGCGCGTCCATAAGGAGGAACATTATGAGATACTAAAACCCCATAACCCCTACGTTTTGCCAAAATAGATTCTGAAGGATTATTGGCTGCATAGATATAGAGGTTAGGAATATCCCCTAATAAAATATCCGACCAAGAATAGCCTGTATTACCTAAAGGCGAACCAGGTAGCCATTCTACTGTTCCGTGCATTCCGAAGTGAACTACTGCATCCGCTTGATATTCATTTTGCAACCATTTATAAAAAGCGGTGTATTGAGGATGGGGAGTTAAATCTTTTTCAAACATCAACCGCATAGGATCTCCTGCTATTCCTAAAGGCGGTTGTACTCCTATCCAAACATTACCAAATTGAATACCGCCAATTTGAAATTCGTCCCCGTAGGTTTTAAGTCCTGTCCCTGTCAGAGACTGCCATTGTTTTTCTACTCTATGGGTTTGTAGATAACCCAACCATTTTTCTAAAGTACGAACATTTACCTGATTAACTGGAGTAGTAGATTCGTCGGCTTCTTTGACCTGTTTAATTATTTCTTCTCCGTCTTGGGGTAATTCTCCTACGTCATAACCTTGGGCTTTTAATGCTTGAAGAAAGTTAAGTAAACTCTTGGGGACATTTAATAATGCTGCTGTTCCTGTTGCACCATAACCAGGAGGGAAGTTATATAAAATTACCGCCAGCTTTCTAGTTGGTGTGGGAGTATGCCGTAAGCTAATCCAGTTTTTGAGTCTACCAGTCAGACGAGATAGTCTTTCAGGTACAAGATAAATATTTTCTCCTACTAAACCACCTAATGGCACAGTATCGATCGCCCCATCTAATTCGGGCAGGGAATATAGCACCACGCTTTGTAAACCGCCAATACCTTGACGAGTCCAAGAATGAATATCTTGAATTAGCAGTGGTGCAGCAACTACATAAGGTATGTTTTTAGCAGTTAGTATTCTTTTAGCTACTTCTACCTGTCTGCCTGCTGCCATTGAACCTGCTGGCCCTCCTACCAGGGGAAAGCCAATGGTAGATACAATCGCATCTACCTTAGCCGCATCATCTTTTAAAGACAGGATTTCTTTATTACCCTGCTGTCTTTGTTCCTGTTCGTAGGTCGTCGTCATCCAATCTCTAACCGCCACATGACCTTCTACGCCATTGATAAATATCGGTAGGGGAATTAATCCCTGGGAGGCGAAATGTTTAATTAACTGAGGAATATAAGATTGTTTGGTAATGACATGTTTGCGATATAACAATATGCCGATTACTGGTAGGGGCGTTTCGCGAAACGCCCTATGCGAAGCGGTATCCCCAACTAAGCGGGACAAGTCCTTTGGGGCTACGTGGTTTTGATACCAATTTAAATAATCTTGGGGTGAGGTGAAATAACCTTGATATTCGGGATGTAATAAACCCATATTGGGGGTTTCAATTGGTTGAGGAATTTCGCCAACGGTTAAACCGAGATATTTCTCTGCTAAAATCCAACACATGGAAGCAACATTCTCTGTCCCCCCTGCGTTCCAATAACCATAAATAATCAGCCAGTTACGTAGATCCTGGACTTTCTTACCTGGAATATATTTAAGTAATTTAGGCCCTGTTTTGAGAAAGCTAATATAGCCAGCCAGCTTATCTTCTTCCTTGTCGTTACCAAACTTACTGAGAATAAATTTAACTGGTTTGGGCATTCCCTTTGGCTTATCCCCAATGACAAATTTACCCAACTGCGTCAAACTCATTAATTCTAAAGCTGACTCAAATACTAGCCTGATGGGAATATCTTTAACTCTTTCCCGCAACCAGATAACTTGATCGTAATCAAAGATTAAACTACTAAAGAAAACATCTGCCGACTGTAGCGCAGTTTCTACCTTAGCAGGGTCTGTCGTGATGTCGCGATCGCTAAAAACCATGATTTCTAATTTCTCACAACGCGCCATCGCCATCGATGCAGCCTGACGATACAGGTTGGCGTTAAAAGATTCAAATCCCGCAATCAAGACGATCCGTTTCATACACCAAGGTTCTTAAAGTTTTCTTTATATATGCTTATCTAAGATTGTAAAGAAATTTCCGCATAAATGTCGTCTAGGGCAAAAAGGTAAGATTACGCAGATTAATTAAATAACTCAAATACTTGGCGACAAAACAATTTAAGCTGTTTTTCTGCATCCTGGGCTGGCTGATGTTGACCAACAAATTGCCAACTGTCTATAGTTGAAAATTTCCAAGCTTGACCTACATGACTAAAGCCACAAGTTTCCACGCCAATAAATTTCTCTGCTTTTTCGCTGGGATCTTGGTAGAAACGGATCTGCACTAAAATACTATTGCTTTGATAACGTCTACTCCAGCCAGGAAAATGAAAGCCAATATCAATCGAGTCAGGATCGACCAATTTGCGAGTATCTGGATCGTTTTTCCAGGGCTTGAGATCTGCTTTGGCATCGGGAAATTGTGCTTTGAACAAGGTCACAACAGAGGCAATTTTAGTAGCAGTGTCTAAACTTTTAGCCCTCTCTGATGCGTTCATGTTCAATCTCCTTGCGTAAATCTTTATTTAAACACCTGTTCAAACATTTAGAACAAGAATCTATGGAACTCAAAATTCAGCAACTTCATCCATCAGCAATTATTCCTCATTATGCCCACCCAGGGGATGCTGGGCTAGATTTATTTGCGATTGAACAGATAGAGATTTTACCTGGTGAAGCTAAGTTAATCAAAACTGGTATTGCGATCGCCCTTCCTGATGGGTATGAAGCACAAATCCGTCCTCGTAGCGGACTAGCTTTGAAACATTCAATTACTGTCTTAAATTCCCCTGGCACAATTGATGCTGGATACCGAGGAGAGATCGGTATTATTCTAATTAATCATGGGAAAAAATCGTTTCAAATTATCCCAGGGATGAAGGTAGCACAAATGGTTGTCGCCTCATTTATTCAAACCAATCTAATAGTTACTCAGGATTTAGATAGTACTTCTCGAGCAAATAAAGGCTTTGGAAGCACTGGCAGTACATAAGTTGTTATTATGATATGTATTAACTTCAAGAGTTCATTAAGTAGCATTAAGCTCACGAATTTGCAGATAAAAGACTCTGATTAATACTAAAACAGCATTCAAATAGATAAGCAAAATATATTTTTGATTACCCTAAAAGGTGATTGTTGGTAAGGAATTGATTAATATTTGAAATATTTGCGGTATTTAAGCATTTCTTAAAAAAGTATTAAGATATACGGCTCATCTACAACTAAAGAGCTATAACTGGGGAAAGATACGGAATAAAACGTATCTCAGACGAAGGAAAGATGCGCTATGATATAATGTTAATGTACATTAAGCTAAAGCCTTTGATAAACAAAAAAATTCCCAAAATCATGTTACCTAAAAGTCGAGGAAAAATTGCTTTAATCTCTGTTCATGGAGATCCTGCCGTAGATATTGGAAAGGAAGAAGCAGGTGGACAGAATGTTTACGTAAGACAAGTTGGAGAAGCGTTATCTCGCCAAGGTTGGCAAGTAGATATGTTCACTCGCTGTAGCGATGCCAACCAAGAGAAAATTGTCGAGCATAATTCAAACTGTCGGACGATTCGCTTAACAGCAGGGCCAGAAAAGTTTATTGCCCGGCAAAAAATATTTAACTATTTACCAGAATTTGTTGAAGAGTTTTTCAACTACCAACATCAACAAAGAACTATTTATCCTATTGTCCATACTAATTACTGGCTCTCCGCATGGGTGGGGATGGCAATCAAAAAACGCCAATCCATACAACATCTACACACATACCACTCGTTGGGAGCAGTCAAATATCGTTCCATTAATACTATTCCTTTAATTGCTAAAACGCGTCTGCGGGTAGAAAAAGAATGTCTGGAAAACGCAGACATGATTATCGCCACTTCACCCCAAGAAGAAGAACACATGCGATCGCTAGTATCGAAAAAGGGTAACATTATGGTTATTCCTTGCGGTACTAATATTGACTGCTTCGGAAGCGTGGATCAGGTTTCGGGTCGAGCTAAGATTGGGGTAGATGCGGACGCAAAAGTAGTCATGTATGCAGGGCGTTTTGACGAACGCAAAGGTATTGAAACTTTAGTAAGAGCGATCGCCCGAGACGAAGTTAAACGTCACGAAAATCTTAAGCTAATGATCGTGGGTGGTAGTACCCCAGGCGAAAAAGACGGCATGGAAAGAGATCGCATCGGTGAACTTGTCGAAGAATTAGGTATTCAAGATATTACCGAATTTGTGGGTCGAGTTAAACATGAAGATCTAGCCAGCTATTATGCTGCTGCGGATATTTGCGTTGTTCCTAGTCATTATGAACCCTTTGGTTTAGTGGCGATCGAGGCAATGGCTTCCCGCACTCCAGTAGTAGCATCTAATGTGGGTGGTTTAAAATTCTCAGTAGATGATTACAAGACAGGGTTATTAGTGCCACCTCAAGACGAGGTGGCTTTTGCCAAAGGTATTGATTCAATTTTGGCTGATGATCAATGGCGTCAAGAGCTAAGTGAAAATGCTCGCAAAAGAGTTGAAGATAAGTTTAGCTGGGATGGTGTAGCCACCCAACTAGATCAGCAGTATATGGTTGAGTTAAACAAGCTTTGTGCAGAATTAGGACTACTGGTTTCTGCTGTTTAAGCATTGCTGAGACATAAAAGAGTTTGAAGGACACATTACATTGGTACAAAATATTGTGTGATTAGGGAGATATAATTTATCTCTCTATTTTTGTCTGACAATATATTTACAGCCTTTTTTTTACTCCTCGATCTTCCAGTAAAGTATACAGTACAGGGACAACGATTAAACTAAGTAGAGACGAAGTAATTAACCCGCCAATAATTCCTACCGCCATTGGTTGACGTAATTCTGCCCCTGCACCCAAACCCAGAGCAATTGGCAGCATCCCTAAAATGGTTGAGAAGGTGGTCATGATAATTGGGCGTAGACGTAAGACTCCAGTTTGCAGAATGGCTTCAGTGCGTTCTACTCCAGCAGTACGTAGTTGATTAATATAATCGAGGAGTAGGATCGCGTTTTTGTCCAATAAGCCTAACAGAAAAATTAAGCCGATCAAAGAGATCATGCCAAAATCACTTTGAGTCATCAGTAAAGCTAGCATTGCCCCGACGATTGATAAGGGCAAAGATAAACCAATTACCATCGGTTCTAACCAGCGACGGAAGGGGAAATAAAGCACTGTCAGCATACAAATTAAAGCTAGAGTAAGTGTAATAGCAAATTCTCCCAAAATTTTCTTAGAGCGAGCGGAATCTCCCTCTAAATCAAAAGTAATTTCAGGAGGTAAAATTTGGCTAGCGATCGCCTGAGCTTCAGCTGTAGCATCACCAATACCCTGATTTACGCTTAAATTAGCATTGATATAGGCTACTCGTTTTTGGTCTAAATGAATCACCTTATCTAAAGGTTCGTTAACTCCATCAATCCGTACATCTTCAAACCCTGGTAACTTTTGGATTTCTGATTGAAAAGCGATCGCACTCTTCCTTAATTGCTCAATATTTTCGCCCTCTAAAGCCACCTTAAACGAAGGATCTTCCCCAGTTTCCACGAAGGGAATATCCTCGACACTAACTACACCCTGGGGAATAGAAGGTAATTGCTGTCGAATTTCTGCCTGTACTTGGCTAGTAGTTAAACTGCGCTCATTTTTGAGTTTAATATAGATCTTGCCCTTATTTGGTTCACCCCTTAACCCAGCAATTGTATATACAGATTCCACATCAGGATGCTTTAAAACTACCTGTTCTAATTCCTGTCCAACTTTAATCGTTTTACGTAATAAAATTCGCTCAGGCGATCGCGCAAGACTAGTTAACCAACTAAAATTACTTTTGGAGGGCGAATGAGCATTTTCCCCTACGGATTCTTTTTTCTGACTCGTAACACCTTGAGAGAGTGAATTGCTATTTGTCCCTGCGATTTTAGGTAATGGAGTTGTATAAACAATCTTAAATTCCCCTCGATCTAGTTGGGGAATAAAACCTTGGGGAATCAGAGGAATTAAGGCAATTCCCGCGATAAAACTGCCTACAGCAATACCAATTACGGCACGACGATGATTTAATGCCCACTGCAATAAATTATGATAACTGTTAGTAACAAAGCCTCGCTCTTCAAGATTATTTTGAGTCCTAACTCCCCTAGAATCAAGCCAATATACTGCTAATACAGGGGAGAGTGTACGGGCTGCCAACAAAGAAGTTAATACCGCAGCGGAAATGGTAATGCCAAAAGGGCGGAAAAATTGCCCTAAAGTACCACCCATCAAACCAATAGGCAGAAACACCGCCACAATGGTTAAAGTCGCCACTGAAGCCGTAAAGCCAATTTCTGTAGTGGCAGCAAAAGCAGCTTCACGAATAGTTTTACCCTCTTCTAGATGACGCATGATATTTTCGATCTCGACGATCGCATCATCGACAATAATACCAATTGCTAAAGCTAAAGCTAGCAGGGTGAGAGTTTCTAGGTTATAGCCCGCGATTGCCATGACAATAAATGTTCCTAATAGTGAAATAGGAATAGCCACCGCAGTAATTAGAGTTGCCTTAAGATTATGTAAGAAGGGAAAAATAATCAAAATTGCCAATACTACCGCCCCCCATAAAGCATCAATCGTTGCTTGGGTGCTATCGCGGATATAGCCTGCGGAGGTTTCGGCTAAAATCAACTGAAGATTGGGTAAACTCTCTTGGAGTTGAGCTATCTGTTGTTCTACCTGTTTAACAACTTCTAGAGTATTAGCATCTCCCTGTTTAATTACCTGAAAAGCGATCGCTTCTTGTCCATTAAAATGAATTAAAGTGTTGTTAGCAGTGGGAAGATCTGGATTAAATTCACCATAATCGGCATTACCCAAAATATCTACTCGTGCTACTCCTGATAATTTTTCAATCACCGGTGCAATTTCTGTACTAGCTATCTGGTTTAAATTGCCTAAATCGTCCTCTTGATCGGTAACTATATAGCTAATCGCGCTAGTTTCATTGAGGTTAAAAGGAATGATATCTAAATCAGTTGTCGGGGGTAAAGATAATTGCTTGAGTTTGCTATCCACCGTAGCAGTAGCCGCTTGGATATCTATATCGGTATCTAGCAGAAGATTAACTACTGTCTGTCCTAAATAAGTCGAAGAATAAAGCTGTGCCAATCCTGGGGTATCAGCTAAAGCTGTCTCGATCGGTTTAGTTAGCTGCGTTTCCGTCGCTAAAACTGTGCTTGTCTCAGCCTGGGCGCGAATTACCACCACAGGAAAGTTCACCGTCGGAAACAAAGAATATTTGAGCGAACTAAAGGCAAATAAACCCGCAACAGCGATCGCAATCCAAAAGGCGATGGTTAAACGGGAATGTTCGATTGCTAAACGAGAAAGATTAAACTGCGGTTTTTTAAACATCAGAGATTAAACAGGTAGTCTAACCGCTATTCTCGCAGAAAGAGAATCATCACGTTCACCAAATAATACTGATATCGTATCTCCTACATCATATTCTAAATCTTCAATCACTTCGGACATTAATGTCCGAAAATGTGACAATGAGAGGGAATGAGTTTGTTAAAAAAGTCAAAAAATTAGCAAAAGTCAATGGTCTTGAATCTCGTGTTGATAGAAAGCGCAGTAAAGGTAGCCATGTAACTCTCTATTATGGAGATAAGTTGAAGATTGTACGTAACCTGAAAGATGAACTTAAACTAACACTTAGTGTTTTAGGTAAAAAAGCAGTTTTATATTTAGTGTAGTTTCTCACTCCCAAATCATGTTTATTTTAATGTCAGCAATTGCAGAGATTAAGTATTTATAGCGATCGCGATCCAAAAGGCGATCGCAGCCAGAATTGATGATCGTTTAGATATACCAAAACCTTCATAGTTTTTAGAAAATGAATACTTAATTACAGTATTACTTCTGTTTCGATCTAGTTAAATTATTTTTAATCTATTTTTTGGTTACTTTAATTTGAGTTTGGGGAATATTGAGTATATTACACTTCAAATTTATCCTCATGCTAGCAACTACTTTAAATAAAATATCTTACGATAATATAATTCAAATTTGGAAAAGTCTTCCGAATGATTACGCGGAACAAAATTTAGAACTTAACTTTATTCAACCATTACTTTTATCTTTAAATCTTGAAATTAGTCAAATATTAAATATTCACTTGGGTATAGGATCGGGATTAAAACCAGATAGACTAATTTATCCAAATTTAGATAAACCTCCAGCTTTGGTAATCGAAATAAAAAAACGTGTATCAAGTTTAGCAACTGTTGATGATCAAGACTTTATTGATGAATGTCAAAAACATCAACTATATAAAAATGCTGTAGGCTATAAGGATTCTCCAATAGAAAATGGCATCAAACAATACCTAAATAAAAGTAACAATAATATCGATCCTAATCGTTTAGCTTCTTACGGATTAGTTTTTAATGGTGACTTTTTTCAACTTTGGCGACGAGTTGATGGTTTAATTTTGCCATTAACACCAATTCAAAGAATGACAGAATCAACTATTCCTGAATTAATGCAGCAATTAGAATATTGCTTATATGGAAAACCCAAAGCATTAGTTAGTGCTATCTGGAATCGCAAAGGAGGAGTCGCCAAAACCACTAATACGCTTAACTTAGCTTCAGTCTTAGCATTAGAAGGCAAAAAAGTTTTATTACTCGATTTAGATACACAAAATGATTTAACTAGAGCTTTAGGATTAGAACCTAAAAATTATTCAGAGTATCTAGAACTATCTTTGAAAAAAATTCAAGCGGGTCATTTAGATGATGCCAAACAGATTCTTGATGATACTGTTCAAATTCGTAATTATCGCACTACAGATAAAAAATCTTTTGCTTTATCTATTCTCCCAGGTGAACAAAAATCTCAAGAGAAATTTAAAACTAATGCAACCGAATATGATCAACGTGAAAAAATACAATTATTCCAAAAAATAATTAAATTATTTACTGAAGATTACGACTATATTTTTATAGATATATCTCCAGCTAGTGATCCTTTAACAATTGCAACACTTCTTTCTTGTGATACTTTTTAATTCCTTCAGACTACAGTAAAAAGACATTGCATCATGCTGTAGATCTATATCAAAAAGATGCTTTGACTATTAGACAAAATAGAGTTAAGCAAAATTACTTACATATTGGTCCTTGGAATTTGGGAATAGTATTTAGTAATTGTCCTCCTGGTGTCGCATCAGACTCTCAACTTGAAAAATGTATTCAACAAGAACTAAAAAATAAAGGATTTACAGGTTATCAATGTCAGACTAGATTAGCAATTTATGCTCAAACCAAATTAGCTGAATATAAACACTTACCTGTTATCTGTTGGCAAAATTCTCCAATCACTAAACTTTATAAACAGTTAGCAGATGAAATTTTTCTCGGTCATCATTTTATAGATAATTAAGAGGTATTAAATTATGGCACTTTTTACAGAAAACGAATCTCTTTTAGATATTGAACTTGGTCGTATTCTACGCATACCTAGTAAATTTGTTCAAGGTAAATCCGACGCACATCCAGCATTAATTAAAAATTTAGCTAAACAGATGGAAACTACAGGTAAAAATATTTTGCCTGTAATGGTTGAACTTGTTTCAGAGGATAACTACAAAGCAATTGAAAATACCCAAATACTAGAAGCAGCAAAAAAAGCAAACTTAAATTTTGTTTGGTGTATTGTTATCAACAATCAAATGCTGAATCAAGTTTTAGTTGAATCAGGAAAAATTATTCGGCTGCCAATTCTTACTGCATTAGAAAAAGATATTGTGGAAGTGCTGGAATATATTAAAACTCAGAAATATGGGGTGAGTACTATTAAGCCTAAAGAAGCAGCTAAATCAATAGTTGAATATAGAAAAAAAAATAAAATTACCAGCCTTAATTTTTTAACCAAACAACGATGTGGTATTGGTGACAAGACGCTACCGAAAATAAAAGATTTTTTAGTGATCGCTGATCTGTAGTGCGATCGCCGACATCTTAGATTAGGTTAAAGATTGAAGCCCAACACACAATAATTTTGATTTTGTTCAAGAATTAAATTTCGTTACTTAGAGCGAAAAACCTAATGGCATGGCTTTGCTACGCAATCAACGTAAAGATATCCACTATTGCGATCGCTCTAAACTTATTCATTTTTCATTGTTGAACTCAATCTACGAGATTAAGTTCAACTTCTTTAATCAGTTGACTTGGAGTTAAGATTGTAGGTATGGAAACAGGAAAATCTTGAGGATTACGAGTAACGATAATATTTAAACCATTCATCATCGCAGTACTGTATTGAATTGCGTCTTCAAAATCTTTAAAGTTAACATTTAGTGCCATAGATATTACTGAACTATCAACAGCAGCAATTTGGCAAAAAATAGAAAGATTGAGCAGAAACTCTAAAGCAAGTTCTTTACTTTTGCTTTTTCTAATTATGTAATAAATATCGCTGATAGTAGAGGCTGAAACATAACCTAGAATCTGTTTCTGTTCAGCAAAATAGATAATCTGTTCGCTGTCTGCAAACCACGGGTAACGTTCTAGTGCAAAGTCTAGAATTACATTGGTGTCCAATAAAACTTTCACAGGTTATGCTTTTCTTTTAAATAATCCCACTTAGCATCATCGGACGTAAAATCAGAAGATATTGGCTCAGTCTTAGCAAACCAGTCTTGAAATATTTTCACTTTTGATGGACGTTGTTTTATTTGTTCATCATTGATAAATTTGTTTTCTATTGTAGCTGACTGTAAAATAATAACTTCTACATCGCCAGGTTTAAGATTAGTAGGCTCGGTAATAACTAATTTACCAGAGTAATCAATTTTTCCTGTTAGTTTGTACGCTTGCATAGGAGTGCGAGATGTTTACACATTCTAATTTTAAACGATGCCTTAGGCTAACTACGCGATCGCATTTAAAGTAAAAATATATGTTGTGGTGATAAGCCTTCGGCATGGCTTCGCTACGCCCTCAACTCATTCTACGAGATCAACTTCTTCCACCAGTTGACTTGGAGTTAAGATTCTAGGCATAGCAATAGGAATAATCTTGATTTGAATAAGAACGTACTCAAGTCACTACAGCTTATTGCATTTCTGCTGCCAAAATTAGCAGGGCATTGAGTATTGCAGCGGCTGCGGGAGAACCACCTTTTCTCCCTTTGATCGTAATGTATGGGACATCTTGTTCAATTAAGGCTTGTTTAGCTTCAATCACAGCAACAAAGCCCACGGGTACACCAATAACGAGCGCTGGCTTGATTGCAGAATGAGTTATCTCTTGGCATAAAGCTAATAGTGCTGTCGGCGCATTGCCAATTAGATAAATAGCCTGGGGATATTTTGAACAACACCGCAGCATACCTGTCTCGGTTCGAGTTTTGCCAGCTTCGGCTCTTTTTGCTTGCTCAACTGCACTAATAATGGGATTATTAAATGTTTGGCTGACAAGACTGGTGATGCCCTGCTTAACCATGGTTACATCCGTCACAATTGGTATTCCCTGTTGTAGATGGCGAATCCCAGCAGCGATCGCTCCAGAGCTAAAGCATAATAAATTCAAATACTCAAAATCGGCCGTAGCATGAATTACTCGGCGAGCAAGAGCATATTCTTGGGGATTAAGCTGATGTTTTCCCACCTCGCGGTCAATAATTGCAAAGCTTTGTTCGACAATTGGATGATTTAGTTTACTCAATTAATTTAGTAATGATCTCGATGATTTTATTTAAGAGACTAAAACTTTGTCCCGACTGTTCGGGAACAATTAAACTCACTAAACTAATCAAAGTTAACTACCGCCCAATCTGACTCACGGTTGTAGTGAATCATATCTTCAAATTTTCTTAATTCGGCCTGTTTGAGAGTAAACTCTGGCAACTCGCTTTCGATCAGTCGATCATTAATCTGTGACATGACGATACAAAGGCGATCGCGATTTAAGCTGTCGGGAATATGATCGAAATAGCCTAAAGTAATATGTGCCGTTAGGTCATACTGTTGCTCAACACCCAAGCCAATAATTCCTGCATTCTGATAGAGGGCGCGACGTAGCTTGATTACTGATTGATAGCTGTTTTGATCTTTTGGCACTAGGCAAGCCATAATTGCTCTTGGTCTGGTGATTACGCCCCACAACTGCCAAGAGATCGGCTGATGATCCCACTCTGCCTGATACTCATTCATACTAGCTGCAACCTGCTGCTGCAATTCTCGATCAAAATTAGGATTGTCTTTAACTACCTGACGATAGCTTTCATCCCAAATTAAATCGGCTAGGGTGAAATGAAAACTTGTCGTTGGTAGAGGAATAAAGAAATTTTGTCCCAAACCATCAAATAATTGTCGTTGTAGAGTTTCTAGCTGCTGATAAAAGCGCTGGTTGACATCGTCCTCCGCTGCGGGAGGAGTAATCACGCTGTAGCCTGGAAATGATACGGCTTTGCCATCGACAAATTTAGGTGATTGCTGAATACCCTGAAGCTGTAAGGCACAGGCGCTCGGTAGAGTTAACCGCGCAACTCGATTAATATATTCTTGATATGATTCGTCCAACCTAACTTACCTCTAATTTTATTGAATTCGATAATGACCCAGCATTAGCAAGCAACTTTGCTTCTTAATTGTGCCGTCTCTGCCCAAGAATTTCACCCCAATTTTGTGAGATTAGCTTTGCTCTGTCTATTATGTCTAAATCCCTGAGTAAACTGCACATAAAAAGCACCGTCAGGTCTAACGATGCTCTTTTAGATACGTAAGTAGGTGGAATTAAATATCAAATCAAAGACAAAATAGATTTTGAGGGCAATTGGTTAGCTATCTCTATTTTTTACTTCCCTAATTCCCTAACTCCCTATCAAAGCATCTTCTAATTAATTTGCCCTCCTACTCACTAGCGGTAGAAGACTGGTTAAATTAAATGATGTCGAACTTGCGTAAACCTAAATATAAACCAGAAGCAATTCCTGTATACAAACCAATGATTAGTAAAAATGCGATCGCGCCACCCATTGAAGATCTCCTGTAAAATTTGTTTTTTATGGTTGATTATTTGTTATTTTACCCGATCGCCTGAAACTCACTGATTATTTTTTGGCTTAGAGTTTCAAGTTGAAAACCAATAAGTTGCTAACCCATAAGTTTTGAAGTTATACCTGATAAGTTGGTTAATTTTAATTCTGAGCGCTCAACTTTAGTTCCTAAATCATGATTAAGAGATGAAATATATAGACCTGCAACGAAGATTAAAACAATATCAGGTCGCAGGGTTAGTGACGGTTAAATTAAATTCTGCTTTGCCAGTTTTAGAGGTGGAGTATCAACGCTGCTTGCAGTTGGGATTGTCTCAAAGTGATTTGGAAAGACTGACGGCAATTAAAAATTATGAATATCTAGAGTTTATTTCTTGTCTGGAAATTCAGGCTCATCCAGATCGCTTTCCTCTGAGAATTATTAAAGCCAAAACCTATACTTTGGGGCAGGTTGACAGTTTGAGGGAATTAAAATTGGCTTTTCCCATCTTTAAACACGAGCAGTACGACTTTCGTACCAAAATTTCTTGGTCACAATGCGCTTACGCGATCGACAATTTAACCAAAGATTCCCAAGTATTTGCCAAATTTAAACAAGATGTTGAAGCTTTTATTTTGGCAATTCATCAGCAAAATTATCATCAACTTACAGGCAGTACAGCGGTGGAAGAAGCCTATGACGATTTATCAAGCTATATTAGCTGGTGGAAAGGAGCGCAGTGGGAGTATACTTTGGCAACTCAGGCTTCTACTTTAGATTTGTTAAAAAGAGCTTGGTTGGAACAATTTTTAGCTCAACATCAATTGAGCCAATTACTTAAATATAGCCCGATTGAATAAGCCAATTAACAACTAAAATTTATTATTAGCTACTATGATTGATTCCACCATAGAAAAACAAAATAGCCTACAAATAATAGTTCAAACTTGGCAAGATCAGATTATTTGTTTCTCTCCTCAAGGCGAAGGCTACGGCGCTTACTTTGTGGATTCTAGAGATGGTCGCCTAGTTAACTATATTCAAGCAAGCTGTGATGAGTTACGTCATTTAGGTACTAACTACAATTCAATTTTGAATAAGATTAAAGAGCAGTATTATGGCTATTTAAAAGAAGCAATTTTGAATAGTGTCAAATATGAAGCAACCAGAAGAGTAGTACGTAAACAGCACCAATGGATTCAATCTAGCTATCAAGCATTGATTGAACACAAGAAGTTAACGGTAGAACAGCAGTCATCAGAAATTGATGATCTTAAACAAATTATTGCCGAACAAAATCAAGCGATCGCCGTAATTAAGAGTGAGTATCAGGAAGAGTTGTCAGCAATTCAAGCCGATGTTCTCTTAAAGCAAAAAGAGGCGGAAATTGAGCAAAAAAATCGTCAGATCGCGCAACTAAATCAACAGCTACAAAAATGCGATCGCGAAATTATCAGCCTTAAATCTGAATTAAATCAGGGACTACAGGAACTCAAGCTTAAATACAAAGGATTAATTACTCAATTTGTTAAAAGCTGTACTTATAAACAACAGATTGATAGTCAAAATAAGAGCTTACAGGCTTGTAAAAATATCTTCATCAAAGCGCAAAATAAAATTAATCTGATCCAGAGCGATCGCCAATTACTTGAACAATACGATATTGATCTTCAAGGCAAGATTAAGCTACTAAAAATCAAATATAGTTAAGAAAGCCTTATCTTCTTTTGATCATCTGAATTTTGAATTGATAACTAATCAAAGACTATTTGACTTGCTGTAATTACAGTGGCGGTTTTCTAGTTTGCTTGTTAAAACTGACGTGACTTACATAGCACATAATTCAACAAGATAGGATAGATGGTTGTCGTTGCTATGGTCTGGCTAACTTATATTTATTGTTTTATTGGCGTTGGTGAATCAAGATATGATTTTTTAACATCATTATATTTCATTAAATTTAAAAAGCTAAAAGCTATTAGCTTTTAGCTACGAACAGAAACATTTTGTACGTCATACTTTAGATTCCAACGCCTTTTATTTAGTCTCAGCTTATCGCTGCCAACTATTACCTACTATTTAGTAATTGAAATACAAATGAGTATTAACACCCAACAATTTTCGTTAGAGGAAGTAATTCAAAGTTGGAAAGATCGCATTGTCTGTCATCCACCCCAAGGACTAGGATCAGAAGCTTATATTATTAATTCTACTACAGGCGATCGCGTTAAGTATATTGAAGCTAATTGTGATAGTTTACGCCACAACGCAACGAACTATGACCGATTATTGATTGATATTAAAGGCAAACATAAGGGAATTTATAAAGAAGCAGTTTTAAATACAGTCAAATATGAAGCAACTAGACGGGCTTTTAAGGCTCAACATGAATGGATTCATGATAGCTATCAAGGTTTAATTAAGCAGGTTAAAACTAATAATTTTGACAAGCAAATGTTGGTTAAAATAGAATGCTTAAATAAAATGGTAGCGACGCGAGATCGCGAATTAAAACAGCTAAAATCTCAATGCAAAGGTGGCTTAAAAGATCTGCAAACGGCGTATAATAAACTTCAGCGCCAATATCAACAGGAAGTAAGACGACGGGAAAAGTTAGGGGTTAGCAATAAAAGTTTGGGAGCTTATAAAGGTCATTTTTATAGAGCGCAAAAGAAACTTGCTGTCTTAAAAACTGAAAATAAAGATTTGCAAAATCAAGTTAACTTACTAGAGTTTAAAGCTAGAAAAGCTAATTAATCACTAGTTATTTTGAGTATGTAGGGGCAAACAGCCGTTCGCCCCTAGGAGAAATTTGATTTTAGACCTAACTATAAACCAGTGCCACATTCAGGACAAAACTTGTTGGCGATTGGATTGGTAGTACCGCAATTGTTACAGTTAACAAACTCAACGTCAGGCTGTTCTTTTTGGGGTAAACCCAGCATGTGAGCATTGCTCTTACCAGGGGCAATCATAGGATAGCAATTTTCGTCTTTGGTAACACGAACATCCATTAAGACTGGCCCATCATGAGCAAGCATCTCGGCGATCGCGCTGGGTAATCGATCTCGCTCGCGCACTATCATCCCCTTGATGCCGTAAGCCTCTGCCAACATGACAAAATCTGGCGCGCCGATTTCCATGTTAGAAGAAGAATAGCGCTCACCAAAAAAGTTTTGCTGCCACTGACGCACCATTCCCTGCCAACCGTTATTAATAATCACGGTTTTAACGTTGATGTTAAACTGCGCTAAAGTTCCTAACTCTTGGGGATTCATTTGAAAACTAGCATCACCACTGATACAGATGGTTTCCTCATCGGGAATAGCAACTTTTACCCCCATGGCTGCGGGTAAACCATAGCCCATCGTGCCTAAACCAGCGCTGGAAATCCAGCGACGAGGCCCATTTTTGAGAAACTGGGCAGCCCACATCTGGTGTTGACCGACATCAGTAGTATAAAAAGCTTGGGGCGCTTGATGATTTAGTTCGACAATTACTTCCTGGGGAGATAAGCCCTGTTCAGGGTGAGGGGCGGTTAAAGGATATTCCTTGCGCCAGTGATCGATCTTTTCTAGCCAAGATTTCGTCAGGTTAGGTTTAGCTGCAAAATCTGAACCTTTGGCGCGGTCTAAAATTTGCTCCAATACCTTGCGCACATCCCCGACAATTGGTACATCAGGAGTCCGATTTTTGCCAACTTCGGCAGGGTCAATATCAATATGAATTACCTTGGCACGATTGGCAAACTCATCCAGTTTACCCGTAACGCGATCGTCGAATCTAGCACCCAGGGCAATGAGGAGATCGCATTCACTCACGGCAAAATTAGCATAGGCTGTACCGTGCATTCCCAACATTCCCACCGCTAGAGGATTGTGTTCATCAAAAGACCCCAAACCCATTAACGTTGTCGTGACGGGAATTTTAAACTTTTCCGCTAGTTCTTTGATTTGAGCATGAGCATCAGCAGCAACTGCACCGCCACCTACATACAGTAATGGCTTTTCTGCTTGGGAAATCAACTTTAAAGCAGCATTGATCTGCCTGGGATTTCCTTTGACTGTAGGCTTGTATCCCCGCAGACTTGTCTCCCCTGGCAATACGGGAACATAATCGCATTCCTCAATCCCCACATCCTTGGGTATATCAATCAATACTGGACCAGGACGACCCGTGCTAGCGATATGAAATGCTTCGGCGACAATTCTCGCCATATCCTGGGCGCGACGCACTACATAAGAGTTTTTGACAATTGGAGTGGTTATGCCGAAAATATCTGTTTCTTGAAAAGCATCAGTGCCAATCGCTGCTAGTGGCACTTGCCCTGTAATAATAACCAGGGGAATAGAGTCTAGCTGGGCGGTGGCAATACCTGTGACTAAATTAGTTGCCCCAGGGCCTGAAGTGGCAAAACACACACCCACCTTGCCTGTAGCGCGAGCATAACCATCTGCTGCATGGGCTGCCGCCTGTTCATGACGCACCAAAATATGTTTCACTTCGCCCCTGGCTTCCGAATGATATAGCTCATCGTAAATTGGCAAAATGGCACCACCAGGGTAGCCAAAAATATGCTTGACACCATGCAGACGAAGACTGTCCATCAGGGCATAGGCCCCTGTACGACGTTGTGAAGCCTGAATTGATTGTGAACTTTGGGGAATACTTGTAGATACCACGCTTGCTATCCGTATGACTTGCTTATTCTTTATTGTAAAATTTGCAGTCTAATCTGCAACAAAAACTAGGATTAATTTTTACGGTTAAGCTTTTTAATATAAATTAAACTGCTTTTGCTGTCGAGTAGACACTTGGTAAAACATATAAAAATACACACTTTACAGGATGGATAGTGGTTTTTGGGCTAGTTATTAACTGCTTAACAATGTCATGAATTTAAGATATCACCTAGATAATTGGCTAGAGTATCGCGGGTTTTCTGTCCTGGAGCAATGATCCGCCATCCATAGCTGGTTTGTGGCGATCGCCATAACTCTAAATGTTCTCTTCCAGGATCGGCATAAAAACCTTGTTGTCCTGCGCCTAAAATGCTGGAACTCCAGTGAGTAAAATAATCGTGACTGACACGATGCAGAGGAAAATTTGCGCTTAAGGGCATCCCCCAGCCATCAACAGCAATAAAATTACTAATTTTGCCACCCCCAAGCTGCCACCCCCAAGCTGCC
>NZ_PVWF01000024.1 GCF_003003995.1 Pleurocapsa sp. CCALA 161 | reverse complement strand
GCGTTTGCGGGGGACGAATCCCTCTCAACCGCGCATTTACCAATATAGGGACTATTACAAGCTCTGTCAACCCCTTGAACAAGATTATTTTGCCATGAAAACTTTGTTGTTCCTTGTATATTACTTTTAACCTTTGCCAGGTATAGTGTTAGGGCATTTAATTTATTGCTTAAATCAGCTAAAAAAGTTTGTATGGTTAGTTTACCTTCCTTAATAATTGTCGATCGCCTGCTAGAAAATTGGTTGTTAGAGGATCTTGGCAGAGGAGATCTTACTACGCAAGGATTGTTCAATGGCAACATTGAAATTAATCAAGCAGTGTGGGTTGTAAAAGAAGACGGGGTAATTGCAGGATTACCGATCGCAGCGAGAGTTTTTGAATTATTAGATAAGCAAGCTCAGTTCACCTGTGATGTAAGCGAGGGGGACTATTGTAAGTCGGGAACGAAGATTGCCAGCATAAAGGGAAGTAGGGAAGCATTGCTAACAGGAGAGAGAGTTGCACTTAATTTGGCAATGCGTTTGAGTGGAATTGCTACCGCAACTCGTAGTTATGTAACAGAGATTAGTGACTTGCCAACTAAATTAGTGGATACTCGAAAAACTACGCCAGGTTTAAGAGTATTAGAAAAATATGCCACAAGAGTAGGTGGTGCAGTAAATCATCGCATGGGATTAGATGATGCGGTGATGATTAAGGATAATCACATAAAAGCAGCAGGGGGAATAGAAAAAGCGATCGCCCTGCTCAGAAACAATATTCCCTATCCCTTAAATATAGAAGTGGAGACCAGCAATCTAGAAGAAGTGCGCCAGGCATTGGCGTACGGTGCAGATATTATTATGTTGGATAACATGCCCCTGGAAATCATGACTGAAGCAGTAAAAATAATTCGGCAGACCAATCCTCAAGTCAGAATTGAAGGGTCGGGCAATATTACCTTGAAAACTATTCGTGCGGTAGCGGAAACTGGAGTTGATTATATTTCTAGTAGCGCACCAATAACGCGATCGCCTTGGTTAGATTTAAGTATGAGGTTTGTTTAAGGAAATGAGTTATGAACATTTGATCAATCATATTTGGCAATCTAGTTCACTATGATTCGGGTTAGATGTCTACTGTTTGGGGTTTTCGCTTCATTGTCCAAATGCGAGGACTGTCATCTGATAATCCACCTTGCCATAAAACAATAAACCCGTGTTTTTGGTAAAAACCAACAGCTTGTTCGCTAAAAGTAGAAAGGTAACATGATAAACCTTGTCGATCTGCCTTTTTAAAAATAGGTTGTAAAAGTAAACTGCCAATTCCTTCTCCTTGATAAGCTGGTTCAACACCTATTAAACTGAGTATCCAATGAGGCTCAGTCATATCTTCCTGATGACGTTTATTTAGGGTGGAAAATAATGATAAAAATCTTTTTGTTCTGTGCCAACCACACTTGTAAAATAGGATGAACAACATCGATAAAGCTTTTCGTGTGTTCATTTCAGATTTTCCTGGCGGTACCCAAACTGCTACACCCTTCAAATCACCTGGAGTTGTATAAATATGATTATATAGCTGGCAATTTCGTAAGTTGAAATTACAAAACCATTGGAGAATATCTGTATCTACTTTTAACTGTCCTGGTTTTACTTTGATGCCAAGATAGCGAAACATAGGATCTTCACTAAATGCTCTGACAAGAATTTTGCTAGCTTGATCTATTTCGGATGACTTAAGCAGTGCAGTATTGAAATCAGTCATGGTTTTCACAAAATATTTTGCTCTGGAAGTTGGTCAACTTCCAGTGAGTTGTATAGTATCAAACGTTAGTCAGAATTGAAGTATCGGGCGATATTACTGTAAAAACTATTCTTACCAGTGGCTGAAACTGGAGTTGATTATATTTCTAGTAGCGCACCGATAATACGATCGCCTTGGTTAGATTTAAGTATGAGGTTTGTTTGAAGACAAGTATCAAAATAACTTAGCTGCTATAAAGTAAAACATGGCTAATAGCTACTAGTTACTGCAATGATGATAAATAATTATGCCTACCTACTTAATTGATAAAGTGATGATAGAAATTCCCCGCTAAAATATGACAACTGCGATCGCCTCTCAATTAAAATCAATTACTAATACTGAACTCATTGAACTAGATGAGGCAGATGTTGGTTGGCACAAAATTTATCAAGTAATAGGCAAAAACGCGCCGATTTATCTATTATTTCCCCAAACTATCGAGGCATTGACTGCAATTGTTAGGCAGGCAGCACAGCAGCATTGGCGTATGCTTGTTTGTGGTAACGCCAGCAAAATAAACTGGGGCAAGATCAGCCAGGATATTCAGCTAGTTATTAGTACTCAAAAATGCGATCGCCTGATTGAACACGCCGCAGGAGATCTGACGGTAACGGTAGAAGCTGGAATGAAGTTGGCTGATTTACAGTCAAAATTGCGATCGCATAATCAGTTTTTGCCGATAGACTCCCCTTATGCTCATGCCACTCTAGGAGGAATTGTCGCCACAGCAGATACAGGAAGTTGGCGACAGCGTTATGGTGGCGTAAGAGACTTATTATTAGGCTTGTCTTTTGTGCGTGCTGATGGAGAAGTCGCCAAAGCTGGAGGTAGAGTAGTCAAAAACGTTGCGGGTTATGACTTGATGAAGTTGTTTACAGGAGCTTATGGCACTTTGGGGGTAATGACTCAACTTACCTTTCGTCTCTATCCTTTGATAGCTAATTCTCAAACACTGCTAATAACGGGAAAAGCCGAACAGATTGCTCAAGCCACCCAAACTATTCGTAATTCTGGCTTGACTCCCACAGCAATGGATTTGTTATCTGCTACGGTGATTAAGCAGCTAGGTTTAGGCTCAGATCTAGGCTTAATGATCCGCTGGCAAACAATTCCTGAAAGCATTGAACAACAAAGATCGCAGGTTAAGGCGATCGCTCAAGAGTTAGATTTAGCCACCAGTATTTATCAAGATGAGCCAGAAGAAAATCTCTGGCAAGAATGTGGCAAGATTATCAGTATTCCTCAATTTGAAGAGGCTGTTACCTGCAAATTTGGCATCCCCCCTGTGGCGGCTGTCGGTTTGCTCAAGCAAATTGGCGATCCCGAAGAGTTCTCGATGGGAAATCGCCATAATAATATACTAGCTAGAGTTCATGCTAATAGCGGTCTGGGTCGACTACAGCTCAATACAAATTATGAGCTAATAGAGCAAATAAGAGCGCACTGTCAGCAACATCAAGGATTTTTAACTATTCTGGATGCACCCCAGGCAGTTAAGCAACAGATAGATATTTGGGGTTATTCAGGTAACGCGATCAAAACCATGGAAGCGATTAAACATCAGTTCGATCCACAAAATATCCTTAATCCTGACCGTTTTATCGTCTAACGAAATATTTAAATATTTAAATATTTAAATTAATACGATTGATTGAACACAGCTAGACTTCAAGCTCTAAAAGATTTAGCATTAGCTACTAAGTTGAAGTCATAGTTGAGGAAAAAGATTGAGCAAGCTATTAAAAATAGTTAGGGCGATCGATCTGCTCAATGAATTGGTTGGTCGAATTAGCTACTGGCTCGTGCTGTTGATGGTTGCCATCGGCGCATGGAATGTCTTGGGACGTTATTTAGGGAAGATGGTGGGAACAAATCTCACTTCTAATTCTTTGATCGAAGTGCAGTGGTATTTATTTGATGTGATATTTTTATTTGGTGCTGCCTATGCCCTGAAATACAACGAACATGTTCGAGTAGATATATTTTATCGAGGGTGGAGTCGTCGACGCAAAGCACTAGCGAACGTTTGGGGCAATCTCATATTGTTAATTCCCTTCAGCAGTCTATTAATTTACTATTCCTGGGGAACAGTGATTAATTCTTGGAAAATACGCGAAATGTCTCCCGATCCAGGTGGTTTACCTCGTTATCCAATTAAATCGGCGATTATTTTGGCTTGTATTTTATTAATCTTACAGGGAATTTCTGAGGCGATTAAAAACTGGAATATCTATAGTAGTAAGGAGGAGAACTAATGGAATGGTTAGGTATTGCCATGTTTGCTGGGGCATTATTCCTTCTCTCCTTTGGCTTCCCTGTCGCCTTTTCTCTTGGTGGAGTAGCCATTATCTTTGCTTTAATTGGTTCGGCAGTAGGGGAATTTAGCTTTAGCTTTTTCAATGCCATGCCCAGCCGTATTTTTGGCATCATGTCTAACTATACGCTGCTGGCGATTCCCTACTTTATTTTTCTAGGTTCAATGCTGGAGAAAACAGGTATTGCCGAAAAGCTACTAGAGACAATCGGAATGCTCTTTGGCAGAGTGAGAGGTGGTTTGGCTTTAGCCGTGGTGCTAGTGGGGGCATTACTCGCTGCTTCTACTGGGGTGGTAGCTGCAACTGTGGTGGCGATGGGCTTAATTTCTCTACCAATTATGTTGCGCTATGGCTACAACAAAGAATTAGCTGCGGGGGTAATTGTCGCGTCGGGGACCTTAGGGCAAATTATTCCTCCTAGTGTGGTGCTGGTTGTTTTAGGCGATCAGCTAGGTGTTCCCGTCGGTGATTTATTCGTTGGTTCATTAATTCCAGGATTGATGATGGCGGGGGCTTTTGCTCTCCACGTCTTAATCGTAGCTTATCTCAAACCTGAAGTCGCTCCTGCCTTACCTACTAACGTCAGGATTAGTGGAAAAAAGCTCTTGGTGCGCATAATAACGGTGATGTTACCCCCTTTGGTGTTAATTGTGATCATCTTGGGCAGTATTTTCATGGGTATTGCTACACCAACAGAGGCGGGAGCTTTGGGATCGCTGGGAACAATTATCTTGGCAGCCGTTAATCGTCAATTAACTTGGGCAGCACTACGAGAAGTTTGTGATGCCACTTTGCGAATTACCACAATGGTGATGTTTATCCTCATTGGTTCTACTGCTTTTAGTTTGGTCTTCCGAGGTTTGGGAGGCGATCGCTTTATGCAACACTTACTGGTTAACCTTCCTGGAGGAAAAGTTGGTTTCTTGTTTGTTAATATGCTGGTAATTTTCTTACTCGGCTTTTTTATTGATTTCTTTGAGATTGCTTTTATTGTTATTCCTATCTTTGCCCCAGTAGCTCAACAGCTAGGATTAGATCTATTGTGGTATGGAGTAGTGCTGGGGGCTAATCTACAAACCTCGTTTCTCACCCCTCCTTTTGGGTTTGCTCTCTTCTATCTGCAAGGAGTCGCACCACCAGAACTGAAAACTGAAGATATTTATCGAGGAGCAATACCTTTTATTTTGCTACAGCTTCTGGTTTTGACTCTGATTATTATTTTTCCTCAGATAGTCAGTTTCTTGCCCTCTCTCAGTTCTTCCTAAAAACAAATTAAATGCTACAATAAGTATGACATTATAAGTTACTAAAATATGGTTCAAAGACTTAAACGGTGGGAATCTCCCCGCAAACAAGGACGTAATGATAAAGGAAAAGGTGGTACTGCTAGAGCAAGACAACTCCGAAAACGAGAACAAATGCTACGGCAGAAGTTAAAAAGTAACGGCTCATCGAAACCAGAAAAGTTCAAGCCACAAGAGAGGGAAATTATACCCTCTCTTTTTTATTGGCAATATTGTTTGTTTTCAGAAATCTTTTTCCAAGTCTATGCTTCTGCACAAAAGTATTACTAACCTATAGAGGTGTGCAAGTAAAATAAATACAATATTTTTACAAAATAGTTACAGCGAATTGCATTTTTAATGAAGTCTTTTACCCCCCCCCGATTTGCGACAAAAAATTGTTGCGCTTTATAAAAACTTAGCAATAAATGACAATATACTTATTGGTTTTTAGGATTTAATTATTCAAGTTATTAAAATGATAATAATATTGTTTGTAGTTGTTCGTAGTTTTAAAATTCAAGCTTTAAATCTATCTTAAGGTTGGCAATTTTTGTAACTTGTCTCCTTTACAATACTTACTTATATTTAAAGATAAATAAAGATCAGTATCTAGAAAATAAAAAATTGACTAAACCACAAGAATCACAAAATTTTAAAAAAGGTTTTTTGAACCCGTTAGGCAGATACCATGGCGAGTTTACTCCTAATAACTTAGCTTTTAATGCCAATTTACAAGAGTTTGCCCAACAGGCATTTTATCTTTGCAATTTAGAAACCAATGGCAAAATCACTGCTGAAGAAACTTATAGGCAAATTAAGCAGCTTTGGCGACAGCTAGAGCAATCTAAACAAATAGCAACTTTAGCCCCGATTAATGAGCGGCGATAAGCGATGAACGATAGCAATAATGTAGTTACTTTAAAAGAACTGGCAGATGGAGCGATCGCCAAACACAGTCGCCGAATATTTAAGCACGAAGCTGGAGTACTAAAAGATAAAGACCCAGAAGACCTGCATCAGATGCGGGTAGGTATGAGACGCTTACGAAGTGCGATCGCTGGCTTTACTCTGGCGATGGATTTACCAAAGAACGTGACGGTGAAAAATATAGCTAAAATCGGACATTCTCTGGGTAAGCTGAGGGATTTAGATGTTTTGTTAGCTGTCTTAAATGATAATTATTTACCACTATTGCCAACTAAAGAGCAGAAGAAATTAGCTAAAGCGATCGAATCCCTCGGTAAAAAACGCCAACATGAATTAAAACAGGTGCGTAAAACTCTCAACGGCAAACTGTATTTAAACCTTAAGCAGGAATTAAATGCTTGGCTTGAAGAACCAAAGTATACAGTATTTGGTGATTATTCCCTTGACTTTGTACTGCCAGACTTGCTTTTACCCCAGGTTTGCCAATTTTTACTTCATCCTGGCTGGTTAGTAGGAGTCAATTTTCAAGAGGGTGAGATAGAATTTTCGACAATTTTGAATATGGATGCAATAGATCGGCTGTTAAAATTAGAAGGCAGTTTGTTACATGATTTACGTAAATCAGCCAAGAAAACCCGCTACAGTTTAGAGTTGTTTTCTCAATTCTACGGAGAGTCTTATCATCTTTACCTGAAGAAAACAGAAGGAGTTCAAGAGATTTTGGGACAGATTCAAGATATTCATGTTTTGATTGAGGTACTAGAAAAAGTGTTGCGATCGCCAATCGGTGAAAAATTACCAGAACTAGCTGGTTTATTCTTAAAAACTCAATCCCAAAAATGGCTAGAATGGCAAATCTCACAGAAACAATTCCTTGCAGATAAAACTCGCACAGAATTCAGGCAGATAATACAGCAAGCTTAACATCAGCAATTGTAGCAGTTTTCAAACGAGAACAAATGCTACGGCAAAGGCTGAAAAGTAACGGCTCGTCGAAACCAGAAAAGTTCAACCAACAGGAGAGGGAAATCACACCCTCTCTTTTTTATTGGCAACTATATTTATCTGTTTACAGGAATCGCTCTGTAACCCTGTACTTCTGTGGAAACTGATTACCGATCATCCTAATCTTTGCTTCAGCTGATAGAACGAAATAACCAACAGCTATAATTTATCAGTCTCATATTTAAGATCGGCAATGTTCCTAAGCCTATGTCTTTAGAAATAATTATTCCAATCGCAGCAGCAATCATTTTGTTGCTGTTATTTACTTGGTTACTAAATGTTCTCAAATCAACTATCAAGACAGTTTTGATAATTGCAGCGCTCTTAATCTTGTTGCAAGTGACATTAGGAATCAATTCAGAGCAGATTATTCAAGGGATATGGCAAATAGGAGAACGCATTCAAAAGTTGATAATCATGCACAAGTAAGGATATAGACTATAGTTTATGGTCGATATCGATTAACTGATAAATAGCAGATTATTGTTCTCGGAGAAAGAGCTAAACGAAACATCTCAGACTAAATCCTGTTCTTATAGGTGATTTATCTATATTTTTGAGTCAGAAGTCTTCAAGGATATATCGCAGTGTACCATTTGCGAAGCTACATGCGGCTTAAGCCTTTGTCCTTTAGGAAAAGGGCTTAACATATCCCTTTAGGGATACCTTCAGACGATATGCAGCAAGTGCTTTAGTATAAGCTGCGCAAATCAAAAGTCAGTAAATTGATCTTTACCTTTACCAATCGGATTCAGTGCTACTCTATTTTTTCTTCGGAGGTTGGTTTTGCGGTTTAAAGAAAGCTTCCATGACCTGCCTAACCAGAGGTGCTGCCAAGGAACCACCGCCACCGCCAGAATGTTCGAGAAAAGCTACGACTACAATTTCAGGCTTTTCATAAGGGGCATAAGCGCCAAACCAGGTATGAGAGTCTCCTGGAGGGGCTTCCGCTGTACCACTTTTGCCTGCTCCTGGAGGAATATTAGGAGAGTTGAGTTTTGTACCAGTACCGCTGTCCACCACAGCCCTAAGTCCTTTGCTGATGGTATCAATAGTGGTGGGTTTAAAATTAAGATTAACTTTTTCGGGCGGTTTTGCTGTTTGCACCAAATGAGGCTGTACTCGATAACCATCATTGGCGATCGCACTAAACATGACTGCTACCTGTAAAGGTGTAGCACTAGTAAAGCCTTGACCAATGGACATATTTACTGTGTCACCTACAGTCCAGCCCCAATCGTCAAAATTAAGCCGTTTCCAGGCATCATCAGCAATCAAACCCTTTGTTTCTCCATCTAGCTCAATTCCCGTTGGTTTACCAAAGCCATATAGCCTCGCATATTTGATTAAGTCTTCGCCACCAGTACCCTGTCCAATTTGACCAAAGAAGGTATTACTACTCCAGGCAAGGGCTTGCACAAAGCCCAATGAACCAAAACCGCTTTTATTCCATTCGCCAAATCTCGTACCTCCTACCGATAAATAAGGATAAGTTCCTAACACAGTATTGGGAGAAAATTTCCCGCTTTCCATCCCAGCAGTAGCGGTAACTACTTTAAAAGTAGAGGCGGGAGGAAAAGCCCGTAAAGCCATATTTAGAAAAGGATTTCCTTGAGACTGCAATTCCTGCCAGACTTTGGGCGTAACGTTGCTGGAGAAAATATTCGGGTCAAAGCTAGGGTAGCTAGCCATGGCGAGGACAGAGCCATCATGAGGATCTAGAGCAACTATGGCACCCTTTTTTGTACCTAAAGCAATTTCTGCAGCCTGTTGAACCTTGGCATCAATGGTTAATGTCAGATTTTCCCCTGATTCGGCTGGTTTTTCCCCTAACCAGCTAATAACCTGCCCTGCGCCATTTACTCCTAATTTTAAGCCTCCCCATTGTCCTCTTAGCTGAGTTTCATAACTAGATTCGATGCCCATCTTACCCATGACATCTCCTAGGCGATAACCTCGAGACTTTCTCTCTTCTAGCTCTTCTTGGTTTAGCTCTCCCGTATAGCCTAAAATGTGAGCGGCTAGCTTACCTTGAGGATAATAACGTACCTTATCAATATCCGTTTCTACCCATTTGAGCTGAGGCTTATATTCTTCAAAGGCGGTTACTTGCTCTGGAGTTAGGTTACGCCCAATCGGAATCAGGCTAGGATAGTTATATCCTGCTTCTGCTACTTTTTGTTGAAGTTCTTGTTGCTCTATTTTAAGTATTTGCGCAATAATCTGGCGATTTATTGCCCAATTTTGCTCTTTTTGGGCTTTGGGCCACAGATATGCTGAATAAGACTGCTTACTAGTTGCTAACATTTTGCCGTGGCGATCTGTAACATTGCCCCGTACAGGTTGTTTGGGAACAATCCGAGTACGATTATCCTCAGCTTTCTGTTGGTTGATTGTTCCTTGCTGTAGCTGAAGATAATACAAACGCCAGCCAATACCTCCCCAAAAAATAATACTGATAACTGTAATAATGGGAATTGCCTGAAGTTGACTACCGACAGTGCGATCGCTATATTTTCCTGAAGGGTAATCCCGATAGTTTTGAAATTTATTTTTTACAATAGAACCCATAATTAGTGAGCAGTCGTTAATAGATCTATGTTTATTGTTCCCTTTCTAGCAATGATTCAGATCACCAAGATAACTAAGTCATACTCTCAACACATAACAACAAGCTTATTTGATAGTGCCAGAAAAATTTTCAAACCAACCTCTGCGCCAAAAGAAATAAATTAAACCTCCTGCCGTAGCCAGCATAATTGCCCAACAAAAAAAATAACCCCAATACCATTCAAGTTCAGGCATATTAAACGGCGAAGTATCAGGGTTGAAGTTCATACCGTAGATGCCTGCAATAAAGGTTAGGGGAATAAAAATACTAGAAATCACTGTTAACAGCTTCATCACTTCGTTCATTTTGTTGCTGATTGCTGAAAGATAAATATCCGTCAAACTAGAAGCAAGTTCGCGATAGGTTTCGATAATGTCAATAATTTGTACGGCGTGGTCATAGCAGTCGCGCAAAAAAACTAAGATTTCTGGATTAATTACACTACTGCCATCTCTAATGAGAGTGTTTAAAGCATTGCGTTGAGGCCAAATCGCTCGTCGCAGCGCCAACAATTCCCGTTTGATTTGATATATTTTTGCCAAACTTTGATTGCTAGGATTAAAGATAACTTCATCTTCTAGATTTTCAATCTTTTCACCATAAATTTCTAGTACAGGGAAAAACCCATCAATAATGGCATCCCAAAGAGCATAGGCTAGATAATCTGCACCCATGTTCCTAATTGAACCCTTATTAAATTTAATGCGTCGACGTACTGGTCGAAAACAGTCTTTTTCAGGATATTCTTGTACCGTCAAAAGATAGTTTTTGCCAACTACCAAACTTACCTGTTCTAGAGAAAAGCCTGTCCCTGATGGCTTAGGCACTACCATCTGAGTAATAACTACCAACTGCTGTGGGTAATCTTCGACTTTTGGTCTTTGAGGAACATTGACAATATCTTCTAATACTAGAGGATGCAACCCAAATACTTTTCCTAACCTTTGCAAAATGTTTTCGCTACCCAAACCTTTGACATCCACCCAAGACACTGATTCTGTAGTCATGTGTTCTGCACAGGCTTCTGGGGTCAAGTTGGTTGTTTTTTGGGCGAGATCGCTACTATAGTCAATTAACACGATGTTCGGGATCTCAGCATCATCTTCAATATTGAGCGTCCCTGGAATACTTCCTGGCTGTTCATAGGAATAGTCGAATAAATCTTCTTCCTCTTCTGTAGACAGTATGGCTTTACTTGAATCTAAATTCTGTTCATAACTCATAAGATGATGCGAATCCTAAATTACTAGACTAATTATGACCCAAAAAAAATACCAGCGATCGCGATCGCTGGCTAATTAAAATTGTTGTTGTTTAAGTCTGGAAAAATCTTTAGTTGCGCGTTCCCCAACGAGACAACTCTCAAAATCTCTTGACTCAATAAGAATCGTAACAGAAGATACGCTATTTTTGTAAAAAAATAATAATTGTATTAACTGTTACACCAATTATACGCTAGCAAACTGTATTTACAGTGTGACTTTGATCAGCTAATTGTACCAGTCAAAGGAGAACTAGCTGTGGCATATTGCTTCACGGGGATTCTCCCCGATAGATAAGCCAGTCTTCCTGCAACCGCAGCTAAACCCATCGCTTGTCCCATCGCTACAGGATTTTGTGCCAAAGCGATCGCGCTATTAACTAGCAGGGCATCTGCCCCCATCTCCATCGCCAAAGCTGCTTCACTTGGAGTACCAATTCCCGCATCTACTACAACAGGAACGTTCGCTTCTTCGATGATAATGGCAATATTAGCAGCATTATTGATTCCTTGCCCTGAACCAATAGGTGAACCTAGGGGCATTACTGTAGCACATCCTGCCTCTTCTAAGCGCTTGGCAAGCAAAGGATCGGCATTGATATAGGGTAACACCGCAAAACCTTCTTTAACTAGCTGTTCAGCTGCCTGTAGTGTGCCAATTGGATCTGGTAACAGATATTTGGCATCAGGAATTACCTCCAATTTAATAAAGTTGTTATCTTCCTGTCCCAGCAGTTTTGCCATCTCTCGACCCAAACGCGCCACTCTGACTGCTTCCTCGGCGGTTTTACAGCCTGCGGTATTGGGTAACATCCAGATTTTGCTCCAGTCAATCGCCTCAGCTAATCCTTCATGTCCTGGTGCTTTGGTTTGGACTCTGCGTACTGCCACAGTGATAATCTCACATCCGCTGGCAGCTACGCTGGCTTGCATAGCCTGCATACTAGGATACTTCCCTGTCCCTGTCATCAGACGGGAGTTAAAGGTACGTCCAGCGATGGTTAACGGGCGATCATCTTCAATGTGATCGCAAAGCGTACCCTTCGGGTAATCGCCAGCCAAAGAGGTCGTCGCAGCAGTTAAGGGAGTTTGAGAAGTAGATTTAATCTGTAGTAATTGCGGGTTGCTTAGAGTCATATTTGCAGGTTGATAAAAACGTTGATAGCTAAATTCAGCTAGTAAAGGATCAGACTTCTGTTCTAAAATCAAATCTGCCATCAGCGATGCAGTAATGGGTGCGAGTAAAATTCCATTGCGATAATGTCCCGTAGCCAGGAATAAGTTTTCACAAGCACTACGGCCTAGAATAGGCAGTTCATCAGCTGTTCCAGGGCGAAAACCCCACCATAATTCTTCAATTTGCCAATCTGCTGTGGCAGGATATAGTTCTGTCGTTTTTGCCAATAAACTTTGAATACCTTGCGGTGTATTAAAGGGAGTCCAGTCTACTTCTTCTACTGTTGCGCCTACAATTAATCTACCGTCTTGTCGCGGAACCAGATAAACTCCCTCGCCATATAAAACTCGCTGTAGAGGATAAGGCTGATGTAGCTTTTGGGGCATTCTCAGGGAAAGCATTTGCCCTTTGACTGGACGCACAGTTAGAGGTGTTAACTGACTCGACCATGAGCCAGCAGCCAAAACATATTGCTGGGCTGTTAGCTGCCCAATATTAGTTAATGCGCCGTCAATTCGACCCTGCTTTTGTTGCCAAGCCTTAACGCTAACTCCTTCTTTTAGCTCTATCCCCAAAGTTTGAGCAGCCTGTAACAGCGATCGCATTAAACAGCGATTATCAACCTGTCCATCTTCGGGATACCACCAACCGCCAGCCACGCGATCGCTTAGTCCTGGCTGATATTGCTTAATTGCTGCTCGATCTAACCAAAATGTACCCTTGTCTTCAGCAATTACTTCGGGCTGACTATAGGTAGGGGCAAGAATCCCACAGGGTAAATATCCAGTTTCTATCCCCGTCAATTCTTCCAGTTTTTGCGTCCATTCGGGATACAGCCAGCGAGAGCGTAGACATAAATCTCGCAATGGTGAAGAGGAAAGCTGTTCTGCTAACGGTGCTAACATCCCTGCTGCGGCGTGAGATGCTGCCTGGGTAAAATCTTGACTAACCACGGTGACTTTTGCACCCTGACGTTTTAACTCGATGGCGATCGCTAAACCAACTACACCACCACCCACAATTAGAATATCTCTTGCTATCATATTTCTAAAAGCCATTATCTTCAACTACTCTAACGTGAAAATAATCTTTCAGAAAAAAACTTAATCTATAGTAAACCAAGTATTATAATTTCAGATACTAATTGTTAAATGCTTTCTTAAATGAGAGCCAAGTAACTTTTAAGTTGAAATCGATTTTAGATCATTTGCCTTGATAATTAAATTGAATTCCATCAACTTTTTTAGCTTCAGGCGTTTCTTGGCAGGCAAATAATAGAGCTACCAGCAAAATAGCCGTAAATAAACGATTAAAAAGCGGCAATAAATTATTAGACACAACTTTCATGTTCTCCATACACCCTAATATTTATTATGGTGAAATAATTCAAGGACATTTTTCTCCGTATTATTACAGGTATTAAATTGGCACAACTAAGTTTTAATCTAATCAAAGCCAAAGACAGCAAGAGTTAGATGTTGCTCTAGCAGATTATCTATTAAGCAATTAAGCAATATTTCTAACCAGAGATAGGTGATGATCGCAGTCAACCTAATTAATAATGTGATCGATAGTAATGGAAAGTAAAATGAACGATTTTTGGTATAAAGTCACAATTTTTTGTCTATTGGTGATGTTTGTCTTAGCTCCCTTTGCTGGATTTGCACCTTTACTGTTAATTGTGTTAGTTGCTGGAATTTACTGGTTTTTTGCCCCTGTAATCCAAGCCTTGTTCGGTAAAAAAATAAGCGATCGCCAAGAGTAGCTTCAGCTTACTTTCAAAGCGATCGGCAAAATAGTTAACTTTCAGATTTTAAGTAAGCTTAATTAAACTGAAATTACTGCATGTTGACGATACCATTCAATCGTATTTTTTAAACCTTGGCGAAATTCAGTTTCCGCCACAAAGCCAAACTTTTCCTTCGCCCTTTGAGTATCTAAGCAACGACGGGGTTGTCCATTAGGCTGATCTGTTTGCCAGACGATTTCCCCCTCAAAACCCATTAACTCACAGATAGTTTCAACCAGATCTTTAATCCTTACTTCCTGATTTGTGCCTAGATTTACTGGAGCAGCTTCATCATAGCTCTGAGTTGCCATGACAATACCCCGCGCAGCATCAGTCGAATAAAGAAACTCGCGAGTGGGACTACCATCACCCCAAGCGGGTAACTTTTTATCTCCTCGCTCCTGTGCTTCATGAACTTTACGAATTAAAGCAGGAATTACGTGAGAACTACGAGGATCAAAATTATCTTCAGGACCATAGAGATTAACAGGCAAAAGATAAATGCCATTAAAATCATACTGCTGGCGATAGGCTTCTAGCTGAACTAGCAAAGCTTTTTTAGCGATCCCATAGGGAGCATTAGTTTCTTCAGGATAACCATTCCACAGGTCATCTTCCTTAAATGGTACAGGAGTAAATTTAGGATAGGCGCAAATTGTACCAACACAAACAAACTTTTGCACACCTTCTTGATAAGCAGCATGAATTAACTGCGTCCCCATCATTAGGTTGTCGTAGAACAACTCAGCGGGTTTTTCTCGATTTAGACCAATGCCACCTACATGAGCAGCTAAATGAACCACTATCTCCTGTTGCTTAACTGCCTGTTGGCAATTTTCCCACTTGCATAAGTCTAATTCGCGCGATCGCGGTGTGCTAATTCTGTCGATGCTAGCCCCAGCTTGACATAGCTGATGGACTACCTGCTTACCTAGAAAACCATTGCCACCTGTTACCAGGATATTTTTGTCTTGTAAACTTAACATTGCTAATTAAGATTTGGATACGTAAGTATTTTAAGTATTAAGTCGCGAATCAGCGCAAATTACTAGAGTCTTACCTTGAAAAGCTTAAAGCTTATGGCTTATAGCTTAGAGCTACGAGCAAAGCTCGTTTACTTAATCGACAATGCTGGCAAAATTACGCCGATTTAAAGTGCTATCGACTCCCTTGCTACCGTCGGGAGTTGGTAGATTAAGATTGATTAAATCAGCATTAACCATCAGTTTGACCAGTTCTTCAAAGGTAACTGATGGCTTCCATCCTAGTTTTTCTCTAGCTTTAGTCGGATCGCCAATTAAAAGATCTACTTCTGCAGGACGAAGATAGCGCGGGTCAAAAGCGACATAATTGTGCCAGTCTAAATTAACGTGACCAAAGGCAATATCGAGAAATTCTTTGATTTCGTAAGTTTCCCCCGTAGCTACGACATAATCATCGGGTTGATCTTGTTGCAGCATCATCCACATTGCCCTGACATAGTCTTTAGCGTAGCCCCAATCTCTTTTCGAGTCTAGATTACCCAAGTAAAGTTTCTGCTGAGTACCTTCAACAATCCGCGCTACGGCGCGAGTAATCTTGCGGGTAACAAAGGTTTCACCACGGCGAGGAGATTCATGGTTGAATAAAATACCGTTACAGGCAAATAAATCGTAAGATTCGCGATAGTTAATCGTCTGCCAGTGAGCATAGACTTTAGCGCAGGAATAAGGACTACGAGGATAAAAAGGAGTAGTCTCTGTTTGGGGAACTTCAATGACTTTACCAAACATTTCTGATGAGCCAGCTTGATAAAATCTTACTTCAATTCCAGTTCTTTGCTGATAGTCTCTAACTGCTTCGAGGATACGTAAAGCACCCATAGCCACAGAGTCGACGGTATATTCGGGAGAATCAAAACTGACACGAACATGAGACTGTGCGCCCAAATTGTAAATTTCTCTAGGCTTGACCTGTTCGAGAATTCTTCTTAGGGTAGTACCATCAGTTAAATCACCATAGTGCAGAAATAATTTCGCGTCAGGACTATGAGGATCGATATAAATGTGATCAATGCGATCGGTATTAAAGGTAGAAGTTCGCCGAATAATACCATGAACTTCATAACCTTGATCTAATAAAAATTCGCTCAAATATGAACCATCTTGACCCGTGATACCCGTAATCAAAGCTATTTTACGTTCATTCATTATATATAATTTTACCTATTAATTATTAATGCTTGATGCTATGTATATTTTATTGCTCCGATCATACATCGGCAATAAAATACATTTCAAGATGATATTGATAGTCTAGATAAATAGCTATTCAACAATGAACAATGATTGAAACTTGATTAAGGCAAACTGATCGGCTCTCGGCTCAATGATTAAGCTTTTAATAAGCACCATTTTTACGCGGAAATAACATGACACCAATAGTTTTGGAGATAATCCATAAGTCCATTAGCCAATTGTAATTGTTAGCATAATAAACATCGATTTTTACTCTTTTGGGGTAAGGAATATCGTTTCGACCAGAAACCTGCCACAGTCCAGTAATTCCTGGTTTAACCCTAAGCACTATATTGATTTTGCGACCGTATTTTGGTAATTCTTCTGGTACTAATGGTCTTGGTCCAACTACACTCATTTCTCCCTTTAAAACATTCCAGAATTGAGGTAGTTCATCTAGACTAGTTAAGCGTAGGAATTGACCCATTTTAGTAATTCTAGGATCTTGCTTAAGCTTGAAGCTGGCTTGAAATTCTTGACGCATTTGGTCAGAATCTTGCATGATTGCCTCTAATGCTTCGTCAGCATGATCAATCATAGTTCTAAATTTGATGCAGTTGAAAGCCTGGTAATTCTTGCCAATTCTCTTTTGAACATAAAATATTGGTCCTGGAGAATTTAAGGCAACTAAAATTACCAAAATCAAATATAAGGGAGAGAATATAGTTAAGATTAACAGGGAAAAAACTATATCAAATATTCGTTTGTGAAAATTTCCGTTTAAGATCAAAAAGGATAATTTCAATCCCTGAGGATTGAATAAAGCTTGACCGCTTTTTTTAATTAGTCCCTGTACTATCTTGACGGAAACAAGCTGGCTGTTTGCAGTCATCTTACTCCTTCATTACATCACACCACACCGTTCAATGATAAATCGATCAAGCTTGAATTGGCTGATCTTTGCCAATTTTAGAGCTTATTTAGATTATTTCTGATGGCGATCGCGAAGCCGGGGCAAAGCCCAATCGCCATTCTTGATAGCAATCCTCAATATATTTTAGATAGGACTGCTTAAATACCGCTGGGCTAAATTTATTAGCTTGCAACTGGCAATTCTTCGGATTAATTTGAGGTTGTAGTTGCTCAAAACTCTCGACCGCAGCAACTAATGCTTCTGGTTGTTGAGTATCAAACAATAGACCTGTACCATCTTCAGAATATTGACGAATATCTTTAACTGTTTCTAGCGCGCCTCCTTTTCCATAAGCAATTACTGGTGTACCACAGGCTTGAGCCTCAACCAGAGCAATCCCAAAATCTTCACAGGCTGCATAAACAAAAGCTTTAGCTTTGGTTATATACTCTTGAACAACATCATCGGGTTGCCAACCGAGAACCTGTATATGAGATTCTGCTAGCTGACGTATTACTGATAATTGCGACCCTGCACCAATAATTACCAGGGGTTTTTTGAGTTGATTGAACGCCTTGACGATTAAGCATATTTGTTTATAACTTACTAATCGAGAAATTGTCAGATAAAAATCAGCTTTTTCTGGCTGAAAATGAAATTTTTTTAGGTCAACTGGCGGATAAATAACTTTAGCTTGGCGACGGTAACAACGCCAAATACGCCTAGCAGTATGTTGGGAATTGGCAATAAAATAGTCAACTCGGTTGGCAGAAATGACATCCCACTCGCGCATTCGATGCAGAATGTAGCGGGCAATTAACCCTTGTATACCCTTTCCTTGGCGATCGCCTTGCAGATAATCAAAAGTTAAGTCCCAAGCATAACGCATTGGAGTATGACAATAACAAATATGTAGTTGATAGGGATTGGTTAAAACTCCTTTTGCTACAGCATGAGAAGAAGACAAAATGATGTCATATTGATTGAGATTTAATTGTTCGATCGCGATGGGTAACAAGGGTAAATATTTCTGTACTCCATTGCGAGCTTGAGGAAAATGTTGCAGAAAGGTGGTTGTGATTGCTCGCTGATAGAGATAACTTTGCGGATTGGTGGACTCAAAATCAATGAGAGCGTACAAATCAGCATCAATATAGTTTAAAATTTCTTGGACTACTAGCTCAGAGCCTCCAGTCGCTTTAGGAGTCAACCACTCGTGGACTAGAGCGTATTTTAATTCCACAGCTAGTTATTTACTAATTACAAAGATTGTTTGACGATAATTGGGTGATAAATAGCCAAGCGTGGCTAATTTGAGATCCAGAATATCACTAAGTCTACTATTTTGATTTCTCAAATTCAGGCTTTTAATTGTTGATCTGAGTAATCAGTTGCCATGATACAACATTTCCTAAAACTTGTTTCCCTTCTAGCTTGGGGACGGGTAATATATCTGAATTAATTAGCAAATAAGCAGGTTGCGATCCTTGCCAGAGCTGTTCTAGTTGCTCGTTGGACTGAGGGATGACTAGGCGATCGCTATAAAATTCTAATGACGGACGAAAATAAGGATGATTAGTGTATATTTTCTCCAGACTAGGAGTTTGTGCTTGCAGCATTGTCGCTACAGGTTGAACGGGAAAATCATTATTTAATTCCCACAGCCAATGACTAGAATTAAACAGCAGCAGTAGAGCGAGATAAAACCCTCCCGCAATAATTAAAATAAAGTGACGATTGCGTAGCCAGATTAACACTGATGCAGCAGTGAAGCTAATCGCTACGACTAATAAGATCAAAGCTAAATCGATTTGTGGTACTGGCGCGATGAAACTATAGTAAACACTACCCAACCAACAGATTAGGGTAATGAAACTTAGGAATATCTGCCAAAAGTAAGCTGACTGTTTTTTGTGCCAAACTTTGCCCAAACTAACGCCAATCAGCAGTGATAATCCTGGATACACAGGAATTACATACCAGGGCAATTTAGTTTCCATCAAAGAAATCGCCAGCAGATAAACTCCCGTCCAGACTAAAGTTAGTTTTCCCCAACTAAGGTGACGATTAACCCATGCTAGTTTGACTCCATGAGGTAGAAATATGAGCCAAGGAAGGCTGTATTTGGCTATTTCTAGCAAATAGTACCAAGGAGGGCCAGAAATAGTGCTGACGGGCGACCAAATGCGTTTAAAGGTTTGATCTCCTAGGCTTATGCCTAAAAATTGCGTTCCGTAATGAAAATATTGTAGGCAATACCAGGCGATCGCGGGAATTTCCCCTAACAGTAAACCAGCCCATAGATAAGGATTTTTCAACAACTTAGGGCTGTCCCAAGCTGTAAAGAGCAGTATAATTCCCCCCAACAAGACACCCATCATGATGCCTTTAGTCAGACAGATCATGCCCAAGGCGATGCCTGTACCCAACAACCAGGAATTACGTTTTCTACCGCGCAACAAACACCAAACCCCTAAACAAAACCAGCAGGCGATCGCGCCATCGAGCATTGCTAAGCGACCATGACGAGCTATAGGCAGTAAAGTTAAATAGACTAAGGCGCTAAAAATTGCTGTGGAGAGATTAGGAAAAAGTTCTCTGGCAATTAAATACACCAAAGGAACAGAACAGGCAGCTAAAAGAGCAGGAACTAGGCGCGTACTCCATTCGCTGACACCAAATAGTCTGTAACTCAGGGCAATTAACCAATGAATTAAGGGCGGTTTATTCCAGTAAGGTTCGCCGTAGTTAATGGTGGGATAAAGCCAAGTTTGAGTCCCTGGTTCAGCCCGCCAAATATTGCGGGCAACTCCCGCCACAATTCCTTCATCCCAATCTCTTAAAGGCAGATCTTCTATTCCAGAGGTATAGAGCATCACCGCAGCCAACAGCAAGCAGATTAACCACAGACTATCTCTCTTAAATAACCTTGAATCTTCAACAGCCTCGTCCTTCATGTCTATCGCTGGTTTCTTTTATTCTGGGTAGCCACTAACTGCACCAGGGTAACCACCTACTGAGCCAGAGTCACTATCTCTTTTTGAACCCAGTAACTCTAAACGATCGACTTTGATAATGGGGCGCGATCGCAACCCTCCTGTATTGCGATCTGTCCAGGTTTCAATTTTAAAAGAACCTTGCACCGCAATTTGTTTCCCTTTGGTTACATAATTTCCTGCTATCTCGGCAGTTTTACCCCAAATTTCGAGATTAAACCAGTCTGGCTGATCGCTATTGCGAGTACGGCGATCGACTGCCAAAGGCAATGTACATTTAACTGAACCAGAATCAAAATATTTTACCTCTGGATTAGCACCAGCACGACCTACTAAATTAACTACATTAAGAGCCATGAGTTTGATATTTATAGTACTAAGGAACTAAGTTAAGATTTCTCAGTTTAGCAAATTATAGTCAAGCACTACAAATTGTACGTAGGTGAAAGAGCTAAAATCTAGAATTAGTTGGTAAACAGAAAAAACTGCTGCTTAAATCAACGCTAAAGTATTAAGTCTGCCCTTGACTTGTAACTTTGATCTTTGGCAGTCTGCAATTAAGATTATCTAGATTATCTAATAAACCTTTAGTCATGACTTTAACCGTATACAATACCCTCACTCGCAACAAATCAGCGTTTCAGACTATTGAAGAGCATAAAGTGCGGATGTATTGCTGCGGCATAACTGTCTATGACTATTGCCACCTAGGTCATGCTCGAACTTGTTTAGTTTGGGATGTGGTGCGTCGCTATTTACAGTGGAGTGGCTACGAAGTTAATTATATTCAGAACTTTACCGATATTGACGATAAGATTCTCAAGCGCGCTAGGGAAGAAGGAACATCGATGGAAGCGGTTTCAAAGAAGTATATCGCTGCCTACTTTGAAGATATGGAACGTTTAGGAGTTGGACAAGCTGATGCCTATCCTCGTGCAACCCATACCCTAGATGGGATTAAACGTTTAGTTTATGAATTAGAACAAAAAGGTTTTGCCTATCCTGCTGAGGGAGACGTTTATTATTCTGTACAGAAGTTTCCTGACTATGGCAAGCTGTCGGGTAGGAAGTTAGCAGATATGCAAGCGGGTGCTAGCGGTAGAGTTGATGAAGATCCAGAAGCTAGTAAAAAGCAATATCCCTTTGATTTTGCCCTCTGGAAGGCGGCTAAGGAGGGTGAACCAGCTTGGGAGTCTCCTTGGGGAAATGGTCGTCCTGGCTGGCATATCGAGTGTTCGGCAATGGTGCGCGAAAGATTAGGAGAAACTATCGATCTTCATGTGGGTGGAGGAGATTTGACTTTTCCCCATCATGAAAATGAAATTGCCCAATCCGAAGCAGTTACGGGCAAACCCTTAGCTAATTATTGGCTACACAACGGCATGATTATTGTTGAAGGGAAAAAGATGTCTAAATCTTTAGGCAACTTTATTACGATTCGCGAATTGCTAGATAAATATGAACCCATGGCAGTACGTTTGTTTATTTTGCAGGCTCAATATCGCAAACCTGTAGATTTTACGGAAGAAGCTTTAGCTACTGCAACTAATAGCTGGCAAACATTAAAGGAAGGATTGCTCTTTGGTTATCAATATGGTCAACAATTAGGTTTCTCTGGGATAGATTTATTAGACGAAGAACTAGTAAAAAGATTTAAATCCGCCGTAGATGATGACTTCAATTTTGCGGGTGGATTAGCGGTACTGTTTGAAATTGCCAAAAATCTGAGTAAAGAAGGTAATATCTTGATTCATCAAGGAAAGATTCAAGCTGATGCACAGGAATTAAATCAACAATGGCAAACTTTGACCCAATTAGCTGCTATTTTAGGTTTTACAGCCAGTATTGATGAAGATAGTAGTAATACAGGTTTAAGTGACTCAGAAATTGACGCTTTAGTTCAGCAGCGGAATGAAGCTAGAAGTAATAAAGATTATGCCCAAAGCGATCGCCTTCGGGATGAATTACAAGCACAAGGTATTACTTTAATCGATCAAAAAGGTGAGACTAAATGGGTTCGAGGTTAAACTTTTTTGCTACGGATTAACTTGACTATAATAAAGCTTATTAAATTAGAGAAGATGTAAATCTGAATACAGAACAATAATTTAATTTAATGACCACTAAACAACAACTAAAACTAAAAGAAATTAAAAAGCTAATCGGCGATCGCTTTTATAAGCAAGATGAGAAGATCAATGACATCAGAATTGAACTTGCTGGTATTAAAGTTGATACTGCGTATATTAAGTGGTTGTTTGGTGGGCTGTTAAGCTTTATTTTAATTTTGTTAAGCGTAATAATTACGGTAATTTTTAAGTTAATTGGTTAAATAATTTTAAGGATAAGCGAGCGCCTTCGAGATGAATTACAAGCACAAGGTATTACTTTAATCTATCAAAAAGTTAAGACTAAATAGGTTCGAGTTAAACAGCCCAAATTATCTAGAATAGTCTTAACTCTTAATACTACAGTTATTTTTGGTTTGGTTTATTTACATTATTCAAGAGTTTTCAAGATATTATTCCACTGAATTTTGTGAATAGCTTGTAATTCTTTATCTTGTTCTATAAGTTTTGAATAATCCTTAACAAATTTTTCTACTGATGCAATTAACCGTAAATAATATTTAAGTGTCGGGATAATACCGTTAACAATAACTTGACAACCATGATTTCTGGCAATAAGTTCAATTTCATCTTGAATCTTCATTTCATCAACCTTATCGATATGGGTAGTTGAAAATATATAGTATCTTCTGGGATGATATTTTAATATTTTATCTTTTGCATTTAAAACCATTTGTAAGTTAATTGGTTTGCCATATTTAATTTCTATAGCTTCAATGACACTCTTTTTTTTATCAAAAATTTCAATATCTCCTGCTGTTTTAGAAGTACGATCTGATGCGGTATGACTACCTAAATCTTTTAAACTACAGCCTTTATATCTTTCAACTTCTTCAACTAACCTTAAATAGATAGCATAAAAAGCTATTACAGGCAGTTTAGAAGCACCAAAAGTTTTATATTTATGGTTGAAGTGAGCTTCTAAACAGTTTATTACTGTTGCTATATTTAGTTTTTCAGGATTAATTAGCTTAATAATAGAAATTTGATTAGCTTGTGTAGCTTGTATTACTTGAAAAATTAATAACTGAGCAATTAACTCTGCTTGATCAGGATTATTTTCTACAAAATCAATGATATTTAAAAATGCTTCTTTTACAATTTTGTTACTTATTTTGCCATTGTAATTTAAATTATAAGGATAAGGCTGTTCCAAGGAGCGAGTCAACCAACCGCTTTCTGCCATAGCAGGCAAACCTAATTCTTTGAGGGTAGGTGTAATGTATTGAGTATCAATTGTTCTACCAGAAAATCCTCCAGGCAGATTTGATTGATGATATCGAATATCTTGTGTAGGTTCAATAATTTTATGTATTAATAAAGTAATTAATACGGTATAAACTCCTTTTTGCTTAGTACAATTTTGAGCAATAGTCTGGATGTATATAAATAATTGATTTGATAATGTATTTTTAATATCTGAAGATTTATTATATATCTCTAATAGTTTTTGCTTATGATTCATAACAACAATCCCTGAAATATCAAGTTGTTTTGGTTTTGGTTGATAAAAATTAATGTTATTCTTTTGTAATTTCTGTTTTGATGCTAATAAATTTTGTTTTTTGATTTGAATTGCTAATTGATAAATCATTGGAATAGGTACAGAATTACCAATTTGCTTATAACACTCTGCTATTGAATTATGTATTTTAAATGTATCGGGAAATCCCATAATTCTATAACATTCTTTAACTGTTAATTTACGTACTTTATTTTCCTTGGATATATAAATAAAAAATCTTCCAGAAGTTTCTTGAGATGGAATTGTAGGATGAACTCCTTCTACCGAATAAATACGATTTGGTTGATGATGTACTCTTGAAAGATGTTGTGTATTTGGTCTTACTCCTTTCTTCCAGGTTGTTTTATCATTTCTATATCCAGCAAAAATTAAACCTGAAGGTTGCTGTTTAGGATTATCTATCAAGGTGTAGTCTTGAGTTTTTAAATATTCAAAATTTCCATTTTTACAAAGATAATCTTCGAGTTTTTTGATTGATTTATTCGTTTCAATTTTATTAAAATCAAATTTTTTGTTTTTAGTGGCAAAGATAATTATTCTTTCTCTATTTTGAGGAAGACCAAAATCTTTAGAATTTAATATTTTATAATCCACTAAATATCCCAGATATTCTAAAGAATAAAGAATCGTATCTAACGTTCTTCCCTTGTCATGATGAATTAAATGTTTTACATTTTCTAAAAGTACAACGCTAGGTTGCTTAACGGCTATAATTTCGCAAATGTGAAAAAATAACGTACCGCGTGTATCTTCAAAACCTTGTCTTTTGCCACAGATACTAAAAGGCTGGCAAGGAAAACCTGCGGTCAAAATGTCACAGTCAGGTATTTCTTCAATATTTATTTGAGTAATATCATTCTGTGGTTTATCTCCAAAATTATTAAAGTATACCTCTTGACAAGCAGAATCTATTTCACTAGAGTACACACACTCATATCCTGCCTGTTCAAACGCCAATCGAAAACCTCCAATCCCAGCAAAAAGATCGATAAACTTTGCTTGGTACTTATCCACATCCGAACAATAAAGAACAGTCAACTAATATAACAAGATTTGGTAGAGATAAATTTATTAATTACCTACAGATAGAGAATAATTCCCACAACGATCGCACGTAAGTTTAAATAGCAAGTAGCGATCGCCTTATTGAATTAGAAGATGGCAAAATTAACTATAACTCTTCAGCGATCGCCTGATTCTGGAAATCTAAAGATTTTGCTAGAATTTATAGTGTTTAACAAAACTTTATAGAATGTTTTATTTATGCTGCGTCCAGAGCAAAGAGCGAAATTAGATGATACCAACGATCTCGATTTCTATGATTATCCTCGACTAGTAACCCATGTAGATGAAGGCTTTATTGCTCGCCTGAGCGATCTCTATCAGCAAGAACTAGAGCCAGATAGTCGTATTTTAGACTTAATGAGCAGTTGGGTATCCCATTTACCAGCCCAAATGCAGTTTGCTCATGTAGAAGGGCATGGGATGAATGAAGCGGAGTTAGCCAAAAATCCCCGTTTAGACCATTATTTTGTGCAAAATCTCAACCAAAATCCCAAATTACCTTTAAATGATGCTGATTTTGATGCTGTTTTAATTACTGTTTCCATTCAATATCTACAATATCCTGAAGCAGTTTTATCGGAGATTTATCGCGTGCTTAAGCCCAACGGGGTAGTAATTATTAGCTTTTCTAATCGCATGTTTTATCAAAAAGCGATCGCCGCTTGGCGAGATGGAACAGATACAGATCGGGTCAATTTAGTTAAACAGTATTTTCAGTCGGTTGACGGCTTCACTGAACCTAAAGTTGTCGTGCATCAACCTCCCTTACCTGGTTTTCTCCAGATGCTTGGTTTGGCTGGAGGAGATCCCTTCTATGCAGTGATCGCACGTAAGTCTGAATAGTAAGAGGCGATCGCTTGATTAATTTTTTCCAGATCAGCAACTAACTTGATGACATTTTTGGCACAATCCAAAAAATTCGAGGGTGTGATAGTAAACCTTAAAAGTATGCTCTGTTTCCAATTGCTTTTCTAGATTATGTACAGGACATTCATCGATCGCAATCGACGTGCCACAGTTAACACAGGTGAGATGATGGCGATCGCTTTTAATCAAGCTGTATTCAGACTCTCCATTAGCTAGAGTACGCACCTGGACTTCGCCCTGTAGCTTTAAAGCCTCAAGAGAACGATAAACCGTAGCCAACCCCATGTCCTGTTGACGATTACGGAGTTCAATATATAAATCTTGCGCCGAAATAGAACATTTGAGACTTTGAAGTAAGGTCAGAATGCGCTTTTGCGAACGGGTACGTTGCGTTTTCATATATTTGCGATGGAAAATCAAACCTGAGTTTAGCTTACCTTGTTAGATTAGTTGATCTTAACTTTTATCTATCCCTGAAGGAAATAAAGCTATAAAATCGAAAAGGGTTACTCGCGTCAAATAATTACTGACAATCATTTTATGGCTACCAAATATCATGCTCGTATATATGTGACCTTACGCTCCTCAGTCCTAGACCCTGCTGGTACGGCAGTAGAATCGGGACTCAAGCAAATGGGATACACCGAGGTAGAATCGGTGAGGATTGGCAAGTATATTGAAATGCAGTTGAGCGCCAACGATGAAGAGCAGGCAAAACAGCATCTAGATGAAATGTGCGATCGCCTCTTGGCAAATACAGTAATTGAAAATTATTGCTTTGAACTCACCGAGATGGCTACAGCCTAAAATTTAAATCTATTACTTAAATTTATTACCACAGGAGTAAATTATGAAGTTTGGCGTTATCGTCTTTCCTGGGTCAAATTGCGATCGCGACGTTTTAACCGTAACTCAAGGATTATTAGCTGCACCTACTCGTATGGTGTGGCATCAGGAAACAGATATTGCTGATTTAGATGTAATTATTATTCCTGGGGGATTTAGCTATGGTGATTATCTCCGCTGTGGAGCGATCGCGCAGTTTTCCCCTGTGATGAATAGCATCATCGAACATGCTCAAGCAGGTAAATATGTTTTGGGCATCTGCAACGGTTTTCAGGTACTTACAGAAGTGGGGTTACTTCCTGGGGCATTAATTCGTAATCGTGGTTTACATTTTATTTGCGATCGCGCTCCTGTTAGAGTAGAACGCAATGATTTAATTTGGACAGCAAATTATCACCCACAACAGGTACTCACTCTACCTGTAGCTCATGGAGAAGGCTGCTATTATGCCGATGATGATACTTTGAAAAATATCGAAGATAATAATCAGGTGCTGTTTCGTTACTGTAGCTCTTCAGGAGAAACCGATGCCAAGCATAATTTGAATGGGTCGATGAATAATATTGCGGGAATTATTAATCGTCAGGGTAACGTATTAGGGATGATGCCCCACCCTGAAAGAGCTGCGGACAAAGCGATTGGTGGTACGGATGGTTTAGCTTTGTTTCAAGGATTACTGAATTCTTTGGTTGTTACTTAGTTGTTGAGAGTTTAAGGACATTTTTTTTAGCTGAGAAAACAAAACTTTTCAGTCTTGCTTTCTCAACAACGTTGGTAGGTAACTTGGGTAATAAAATATGTCCCACCATTAACATATGGTCTGCGATAATTGGACATTGGGAAAATATTTCGTCAATTGGATGGGATTAGCTCTTAGGGTGTGTTTCCCGTAAGGGTAACGTACCACATATTTTTGCTCTATTTAATGGGATTGGTGCGTTATGCTTTGCAGTAACACACCCTATCTTTTATATTTCCCTAAACATCGATGTCAATTTACTGAGTTGCCAAATGAATATTGAACAGTTGAACGCCGATTACGGTATTGCAGACAAAGTAAAGTTTGTTGAGGGTCAAGGCAATTTTCCCTTAATTAAAATCAGCAATGAATACGCCGAAGCTACAATCTCTGTTTATGCAGGACAAGTATTGTCTTTTAAGCCAGTTGGTCAAACTGAAATGATGTTTGTCAGTAGCCAAGCTTATTATCAGACAGGGAAAGCCATTAAAGGCGGTACCCCAATCTGTTGGCCCTGGTTTGGCCCTGATCCTGAAGGCAAAGGGCGTGCTAGTCATGGTTTTGTACGCGATCGCCTCTGGCAAGTACGAGATGTAATCAGTACTCAAGATGGTTCAACTCAAGTAACCATGGGACTAGTAGATACCCCAGAAACCAAAGCAATCTGGAATTATAGTTTTGATTTGTCCATTGTGATTACCGTGGGGCATACCTTGACAATCAATTTAGTTACTCGTAACACGGGATCAGAATCTTTTTCCATTACTCAGGCGTTGCATACTTATTTTAAAATTGGCGATCTTAATCAAGTTGAGGTATTGGGTTTAGAAAATAAAGCTTATTTAGATAAGGTCGATCGCGGTCAACAAAAAACCCAGTCTGGGGCAATTACTTTCTCTGGAGAATGCGATCGCATTTATTTGGATGTCCCCGCCCAATTAGCGATCGCCGATCCAGCTTTAAATCGTCAAATTACCTTGACTGCTACCAATAGTAAGACGGCAATTGTTTGGAATCCAGGGGCAGATATTTCAGCAAAAATGGCTGATTTGGGCGATCGTGATTATCAGCATTTCGTTTGTGTCGAAACTGCTAATGCTGCTCAAGAAATAATTGAAATAGCTGCGGGGAGTGATTACAATCTAACTGCCAATTATAGTTTTTAATCACTTTAACCACACTTGTGACTAAAAAGATACTATAGTTTATTCCTGTATTTTTTTTGCTACTTTTAATACTTCAATTTATTTTAACTTGTTATTTTAATTTGTTTTTGTTTCTTGAAGTATGTATAATTTACTGATGTATTTTGTAACACCAAATGGATAAATTGAGGTTTTAGGCGTTGCTGAATTGAAATATGCAGGATAAAATTTTTCATCAATGGGGATATCTTAAAAAGCTAATAGCTAAGAACAATAAAACTATTAGTTTCACACCTAAATCCAGTAACGCCGTAGTTTAAAAGAAACTATAGTCTATAGAGAAATGAACTCCATCTTCTTGCAGAGAATTTCCTTTAGTTTCAATCTGAACTAAAGGAATTCCCCAATCTAAACGGGCATTAAATCTATCTCCCATCACCAAGTTTAAGCCGATTCCTAAAGCGGGTAAAGTTGCATTAGCAATTTCTACATCATCACTATTCCAGACTGTCCCTAGGTCGAAGAAAGGGGCAACTTGTAATAAGCCATCAAATTTTTTAAACCGCCAAACAGGGATGCGTAATTCTGTTGAAACAAATAAACCATTGTCACCCAAGCTTAAATCTTGGCGATAACCCCTAATACTATTAAAGCCACCAATTCTAAACTGTTCTAGGGGTACTAAACTTCCCCCTGATATCTGGATATCTCCCCGCAGCAGTAACAAAAAGTCTTCGTCCAAACGTCTTGTCCACTGACTCTGACCACGCCAAGAAACAAAAGTACTATCAGGTTCACCATTGTTATTAATGGTTGAGTTGAAAGCATCTATTCCAAAACTAAACTGGGAACGCAAAGCAAAAACTTCTTGTTCATTACGCTTGATAAATTCTTGAAATAGTCTGACGGCGCTAATTCTGGTTTCCCCCTCTTCATTAGCACCGCGAGAGAGAAAGAACTTGTCGTTCATCAAAAAAGTCTCACTTTCGCTACGAGTAAAACTTATTCCCAGAGCAAATTCTTGAGTTGGCTTAAGCAGAATTGGCTGGCGCAAACTTAGCTCATAGTAGCGAGATTTAGATTCGATATCGATCGCCGTAAAGGGATCTTCAATCACATGATTAGAGTTAACCCCTACAACAGCCTTAATCGTGCCGTTTTCAGAGTTGACAGGGAAACCATAAGCCAGATCAAAACCATTGCTCCCTTTGGTATTGGCATATTCCCAGGTAAAGCGATCGCCAAATCCTAGTAAATTGCCATGGTTGATGCCGATAGATCTTTGATTTGTCCCAACACTGGGAGATCTACTGTTATTGAAGTTGGTAGCAACATTAAAGGCATCTGCCTCTTTAATTGTGATCTCTAGTAGATTAGTACCTGGACGAATTCCTGCCGATAGTTCTGCCGATACATTATCAATGAGCGGATCGAGACGTAATAATTGCAGTGCTGAAAGTAGCGAATTGACATTCAGTGGTTTTCCTGCTGCCGTTTCAATGCGCGCAGAAACATAGTCAGTAGATAAATGTTTTGTGCCTGAAACCTTAATCTCTTCTAATTTTCCTTCCAAGACAGTAATTTGCACTGTACCATCATTTAGTTTTTGAGGAGGAATATAAGCTCCTGAACTAACGTAGCCTTGATCCGTATAAAGCTTGGTGATACTACTTCTGGCTTGAAATAGCTCTGGCAAAGTCAGAGGACGGTTGAGATAAGATTTAACCGACTGATTTAGTTCTGATTGACTAAAAATAGTGCTGCCGACAACATCAAACTTTGTGACTATGATATGTTGAGGAACATGGTTATCTGGAGTGGTGCGAGTTTGCTTTGGAGACTTGCTTAAAACCTGGGCGCTGATTGGCTGTAATTCTAATAAGCAGATAGCGATCGCTAAAACAAAAGATAAAGCAGGTAAATTGACCCTAGTAAAGTAATTGAAAAAATAATCTAAGCTTAATTTTCTCTCCAAATTATCTGATGTCAGCATATTAGTCACTAGCCTTGAAAGAGTAACCTTTATAAAGTTCCCCAAACTAGTCACTAAGTAACAAGATCACAGCGCTTGCTCAATGATTGTGCTAATAATCAACTTTTAATTTGTCGATTAAGATCAAGTGCGGATCATGATTTCCAATAGAGTAATACTCAAGCCGATCTAAATCTACTGCTTTTGATAGCGCATTCCTGGTAGTTGAACAACTAAATCCATCATTTCTAATTCAGATAAGGCTGCTAAAATCTGGTTAATCTCTAGTCCTGTTTGTTCGGCGATCGCATCAACCGCTATAGATTCGCGCTCAATCAAATCATAAATACGCGCTAATTTAGAGTTGAGTTCTGGTTTGGGCTTGGTTGTAGGTAAGCGATCGAGACAGGGCATTGTACCCAGCATTTCTAACAAGTGTTCGATCCCCAAAATGACATGGGCTCCAGAATTGAGCAGGGCTAAACAGCCTAAAGAGCGAGAATTATCCAAAGAGCCTGGCAAGACATAGACATCGCGACCAAAATCATTGGCAAAACGGGCAGTAATCAAAGCTCCCGAACGCTGAGGTGCTTCAATAATCAAAACTGCACGGCACAAGCCAGCGATAATGCGATTACGAGCGGGAAAATGCCCCCGATCTGGTTGAGTCTGAGCAGGGTATTCACTAACTATTAAGCCTTGTTCGGTCAATCGGCGATGCAGCTCACGATTGCTTAAAGGATAGACCAGATCGACACCTGTACCCAACACTGCAATGGTTCTACCTTTAGCTTCTAAACAAGTTTGATGAGCGATCGCATCAATTCCTGCTGCCATTCCTGAAACAATACCAAAACCGTGACTGACAAGAGCTTGAGTAATTTTTTTAGTCCAGCGTTTACCATATTCCGAGGGATCGCGAGTTCCCACAATGCCAATCATCGGTTGACTACCCAGATTTTCTTCAGGCTCAACCTGTCCTCGATAGTAAAGCAACGGTGGTGAACTAGGAATTTCGGCTAAAAGTCGAGGATATAGCTCGTCGTCTGGTGTCCAAAAGTGAGGATTTTGCTGGAGGTGCTGGGCAAAAAGTTCAGCTGGAAGATGTTTAGGTCTAGGTTTATTCTGTATTGCCACCGCAGCTTTGCTATTGAGGCCGTCAATTTCGGCAAAAGCAATCCCAGGAGCATTCCAAGCTACCTCTAGAGAACCGAAATGTTGATAAATTTTTTTTTGGGAAACCGCTCCAATTCCCTCAATTTGCGACCAGGCTAACCAATAAGCTCGTTCTTGTTCCATGAAATTATAGTTTGCTAATGATCGCGGTTAAGTTACAGGCAGTTATTATTTTTCGTTAATCTGTTTTACTAGTTCATAAAACAGCATCCGAGTTAATTTATTTAAATAATATCCTGGTCAGCATGTTTTTGCCCTTGACTGATTTTCTTAGCTCTTGATAGCGATCGCCTTTGTTAAAGATAAGTATCATGGGGTTTCATCCCACAAAATACCGCTAAAGAAGTATGATAAGGTTTATAGTTGCTAGATCAAATAGATATTTCAAAATAAAGATACAAAGCATGGATATTTTAACTTTAGGCTGGGTCACAATCTTAGCTTTATTTTCCTGGTCGATCGCAATGGTTGTTTGGGGTCGTAACGGATTTTAGTCGTGGAAACAAATCAATTACTAAATACTCTGTTTCTAGTCGCCATAGGCATTCTAGGGCTATTGAGTTTAGGAGTTGGCTATCTTTCCGTCGTTCAGTGGCGCGATCGCCGTCGTCAAGGGCGGGATAAGCGAGGCGGGCTTTAAAAGTGTCCGAACATCTTAGCCAGCTTAACAAAAAGCAATATTTGTAATAATGGGGATACTATTTTTAGTGTCCCCGCTGTTTTAAAGATAAGAGGGCAAATTTTCAGGTTGTTTAGTTAAAAAACGGCTTACTTTCCTTGTAAAGCTGCGATTTGAGCTTCTGCTTTATTTAAAGATTCGTACCACTCTTGTTCTGGGTCGCTATCGGCAACTATCCCTGCCCCAACTTGCCCATATACTTGAGCGATGTCGCTGTCATCAGATTGTACATAAAGCAAAGTCCGAATTAAAATATTTAAGTCTAAGTTTCCTCGTTGGTCGAGATAGCCACAAGAACCATAAAAGAGACTACGGCGCGCTGGTTCTAGTTCTTCAATCAGTTCCATACAGCGTACCTTAGGACAACCAGTAATTGTGCCTCCAGGGAAGACACTGCGAATCAAATCGATGGCATCGCGATCGCTGTTTAAAATTCCTTTAACGTTGCTGACTAAATGCATTACATGGCTATAGCGCTCAATTACCAATAGCTCGTCTACCTCAACCGAACCCCACTGACATACTCGTCCTAAATCATTCCGTTCTAAATCAACTAGCATAATGTGTTCGGCTCGTTCTTTGGTATTAGCAAGTAATTCTGCTGCTAAAGCGCGATCGCTTTGGTAATCGCCTCCTCTTCTTCTTGTTCCCGCAATGGGTCTAGTTTGAGCTATATTGCCTTCTAACTGTACTAATCTTTCAGGAGAACAACTAATCACATCTCCCCAAGGCGATCGCCAATAACTCGCAAAAGGAGAAGGATTAATTTTCTGTAGCTGCTGATAGATCGACCAGCTATCATGAGTTGTACTAGTTTGAAATCTCAAGGATAAATTAGCCTGAAAAATATCTCCTGCTTGTATGTGCTGTTTGGCTCGTTTGACTGAGTTTTGATACTGTTCTTGATTAGTTAAGAAAGTAATAGATGTTGTTGGGGTATTTGGCGCAATTTCTTGACAGGGTCTAAATGCAGCAAGTTTGGCTTCCAAGTTTTCTAACTGCTCAAAATCACCAGCAGCCAGCCATAAAGTTTGAACTACATGGTCTAATACGGCAAAGCAATCTGGCTCATACCAATAGGCGACGGGAAAGGGTAAAGTATCCTGGTTGAGTTTGGGTAATTTTTCAATCTCCCAAGCAAGATCGTAACCCAGCCAACCCAGCCAACCACCAGTAAAGGGTAAATGAGCCACCTGAAAATTATCACTCGTAGGCTGCTTTAGTAATGACTGTAGAAAAGATAAAATTTCACCAGTTTTCGGTGTCCATAATTGAGATTCCCCCTCTCTCAGGCGAGGCGCACCAGCACAGATTGAATAACGTGATAATTGTGGTTGTTCTAAATCTTCGATTGTGCCTGGACTTTCGAGCAGAGTAGCAACTGGCTCATCAAGAAATAAGGCAGTAAAAACTTCTGAAGCAGTACGATGATTAAGAGTCAGCGATCGCCATTGCCACGGTTTCACTGGCTGTATTACTTCTTTGATAAGCATGAATGGGATTAAATAGCGATCAACTCTTCACTAAATTTTCACTAAGATTATTTAAAAAGCTATGGAGGCGAAAAAAGCGATTAGACTCCAAGCCCTTGCCCTAAAGGACTAGCCCTAAAGGATTAGCTCGCCAGCTCGTCCTAAAGGATTAGCTGGCGCGTCCGTCCTTCGCGTCGTACCCGAATGGGTATACGCTTCGCGATCGCACACATTATGCCTCGCTAATAAACTTCAAAGTTTTAACTGGGTTTCTAGAATGTTGCTATAAGTTTCGTAAGGTTTGCTACCAAAGAAACTCTCTACCATTTCTCCATCGCGAAACACCAAGACTGCTGGAATACTTCTGATCCCATATTTTTTAGCATTATCTTTGTTCTCGTCAATATCAATTTTGACGACGGTAGCGCGATCGCCATACTCTGTAGCTAACTGATCCATTAGAGGGGCAACTACTTTACAAGGACCACACCAACTAGCCGTATAGTCAGCAACCACCAACTTTTCATCCGTCAGCAGCTGATTAAATTCACTTTCGTTGACATAATTTGCTTTGGCTTGGTCAGTCATTTTTATTTTTATTAACTAAGATAGATAGTTTGAACTATTTTTTTTAAAAGCTTTTAGCCTTTTATTGGTAATATCTTTACTAATATTAAACCTTCAAGTGAAGCAACAAATATATTCTTTAACGTTCTAGTCGTTCCAAATAGTGCGATCGCCGATTTTGTAGGTTGGTAGGTTGGGTTGAGGGACGAAACCCAACAAATCAAATTTAGAACTCCTAACTCTTAATACGTTCCCCCAATAAACCACCGCGCACACCAAAAGGGAATTAAAACGCCTAAAGCGATCCAATCGCGCCACCTCAGCTTCAATTGATGCCATTGAACCTTATGCTCGTTAGGACTAGTAAAACCGCGAACGTCCATTGCTGTGGCAATTTGTTCCGCTCTCAGCAATAAATTTTCGAGCAATTTTTCCGAAACAATTAACCACAGTTGAGCGCTACGACGCAACCCCAGTTTTTTCCAGTCGATCGCTCTAGTGCGAATTGAACGTACTAGATTCTGTACTTCTTCTAGCACCAAAGGAATAAAGCGCAAAGAAAGAGTCAAGGTTAAAGTAATTTCCGCAATGGGTAGATTTAAGCGACTCAAGGGACTCATGAGATCTTCTAAGCCTGCGGTAATCTCTTCAGGAGCAGTCGTTAGAAGATACAGGCTAGTACTATAAATTAACGTAAAAATAAGAGTTGAAATCTTGATGGCTATGTCTAAAGAACGACGAGTAATTGTCAGGCGGGGAATAAAACCAAATTTTGGTCGATCAAAGTAAACGTAGCGATAGTTACTGGCATTTGGTAACAAATTGCAGTCAGATGATAAGAATGCTGAAGTGTCAGGTGTATGATTAGTGGCTATTTGAGGATCAGCTTTTAAATCAGCACAAAAGGGTGGGATTCTCGGCTGATGTTCTACCGCCAAAGTATCGGGAGCAACGCTACCAAATAAAAATAAGAAGGTACATAATAACAACAACCAGCCGATTTGCTTACGCCAGACACGAAATGGAATTCCAGCAACAACAGTTAACAAGATTAATGACCCTGCCAAGATGATGCGCCACCAGGGATTAGCCAGTACAGGCGCAATTAAAAAAGTCATGAGCCAGGCTAATTTAACTCTGGGATCGACCTTGTGTAGCCAAGTTACGGGTTGTTCTAAATAAGAACCAATTGGAAGCGATCGCAATAAATCCATGTCTTTTGTCAGAGAAAAAATGAAAACTAGGGATTAATTTAATCACTGTTCATTGATCATCGATCACTGTTCACTGATTTCTCTGGCGACGAATCTCTCTAGTTGCTGCTTCATGCTCACTTAAAGTTTTGCTGAAGACGTGTGTACCATCATAACGTGCGACAAAGAAGAGGTAATTAGTATCTTCTGGGTTCAAGGTAGCTTTAAGACTCGCCAAACCAGGCGCAGCGATGGGAGTAGGGGTTAAGCCTTTATTCATATATGTGTTATAAGGAGAAGGAGTTCCTACTTGAGCATAGGTTAAAGGTTGATCTGCTGTCTGTCTGATCCCTAAGCCGTATTCTACCGTGGGGTCTGATTCTAGCTTAATTCCCTGAGCCAGCCTAGCGGTGAAAACTCCAGCAATTAAGGGACGCTCTTTGGCAATTACAGCTTCTTTCTCAACAATGCTGCTGAGAGTAACCCAATCTAACAAGCTCATATCTGGTTTTGCTGCTTCATAAACTGGCAAAGCTGTCTTTTCAAAACGAGTCAGCATAGTATTGATAATTGCTTGAGGATCGTTGGTCAAATCGCTAGATATTCTATAGGTATCGGGATATAAAAATCCTTCTAAGATTGGTAGACCTTGGGGAAGCCAAGGATATTTGTCGTAAGGTATGTTTTTAACCGCCTCGGCAAACTTGGCAGCGCTAAAGTAACCTTGAGATTCAAAGTATTTACCCATTTGCATGGTTGACCAACCTTCGGGAATGGTAAAGTTGACCTGCATGATTTTGCCATCCCAAATCTTGCCTGCAATATCAGTTAAAGATTCTTCGGGAGACAATTGATAAGTGCCAGCTTTAAAGCCACCAGCAGAGTCGCTGGCTTGCTTGAACTTAGTCCACAGCTTCCAAGCATTAACAGATTTGACTAAACCAGCATCAGCCAAGCGTTCACCAATCTCATTTCCTGAAACTCCAGGCTTAACAGTAAATTGAACTGGTTGTGGTTTGCCATTGCTGTTCGCCTCAACAGGAGCAATGGCACTTTTCCAGCCAACCCAACCCAAAAGAGCAGCCACGCCCAAAGCTATTGGGATAAGTTTGAGCGCCAAGCTTATGTTAGGTTTAGTGCGAGCAGTTTGCTTTTTACGCTTTTTTTGAGCAGTCATTTTAAATAGATCTAGCTAAGTTAAATCATTAATCATGGGCTTATAAAAATAAAGCTGGGTCTGATCTTACCCTGGTTTTTTAGAACTGTCTGTTTTCAATCTAATTGATGCCCATAAGATACTGCGGTATATCTGTGATGGAAGTTAAAAGTCATACTAAATCAGGTTCATATAAGTAACTTAAAAAATTGAGTAACGAGTAATGAGTAATAAGTATTAGTTATTAGTTATTCTGATTTCCTCACCAAATTTTTACGCAGAAATTAAACATTACTTTTGCCAAGCGGATTTAGTCTCAGAAGCTGTACAACAAATTTGCCAGCTTGTACTATTAGTTTAGTTTTTAGTTTCTATGTGAAATGACTATAGAACTGACCATTTTTTGCGAAAAACTACTCTTCCGACAACAATTCTTCTAAAATTGGCAGTAAGTTTTCTTGATCTGGAGAAACCAATTCCAAACGATTTTCTGCATCGTATCGCGCAAAAAACAACAGAGGAGTTAAAGGCGTATAAATCCCGTATTTCTGGTCGGCATGAAAAAAGTAACACAAAGACTGCAATTCTTCCTCGATTTCATCATCATCTTCGCCACTGTCGAGAGTTAAAACCTGCTCTTCTTCAATCGGGGGTAATTCTCCCGTAGCCGTCAAAGTATAGGCAGTGTGGTGTAAATAAAGATTTTGTTCGGCCAACACCGCTTTGGCGTTGTCAAAAATTTCGGCGATCGCCTCTTCGTCATCCAGTACCGCTGCTTCTAGTTCATCTTCGCTATCCTGATTAATCGTCATGATAATTACAGGAATATCAACAGGCACTAGTAACAAATAAGTCAGATGATCTACTTCCAAAGATTGTTCAATGTAGCAAGGAAGCGATCGCCCATCCTCGTCAACAATTGTCAGAGTTTCCTCGTCATATTGTTCGTTGTGGTTAAACTCAGATGATGGCATAGTTTTTAAGCTATAAAATTTTGCTAAATAATAAACTTTTCAATAGGCTCAAAGCCTCCTTAATCAGGCTGATTGATACGTTTATATTAGACTACAGAATACCATTTTTTCAGCAGTAAAAAACGAGTCGGTTAGAAAACAGGGCAGTAGTCAATTAACTCTGAACTCTTCTTCACTGTTTCCCCTGGTTAACTTTCTAATCCTGCTTGGGTTTATAAGTTGAAGCAATTTCCAGTTCTTTAAGCTGCTTCTTATCTACCGCAGCAGGGGCATTAGTTAAAGGACAGCTAGCCTGTTGGGTTTTGGGGAAAGCAATCACATCTCGAATTGATTCTTCTCCTGCCAGTAGCATTACCAGACGATCTAAGCCAAAGGCAATCCCTCCATGAGGAGGTGTGCCATACTCAAAAGCTTCCAGTAAGAAGCCAAATTTGTTATCGGCTTCCGCATCAGATAAACCAATTGCCTTGAACACCTCTTTTTGAAGATCTTTTTGATAGATTCTCAAGCTACCTCCGCCAATTTCAATTCCGTTATATACCAAGTCATAAGCCTGCGCTCTTGCGGTAGTTAAATCGGCTCGATCTTCAGCATAAGGCGCAGTAAAAGGATGGTGGAGTGCTTCGTAACGTTTCTCATCGGCATTCCATTCAAACATAGGAAATTCTGTCACCCAGATTAAATTAACCTGCTGGTTATCAATTAAGCCCATTTCTTGAGCAATAAATAAACGGAGACGATCTAAAGATTTATTGACAGTGGCGGTGTCTCCTGCACCAAATAAGAGTAAATGCCCTGGTTTTGCTCCAGTACGGCGCAATAACTCCTGTTTTTGCTCTTCATTCAAATTGTCTTTAATTGCGCCAATAGTGTCGATTTCGTTGTTTTCCCGCACGCGAATATAGGCAATCCCTTTTGCCCCTGCGGTCACGGCTTCATTAAAGATATCCCCCTTGGGTTTAATCCGCACATTAGAGATGGCATCATTGCCCCCAGGAATAGGTAATACTTTCACCTGCCCCCCACTGGCGATCGCCCCTGAAAAAACTTGGAAGCCAGAATCTTGCACAATATCAGAGACATCGACTAATTCCAACTCAAAGCGAGTATCAGGACGATCTGTACCGTAACGAGCCATCGATTCGGCATAAGTAATGCGGGGGAATGGTGTATTTAATTCAATCCCCTTAACCTTTTGAAAAATGTGGCTGATTAACCCTTCATTAAGTTCAATAATTTCATCTTGAGAGAGGAAACTCATTTCCATATCTAGCTGAGTAAACTCTGGCTGTCGATCGGCGCGTAAATCCTCATCACGGAAACAGCGAGCGATTTGATAATAGCGATCGCATCCCGATACCATTAAGAGTTGCTTAAATAACTGGGGGGACTGAGGCAAGGCATACCAATCTCCAGGATTGACCCTTGATGGCACAAGATAATCTCTCGCACCTTCAGGAGTTGAGCGAGTCAGAATCGGTGTTTCAACTTCCATAAAGTTTTGTTCATCTTCTAAGAAACGTCGCATTGCTTTAACTACCTGATGACGTAACTGAAGGTTTTTCGCCATGCGCTCGCGCCTTAAATCTAAATAACGATGTTTGAGGCGCAATTTTTCCCCAACAGTTTCCGTATCGGCAGTAGAAACCTGAAAAGGAAGTTGCTTGCTCACAGCGTTGAGGACTTCAATGGATTCAGCATAGATCTCCACTTGTCCTGTCGGTAGATGATCATTGAGTGATTCTGGGGGACGCTGGCTAACTCGCCCTACAATCTTGGCTACATATTCACTACGAAGCGATTCAGCATTAGCATAAGATTGGGGAGTACGTTGAGGATCGCTGACAATCTGGACTGTCCCAGTGCGATCGCGCAAGTCAATAAAAATAACTCCTCCGTGGTCACGACGACGATCTACCCAGCCAAAGATAGTAACAGTTTGATCTATATGTTCCGGTCGCAATTCGCCACAGTAATTTGTTCTCATGCCCAAGTAGCTAAAGTAATTAAGTAAAATACAGCGTCTCTAAGAGTAACAAAATCTGTCCCCCTCATGTTTATTTTTTAATCGCTTAAAGCGATCGCTGGCTCAATTTTTGTCCAGACTATACAGAAATAATGCTTTAGATACGAGACATCTAAAACAAAGCTACATACAATGGATTGAGTTTATTCATAGTTTTTCCAGAAATTGTGTATCATTAGCAATCGCATTTTCATATGTACTCAGTACTGATGATCTATTTCAGCAGCACTTTTCAGCAAGACACTACACGAGCTATCCTGCAAGCAATTAGAGCCGAATCTTATTGTACTTATGTTATTTCGTTTCTCCCCAAAAACAGAACCCAATTTAACCAATCTCAATCGAGCCAGCAATTTTAAATACTTATTTTCGCTCTCCGTTGTGGCAACATCCCTCTGCGTCGGATTTAAACCAGCTCATCTTAAAATAACCTCCAGTCCCGAAGCTTTATTGGTTTTGGGGGGGCATGAAGAGCGAGAACGATATGCAGCTCAATTAGCTCAACAACACCCCGATCTACCCATTTGGATTTCTTCTGGTAGTCCTCAAGCATATGCACAAGAGATCTTCCAGAATGCAGGAATTAAAAGCGATCGCCTTCATTTTGATTACAGAGCTAGCGATACTGTCACTAATTTTACGACTTTAGTGGATGAGCTGAAAACTCAGGGAATAGACAGCGTATATCTCATCACCTCAGAAAACCATATGCAACGAGCAAAAGTCATTGGCGACATAGTGCTGCGTAGTCGGGGAATTAATTTTCAACCCATCTCTGTGCCTTCAAAAAATCCACCTGAACCTATCGAAAAGACTGTGCGGGATGGAGTAAGAGCCTTTTTTTGGCTGATTACCGATTAGTAATTATTTGCGAAGCTTATCCTTTAGGACTGATTACTAATTTAGTATAAAAAAACTACAAAACGGCACATTAAGCTACTATAAGTCTGATCTGAATTAGCTATCTAAACACCATAGATGAATACTCCTGGTCACTATATTCTTAATCTAGCTTTACTAGGAAAGACAATTGCTCCTAAAGATCATTTAGCGATCGCAATCGGCGCAATTTTACCCGATCTGCCAATATTTGTTTTCTACTTTGTTGCCAAGTTTATCTATAAAATGCCTGAAGGCAAAATTTGGTCAGAGGCTTATTACGAACCTGTCTGGCAAAACACAGTGGCTTTGTTCCATTCGATTCCTGTGGCGCTGATCGGGGCTGCTATTTTTTATCGCCTTGACTATAAACCAGGGATAATTTTATGTGTTAGTTTAGTCTGTCATTCTTTATTGGATCTTCCCGTGCATCATGATGATGCTCATCGACACTTTTTTCCTTTGAGCAACTACCGTTTCATCAGTCCCTTTTCTTACTGGGATGTTAATCACCACGGCAGAATCGTTGCTTTTATTGAGATGGCATTAGTATTAGGAGTAAATCCGCTGGTGCTGAGTTGGCTGCATTCCTCCTGGACACAAGGAATTGTAATTGCGATCGATTTATTTTATCTATTTGGCTATTTCCGTTTTTATCTATCCACAGGATAACAATTACTGATTACTGGTTATCTCGATTTACCCAAAATGACGGGCATAAATACTCAAAATAATGACTGGTAGACAATACCATAAATGTTGGTATTTGTTATTCTGATTGACAACGCACACTCTACAATGTGTTGCTCACTGTTCATTGCTCACTGTTCATTGCTCACTGTTCATTGCTCATTGCTCATTGTTCATTGCTCATTGCTCATTGCTCACTGTTCATTGCTCATTGCTCATTGTTCATTGCTCATTGCTCATTGCTCACTGCTCATTGCTCATTGCTCATTGCTCATTGCTCATTGCCCATGCTTGCTCCTTGGCGATCGCCACTTTCTAGTGCTATTCACCGCAACCGTTCTAAACCCTATTCTCGTTATTTTCAGTTAGCTACCGTTAACTCAGCAGGCTATCCTGCTAATCGTACTGTGGTTTTTCGAGGCTTTTTCGATGACGAACAAAATCGGCTGAAAATAATTACTGATGCTCGTAGTGCCAAAATTCAAGACATTGAGCATCAACCCTTAGCTGAAGTTTGTTGGTATTTTACGAAAACTCGCGAACAGTTTAGGATCTTAGGGAAGCTTCAATTAATTACTGTGGCAGAAACTGATCTTAATTTACAAAAAGCACGGAAAATAACTTGGTATGAACTTTCTGACTCAGCGCGATCGCAATTTACTTGGCCAGATCCTGCTCAACCCATGTCAGATAAATCGGCATTTGAACTAGAGCCTCCAGACGCTAATGATCCTCTGGCTAATTTTTGTTTATTACTATTAACTCCCGAAAGAGTCGATCATCTCCAACTAAAAGGCGATCCTCAACAACGTTGCTTATATACTCTGCAAGCCGAGCAAACTTGGACACATCAAACAGTTAATCCTTAAATGTACTCAGCAAATTATAGCGATTGTCTTGATTGTCAAATTATCAATCTATTTGAATAATGCCCACCAATTCTGTCAGTATCAGTAATCAGTTCTCATGAAAGCAATCGGCACGTTAGGGGAACAGTTAGTAGCTCGCTGGCTACAACTTAGGAACTACGAGCTACTAGAATATAATTGGCGTTGTCGCTGGGGAGAAATTGATTTAGTTGCTCAAGATCCGACTGGGGCGATCGCTTTTGTTGAGGTTAAAACCCGCAGTGCTTATAATTGGGATGTCGATGGTTTGCTGTCGATCAATGCTACTAAACAGCAAAAGTTAATTCAAACTGCATCTCTGTTCTTAAGTAAACATCCTGACTTGGCTGAATTACCCTGTCGCTTTGATGTGGGACTAGTGAGTTATCAATCCTGTAACGCTACAGCAAAAGCTAATTTTAATTTTGACCAAATTAATCATTTGAAAATTGGTCAAGCAATTATAGTTGAGCGCCATCAGCTAACCCTTAAAGATTATTTAAAGGCAGCTTTTGATTGATTTTTCATTATTGCTATTGTTCTCAACTTATTTCTGAAAATAAAGCGGAATAATTTTGCGATCCCCACAAGATTCTGGTTTTAAAGCGGCTTGAATTGAGTAATCATAGTTTTTTTCAGGATGGAAATAAGAACTGTAGGCAAACACATATTTCAAAGCGACAATCGGCTCTCTTTTGACATTTTTGCCAATATGTTTACTGATCAAACAAACTTTTTCGTCAGGCAGGATTTTACTCAAAAATTGTTGCTTAACCCCAGAATTGACGTATTGATCCTCAGTTATTAACGATGGTTTGACATAGAAACCTTGAGTCTTGACCAAGACAATCGTGAGAAAAATAACGTAGACTAAACCCATATATTTGGGTTGCAACCATTTTGCCAATAGCTTGTTTTTGGGTAAGGCAATCAAAGACAGATTGAGAGATACCAGAGAAATCATCCAGTACATGAAGTATCTCAATTCGTGGGATTGGGGAAAGTTAAGCGGAGGGAGAGACATGGCGATCGCTGTTAACAAGGCTAACTTTGCTGATTGAGAGCGATCGCTTTTAGGCACAGATTTGTTTTGAATTAATTCGCGTACGAAAAATCCTAGCAGTAGCAAAAAATTAAACAATACATATGCGCCAAAGAAACCTCCCCGACGATTACGTTCCACCTCGTCACTCCACTGATCGGCAGTCCAGGCTATTGGGGTATTAATGTCTAACACTGATTTAAGCCAATTAAGCTGACGATTACCCTCTTCATAGGCTTCAGGACTAAGTTTGTGGTTGAGTACTTTTCCTGCTATCTGTATTTTGATCGGATAGAGGGGGTTACCATATAAAACTGTATTTTTAATCGGGCTGGCAAAAATAATGACGCTGGCGAGTAAAGCAACGGTTACTATTTTAATTAACTGTTTAACAGCTACTTGGTGTCGTCGCCATAGCCAACAGAGCCTAATCCCTGTGATAATTAGGATGACAAAGACCAAAGGCTGTAGCTGGGTTTTAGTATTGACGGCGATCGCCGCTCCTAAAAAAGCAACAAACAGTTCACTCTTTGTGGGTAACTGCTGATTTTGATAAAAGCGATAGCTCATCATTACCAGAATTGAGGTGCCGATGTTGCCCAGTAAATCGACAAAGCTAGTACTAGCATGGGTAAGAACTAAGGGAATTGAAAATAAGGCGATCGCCGAAAGGTAAAGAGGAACTCGAAAGAATTTTTTGAGAAAGAATAAGTAGCCAATTACCGACAGAAAACTGACTAGGTTAGTTGACTGCATCCTTCCAGTAATGCGCCAGAAAAAACCCTGAAGGAAGTGGGCTAATAGAGGAAAACCGTCAAAGCGTGGCTCAAACCATTTCTCGTCCCCGATAAACATCGATCTGGGCAAAATCCCCCAAATTCTGCCAGCAAAAGGAATATGATACCAGCCAGGATCGTAGTTGTTATCAACATCTAAGACTGCCTTGAGCAAGATTGCGACGATTAAAACCAAGGCAACGCCAGATAAAATTATCTCTAGCCCTATTCGGTGCTGTTTTGATCGTTCTTTAGTGGCAAGATTCAACATTAAGAATAAACAATAACTATTAATACTAATTAATTTTTAATTTTGTTTAGAAGAGAAAAGGGAAAATCGCTCCACAAAGGAAACTACAGCGAACACCGCGAGCATAATGACCACCGCCACCACGTAGAGAAAACGCTGCATCAGCGAAAATTGAACAGCAGCTTGTCCTGGCACATCAAACAGTTCGAGTAGACCAATCCAGCTAAACTCCATAAAGCCTAAGTTGGCTGGAGTAAAACTAAGTAGCATGGCTAACTGAACAATCGGCGTAACAAAGAAAACCGCCCATAATTTAATTTTAAAACCACCAGCGATCGCAATCAACAGTCCTCGAACAATCCAAACTATATAACGAACAACTGAAATCCAATATAAATAAAGGGTAAATTCTTTACCTAAAATTGAGTCGCTACTGCTACCTATTTCTAGTTGGGCAGATTTATTTTTACCCGACTTTAACTGCTTGAACCAAGTTAAAGTTTTAATCAACCAAGATATCAAACGACGATGCCATTTATTAATAATAAAGTGGGTAGCAATAATAAACGTAATGGACAAAAAAACCGCTACCGACAAAGAAATGTATTGCAATACATAAAGTATTGAAGCAGGAAATAGCAGTAGCGGAATCAGCATATTAAAAAACTGATCGTAAATGATTGACAAAAAACCACGAGAAAAAGAACTGATTTTATGCGCCCGTAGAGCGAAGTTCTGCACAATGACCATACCCACGTATTGGGGCATGAACTGCATAGTCAAAGAGCCTAAGGTCGTATAAAACAGATAAAATTTTAACGGCTGTTGATTGTCGGGAGTTAGCTTTTGTGTAACCAGCGCCCACTTGTAGGCGGTAAAAACTGTATGGATAATTAGAGTACTAATAGCTAATCCAGCAAATAAAGGATTTAAGCTATAAAAAGTAGCAACAACTTCGTTTAAATCAACCTCAGTAAAACGTAAAATTAGCCAAACTAAGAAAATCCCTAAAGCTAGAGATAAAACACTAGAAATAATATTCTTTTTATTCAGCATTTCCTCTTATACGTTTTAGATGTGAAATAATTATTATTAAGTATCAAAATCAATCTCTCCACGAACCATTATTTTCCTTGATTAGAGACTACTTACTTGGCTTGGCAAATTATTATATCCCCACTTAGAAAGCAAATCTAACTGGAGTAAATCAGAAATTTTTGCTACTTCTGGTTGATATTGTTGTTTTAACTGTAGTTTAATTGCTTCTGACATAGTTGCTTTGGGTGCTTGATGCCAGAGAAGTTTTTCGACAATCTTATCTCGCACAAAATCATTAAATTCTTGAGAAAGTAAGTTCTTAAAAATACTTTTTGCCACAGGATTATTAATTAAATTATTAATAGTTTTAAACTTAACTTCTTTATTGACGTTAATCGCTGCATATTCTGGGGTAAAGTTGGGTTGCACACCTAAAAATTCTAAGATCTCGCGAAAAATGCGCTCGTTTGCTGACTTAAATTCTTCAAAAAGAATTACTTTAATTTGCTCTGGTTTAAAGCGATCGCGGTAACGTTTTACCTGCTGATAATACTGTACTCGTTGTGAGTAATATAAATAGCTAGGACTGGTAACCCTTGGACTGAGAGCTTCTTCTTGTTGGCGCTTGGTTTCTAATGCCAAAGCTGTGAGAAAGTCGGGCTCATTTTCTTCTGTAAACTTAACGTAATGGCTATGGAGAGAATAGAGGAACTGGGCAGGTTCTCGCAGCACTATAATGATTTTTGCATCAGGATTGAAATTATGAATTTTTTCTGCTGCTACTTGAGAATAAAGATAATTAGTGGAAGATTCTCCCGCAATTTTGACGTTTTTCGCCTTGCTAAATAGCTGGAGATATGCCGACTCACTTCTAAAGTCATAAAAACGCTGTTTGCCATAGGCGCGATCGCTTTCTAAATGAAAATCAGCACAAAAAAAATGTGGCTCTTTGATGCTCGACATATATATTTCGGGATGCTGTCCCAAAAACTGATGTAAAGCTGTTGTTCCTGATTTTGGTTGCCCGACAATAAATAAATTAGGCTTCATAAAGATTATGCTTAATACCTCGGCATAAGCTTATAGCTTATGATTAATAACTAATAATTTACCCTTGTGTCTGTAATTTTGCTTTCAGACGAGCCGAAATACGCTCTTGAATTCGCGAATCTTGCCAGTATCTCCACCAACCTGTAGGACCTAGCAAAACAAACTCTAGGGCTAGTTTTACTAAATTGGTCGACTCCCCATGAACTATTGCTGCCAAGGTTGTATTGACCTCGGTGGAAAACAAAGCCACCCTGTTAACTTCTCGATTGGATTTAAGAGCGTGTTTATCCACCACCGAGCGCATCTGTTGGCGAAACTCAGCGACGCTTGAACTGCGACGAATTGTCTGCGAATCACCATGTACTCGAAAGGCTGCTAAAGGTTTAGGGATATAACAGGTGTTCCCTAAAGCAGCTAGCTTAAGCCAAAAGTCCCAGTCTGCGGTATACCAAAGTCGATCATTTAACCCCCCTATTTCTATTGCAGCAGAGCGTTTAAACACAGGGGCAGGAATAGCTACAAAGTTTTGGATGATTAGCTTTTGGCTCATTTCCTCGGCGGAGATAATCCGTCGTTTATTTGCCAAAGGACAACTCCATATACCTAATGGTCTACCCTGCTCGTCTATAAATACCGAGTCGTGGAGATATAGACTAGCTTGAGGATAGGCAGCGATCGCTTTTTTGATCTGCTCTAATCTTCCTTCTATCCATAAATCGTCCTGATGCAGGAAACAGGCATATTCTCCCCCAGCCACCGTCAAAGCATGATTAGTATTGACAACCCAGTTACCAGCTCGTGCTTTAGTAATTAACTTAATGTTAAGTTGGTTCTGAAAACTTTCGACAATGGTCAGGGTATTGTCTGTCGAACCATCATCAATTACCACGCATTCAAGCCGATCATCTTGCTGCACCACCACAGAATTTAAAGCTGCGGTTAAATATTTACTACCATTGTAGGTAGGTATTATGACCGATAACCAAGGTTGCTTACTCATCGTTTTAGACCCAAAATACTGAGAAAGAAGCTGGAAAAAATCGCTTGAATGCCTAATGCCAAACAGGTAACTCCAGGAATGACTATTGGCATAGTTTCTGTGGGATTGAGAGAGCCAAAATCATGCTGTCCCCAAATACCAAAAGCATAGATCGAAGCTGCCATCCCCACAACCAGCAGTACTGTTCCCGCAATCAAGCCTGTTTCTAAATTTAAATAGTTAAACAGTTTATTTAAACGTTTATCTTCTGGTAATAAACCTTCGCTGATACCAAACACTTTAGTAAACAGGGCAAACATAACAATCTGAAAACCTATTGTCATGGCGGTGGAAGAATATAGCAAGCTGTGTACTTTAGGGCTGGGCAATAAAGATAGTGTTGCCAATAATCCACCCAGAATTAAAAAGATACCAGGATAGAAAAATAGCCAACGAGGACTATACATCAATAAGAAACGTAGGTGTCTCCAACCATCACGCCAAGTATTGAGGTGAGGAGGGCGACTGCGACCATCAGGAGAAAGGGTTGTAGGCACTTCAGTGATCTGCATTTTGTGCAGGGTAGCTTTGACCACCATCTCACTAGCAAACTCCATGCCTGTAGTCTGCAACTGCAAATTAGTAATTGCATCCTTACGAAAGCCTCTTAATCCACAGTGAAAATCATTGCAGGGACTACCAAATAATAGTTTACCAATGCCAGTCAATACAGGATTACCTAAATAACGGTGAAGAAAAGGCATTGCTCCCGATTCGATCCCGCCACGGAAACGATTCCCCATGACTAAATCATAGCCACTGCGTAATTTGACCATGAAGGGATTGAGATTACTAAAATCATAGCTATCATCCGCATCACCCATGATAATGTATTGCCCACGAGCAGCAGCCACTCCACCTTTGAGCGCACTACCATAACCCTTAGCAGGTACATCTACTACTCTAGCACCAAGTCTTTTGGCTATTGCTTGAGAACCATCATCACTACCGTTGTCGGCAATAATTACTTCTCCTGCTAGATCGTTCTCAGTGATGAACCACTGAGCCTTGCGGATACAGGTTTCTAAAGTTTCTGCCTCATTTAGGCAAGGCATAATGATTGATACTTCGAGCGCGCTAGTCTGTTCTGTACGCTCAAAACTGGTACTCACTGGTGTTTCTCTAGCCCTGATGTTGCCCAACATAGTTAATCCTCTCTTGATGATTACTCAAAGGTCTTAGACCTGGTTTTACGGTTTTTTGCTTACAGATACTCTCTGGTTCAATGCGCTTGAATTAATAGCTAAACTGAAAAAAATAAAATATGAGATAACTAGCAACTTAGTCGAAGCAATGAACTCTAATACCTATTGACCAAACTTTGTATTCAGTAAGCTTCACAGCCATAAGCTTTGGTTTTCTTACAATCTTTTTTACAATTTCATGACTATTTTTAATTAAAAAAAAATAGCTTCTGTAATCGACTTCTTTACTTTTTGACCAGGTTATAACCATGGCTTTGTACAACCAGGGATATCGCTTGGACAATATTGTTTTCAATAAAAATAAGTTAGAAATAGACAAGAAGAAAAAAGTTTAATAGTGATTAAGCTTATGTTAATAAAGTAGCTAATTTGTGTAAAAGTCTGGTGAACGAAAACCCGTTTAGTAGTAAAGTTTTAGCTGGTCTAGAGGTTATTAGAAATAATTAGCAACAAATATACTGTCAAACAGTTCGAAAAGCTATGATACTGAAGAGTAGCATCATAAATTTCAGTCTTTGAGCGCTTTAATTTCCAGGCACATGCAAAAAGCAATCACCTTTGGGCTCATCATCACGATCGCAATTTTAACTTTAGTTTCCGCAGCAGTACATTTGCTCACTGAGTCTTGGTGGTTTGAAACGGTGGGGTTGGGAACGGTTTTTTGGCAGCGAATCGCTTGGCAGGTGAGCATTTGGCTGGCTACATTCGCCATCTATAGTGTTTTTTTGGGTCTTAATTACTGGTTGGCGTTACGTCTGACAGGCGATCGCCGTTTTCGTTTTTTAGAATCGAGCGAATTTGAGCCTTATACTCATAAAATTGCTAATTATCTCATTGCTATAGTCATTTTCCTTACTTCTCTAAGTGTAGCGAATCTTAGTGCTGTATCCTGGGAGTTATTTCCGCGATTTATTAACACCACTGAGTTTAAACGTCTCGATCCGATCTACCAAAAAGATCTGGGTTTCTATATCTTTCGCTTACCTCTATTAGATAACGTAGAAAACTGGTGGTTAACCCTTTTAATTGCAGGATTAGTTTTATCCATTCTAGTGTATGTTTTTAAGGGCATTCTGCGCTTTGACTGGCAGTGGAAAAACCTCGTCATTGAACAGCAATGGCAAAAATTAATTACCAAACCTATCAAAGTTCATCTTAGTTTGCTACTGGCAGCGATCGCTTTAGATATTGCTGTAGATTTTTGGTTGGAACGTTACGAACTGCTCTATTCTTCTCAAGGAGTAGTCTGGGGAGCAGACTATACCGATACCCATGCCCGTCTCTTTGCCTTCTGGGTGATGATTTTTGCTTCCATCTTGCTAGGGATCTGGCTCATTGCTGCTACCTGGTCAAATAGTTTGCTCCGTCCTGTTTATGGCATCGGCGTTTATGTCTTAATTCTCATCGCAGTCAATGGAACTTATCCTGTGTTGCAGCAGCGTTTTATCGTCGAACCCAACGAACTAGCCAAGGAAACTCCCTATATTAAACACAATATTGAGTTTACACGACAGGCTTACGATTTAGAAAAAATAAATAATCAAAATTATCAACTTGCCTCTTTAGCCAATGCCAATGCCAATGTCTTAAGCGAAAACAAAGCTACCATCGACAATATTCGTCTTTGGGATGATCGCCCACTGTTGAGTACTTATCGACAGCTACAAGAAATCCGTTTTTACTATCGGTTTAATGACGTTGATGTCGATCGCTATTCTCTAAACGGTGATTATCGTCAGGTGATGCTGTCTGCTAGAGAATTCGACTATACTCAAGTTCCCTCTTCGGCAAAAACTTGGGTCAACCAAAGACTTAAATATACCCATGGCTATGGCTTGGTAATGAATCCTGTCAATGAAGTAACTGCCGACGGCTTACCCGTACTGTTTGTCAAAAATATTCCCCCTATATCCCAAACCGATTTAAAAATTCAAGAACCTAGGATTTATTATGGCGAACTAACTCAAGATTATGTCTATACAGGCATGGATACCTTTGAGTTTGATTATCCCCGTGGCGATGAAAATGCCTTTATTAAATACGATGGCTTGGGGGGAGTACCGTTAGGTAACTGGTGGCGCAGATTAGCCTATGCCTATGAACAGGGTAGTCTAAAAATTTTGATATCTAACTACTTTACTCCTAATTCCCGCATCCATTACTATCGGCAAATTAGTGAACGAGTGCGTCACGCTGCACCTTTTCTTAAATACGATAACGATCCTTATTTAGTAGTGGTTGACGGCAGACTAAAGTGGATTATTGATGCCTATACTACCAGCGATCGCTATCCTTATGCTGAAGCGGTGGCACACGAACAAAAAACCGAACTAATTACAGATCAGCAGACTAACTATATTCGTAACCCTGTAAAAGTTGTCGTAGATGCCAAGGATGGCACGATGCAATTCTATGTAGTGGATGAAAATGAACCTGTCTTAGCAACTTACCGCAAGATCTTTCCCCAACTATTTAAAAGTACCGCCAGTATTCCGCCCGAAATTCAAGCTCACTTCCGCTACCCCCAAGATTTATTTGAAATCCAAGCCAAGATGTACTTAAGCTATCACGTCGAAGATCCGCAGGTGTTTTACAACCGTGAAGACGACTGGCGATTTGCTACCGAACTTGATGGCGATCAACAACAGCAAGTTGAACCCGATTATTTGATTATGAAGCTACCAGGGGAAAAGAGCGAAGAATTTGTCTTAATTTTGCCCTTTACTCCCGTCAACCGCGACAACATGATTGCTTGGATGGCTGCCCGTTCAGATGGTGCTAATTACGGTAAACTGAACGTCTATGAATTTCCCAAACAAGAACTAGTGTATGGTCCCTTTCAAATCGAAGCCAGAATCGATCAAGCTCCAGAAATAGCCGAACAAATAACTCTCTGGAGTCAACGAGGTTCAAAAGTAATTCGTGGTGACATCCTCGTCATTCCCATCGACGGTTCATTGCTCTATGTCCAACCCCTTTATCTCAGTGCCGAACAGGGAGAATTACCCGAACTTACCCGCGTCATCGTCGCCTATGACACGGAAATAGTCATGACTCCCAGCTTAGAGCAATCTCTTGCTGGGATATTCGATCAAATTCCGCCTGGATTAACCGACTCAAATCTTCCAGCGATCGATTCTGCCTCTGGAGAATCGGCATTAAAAATTTATCAGCAGGCTCAACAAGCTTTACAAAAAGGAGATTGGGTCAACTATGGTCGTTATCAACAACAGTTGCAAGATATTTTGCGAGAATTAGACTAGTTTGGTATCAGAAGTCAGAAATCAGAAGTCAGAAGCATTTAACTGTGAGGCTTTGACAATTTACGAATGGGGGCTGTATTTGCGCCCACGTCTACTATAACAACGTGAGTTCGACGAAAAAATTAGAAACAAAGAAAGGCTGAGATGTAAACTCAGAATAAGCAAAAATACTGAGTA
>NZ_PVWF01000137.1 GCF_003003995.1 Pleurocapsa sp. CCALA 161 | reverse complement strand
TTTACTGATGCCATGCGCCTAGAAGGGAAATCTAATCTTTTTAAAGATAATCATTTATTTGCACCTTTGCCAATTATAGGCAATGCGATCGCAGTTTATCCTAATCTAGATTTAAAACTATTAAGTAAAGAATTAGAAGATATACAGGTAAATAAATTTCCTAATCTTATGGTTGCCACTTCAATTTTACCGAGCGATTGTGGCTTACTAATTCGCGCTTTTGCTAATAAAACTATTCAACTTAAAGAATATTTTAAGCTCGCTTTAGAACATATTCGTAATCTAGCCAATCAACCTGCCTTACCTTACATCGCCAAATAGTTAATAATTAACGCTTAATGTGAATCAAAAAATACTATTAATATAGCTTAAGTTATGAAAACATTTACCTTTTAAAGTAAATATAGTTTTGCCCCCCCAGCCCCCCAATTTTGGGGGGAAAAAGATTTAAAGTCCTCCATACTTGGGGGATTTAGGGGGCGTTAATTTAACAATTGAGACTTTTTAGAGAACCTCTAAAAACTAAGAGCTAAGAGTTAAAAACAAATAAACTAAAGCGAAGTGATTAATATCAATTAATTAAAAAGATGACTGAAGTAGCTAATCAATATCTAGGAAATATTCAAGAAAATAGCGAACTATCTCAACGATTAACCAAAGAAAATTGTTTAGAAGTTCATCTGGGTCAAAGCGATCGCGTTAAAGGTAGAATTCACGCTCATACTGATTCTGGCATTGCTGTAGGGATTATTAAAAGTCGCGAACTTTCTTTACAAGAAGGGGATGTATTTCAAACCGAGTCGGGAAAATTAGTCTCAATTCATTTAGTACCACAAAAATTAATGGTGCTGAGTTTCTCTAGTTCATCGGCAGATACTTTACCTGCTAAATTAATCCATCTAGGTCATGTTTTAGGTAATCATCACTGGCCGATAATAGTCCGAAAAGACAAAATTTATCTCCAGCTAGCAGTAGATGAAGCAGTGATGGAAGCGACGATCGCCGATTTCAAGATTCCTGGTTTGAAAATAGATTATGAATCGAGATCGCCCAGCCAACACCTCAACTTTTCTGACCCTACTCATTCTCATCATCACCATTAAAGCTAATGATCCAGTCCCAAATCAGCCAGCAACTTGCAATGATGCAGTTAGCCGATTCTTTTTTTCCCACTGGTTCTTTTACTCTCTCTCACGGGCTAGAAAGTTTAGTTCAAACTGGAAAAATTAATTCCGTGGAAGACTTACAAGTTTTTTTGCAGCTACTTTTACATAATAAGGTAGGAACGACCGATCTAGTAGCTTTACTCCATAGTCATCGGGGTATTAACGACGGCAATCTAGAAGCAGCAAGACAAGCCGATAGTCAGCTTTTCGCCCAAACGGCGATCGCCAAAATTAGAGAAACCCAGCGCCAAAGTGGGCGGGCTTTGTTAATGGTAAGCAGTTCTACTTGGCAAGACGAACGATTAGAAATTCTTAACCGAGAAGCTGCTCAAGGTAAAATACACTGTTTGCATCCAGTTATCTTTGGTGCGGTGGCAGCGATCGCAGGTTTGAGCGAACAAAATACAGTATTGGCTTTTTTACACAGCTTGGTCAGTGGTATATTGAGCGCAGCTATTCGTTTGGGTGTTTTGGGACACATCCAGACCCAGCAAATTTTGCTTTACTTAGCATCAGATATTGAGACAGTCTGGTCTACTGCTAGATCGATGAATCTAGAGCAGATGCGGTCTTGTACTCTGGCGATCGATATTGCTCAGATGCAACATCCAAAATTGGCTCAGAGGTTGTTTGCTAATTAGTCACAGGTTATTTTAACCCGCGAACTTTAATCTATCTTAGTCCCAGTCTAAAACAAATTAAAACATCAAGAGGAGTTAAAACTATGAGTTATCGTAAAGATCGACGGGCGTATGCCGATACCTTTGGTCCAACAGTAGGCGATCGCGTTCGCTTGGCAGATACAGAACTATTTATCGAAGTCGAACAAGATTACACTACCTACGGTGATGAAGTTCAATTTGGTGGGGGCAAGGTCATCCGTGATGGCATGGGACAGTCCCCTATATCCCGCGCGGATGGAGCGGTAGACTTGGTAATTACTAATGCTTTAATTCTCGACTGGTGGGGTATTGTTAAAGCCGATATTGGCATCAAGGACGGCAGAATTTGTAAAATTGGGAAGGCGGGCAACCCTTATATTCAAGATAATGTAGACATTATTATTGGTCCCGCCACAGAAGTTAGTGCAGGAGAAGGGCTGATCGCTACGGCAGGAGGCGTAGATACCCATGTTCACTTTATTTCTCCCCAACAGATCGAGACTGCGATTTCCGCTGGAATAACAACGCTAATTGGAGGAGGAACAGGGCCTGCTACTGGTACAACCGCTACGAACTGTACGTCGGGTGCGTGGAATATCGGGATGATGCTGCGAGCTGCCGATGCTTTTCCAATGAATATAGGCTTTTTAGGTAAAGGAAACAGTGCCAAACCAGAAGCAATAGTCGAACAGGTAAAGGCTGGCGCAATGGGACTAAAGCTTCACGAAGATTGGGGATCGACCCCCGCAACAATCGATACTTGCCTAAATGTTGCCGAAGAATATGATGTTCAAGTCGCTATCCACAGCGACACCCTCAACGAGTCGGGTTTTGTCGAAGATACGATCGCAGCATTTAAAGATCGAACAATTCACACCTACCATACAGAAGGTTCGGGAGGCGGACACGCACCAGATATTATTAAAGTTTGCGGTTTAAGTAATGTTTTACCTTCTTCTAACAATACCACTCGCCCCTTTACCGTTAATACCCTAGAAGAACACCTAGATATGTTGATGGTGTGTCATCACCTCGATAAAAGAATTCCCGAAGATGTAGCCTTCGCTGACTCTCGCATCCGCAAGGAAACTCTAGCAGCAGAAGACATCTTGCACGATTTAGGCGCGTTTAGTACAATCGCGTCTGATTCTCAGGCAATGGGCAGAGTCGGCGAAAGTATTATTTGAGCTAATCCCGAACTCAGGTTAGATAAGCCAACAGTCATTGTAGTAAACCAGGCTTCAATTCATACGAGCGATATGATTCAATCAAACAGTTGGATGCCGATGTAATTTCCATCGAAGATAGCCGTAGCAATAACGAAACTTTGATGCAGCTAACGGATGCAGATTATCCTCGTCAAGTTGGGCCAGGTATTTATGATGTCCATTCCCCAGCCATTCCCAGCGCGAATTACCTCACCGAAGGTTTGCGTAAATGTTCCCAGTATCTTCCCACGGAACAAATTTGGGTCAATCCTGACTGCGGTTTAAAAACTCGCCGTTGGTCAGAAGTGATACCAATTCCCAAAAAGCCAGAAATTTGACTTGCTAAAGTAGTAGGGTCGAAAGGCTTAGTAATAAATCCTTTAATACCAGAGGCATAGAAACGACGGCGATCTGCTTTCTGAGTTTTGGCAGTTAGAAAAATTACGGGAATATCTTTGTAAATTGGTCAGGGTTTGGTGAATATAATCGCGATCGACATTAGCGGTCTGGCTTCGGTAAAATACAGATCGAAAGTTCCCAAAACTTGACCCGTATTTGATTTAATCGGTTCAGACCAACAGGCTTGGAAACCGTAGGGTAAAATTAGGTGTTTGTAGTCTGCCCATAAAGGATCGGTAGCAATATTACTAACGATTACTCGCCGACCTAAATACGCTGCCGTACCGCAAGAAGTAGCTTTTGCTCCAATGGGTAAACGTTCGAGATCCCTAATATATTCTTGGGGCAACCCCGAACTAACAAAAGGTTGTAAATGCCTGCCGTCGTTCTCCATTATTATAATAGTCGAAGTTAAATTGGGAGATAAGCGATCGATCTGTTCGCTCAGTTCTGATAAAGTATTCTTTAACGTCTCTCCCCGTGCGATCGCTCTTCGGCTTCTTTTTCCATTCCTACTCCCACTCTTTCTTGTTTTCTTAATGGTTTGTTAACTGTCGTAGCGCAATTATATGCGGAGCGGTGACGGGAGCGAAGCGAGCTAATCCTTTAGGAATCCTTTAGGACGTAAGGAGCTAATCCTTATGCGAAGCGGCTTGCACTCTTGTCCTTAAGCCAATGAGGATATCGCATTGAGTGTATCCTTTAGGACTCACTGGACAGTCTCTTTCCTTTGGTCGCTTGTTTCCTTTACCCTTGAGTCATTTCAACGATCTAATTTTGGTTAATTCTTCCTGATTGTAAAAAACCTACCCTTGTAAGGGGCTTGCACCTCCATCAATCGAGCAGTTATCATCTGGTTGTTAGCTAGAAGCCATGATTTATATAGGTTTTATCCTATTTTCGTCAGGAACGAATCGCACGTCCAACCACACTGTTGAGATCGTTGGTAGATTTATTATCCGCTCTTTTTTTATTCCCTCATAAGTTCCTCAAATCTCACAACTATGATTTGTATTGAATGGAAGTAAGTTTTTGGAAAAAAAAATTATGCCATTAAATGAACAAGTGGTAATTGACCAAACTGTTAATAATATGCTCTGCTACTACGTTAACTCTACTAGCAAAACACAGCTAATCCAAGTAACTGACGATCTGAAAGTTTACTGGAAAAAAATTGTATTTCCTCAGCAAAGAATTTTGTTTGAAGCAGTACCAGAATTTAAATTAGAAATTCAAAACAATCAGCCAGAAAATATACGAGTCACTAAAACTATTCTCTGCCAAAAATTGAAGGTTAATTAGTTTCAGGAAAAACAACTGTTATTTATACCGTTACTTTTGCAGCAAGTCGTCTAATAACTTTTCTGATATTCTTATCGAGTTGAAATAATCATGAAGCTTTCTGCCAGTTGTCCCTGTTGCTCGAATATTATGCTGCACCATCTTAGTAATCGTCGAGAATACTGATTTTGCCGTAACTGTTGGCAAGAAATGCCAAATTTTAAAAGCTTCAAACAAAATAAATATCATCGGCAAGAGCGAACCGTAAAGTTATTAGCCGGTTTATCGAATTTTTTAAGAATTGTAGTCAGTATAAAATAATTTTTGCTCAGAGCTAAAACATGAATTATCAAAATAATTTATCTGTAGAATCTCAATTACTAAAAATCTTTTTAAGATCTCAAACTAAAGACTACTCTTCAACCGAGATAGAAGCGGGAAAAGAGATACTTTCTCCAGAAAAACCACAACAAACTATTTATTTTTCTTTACAAGGAATAGTAAAGCTTTCAAGAATAGATTGTACGGGAAGAGAAACTTTTGTTGGTTTACTACCAGAAAAAAGCTTTGTCGGACTATCTTTACTTTTAAATAAATCACAGTCAAAGTATTGTGCGATCGCTCTAACTCCAGTAACGCTAATATCGACGACAGTTACTAAATTCCAACAAAAAATGCAAAAATCGCCAGAACTATGGACACCGATCTTCTACAAATTATTATCGCGTTCATTAACGGCTCAAATGACTATTGAGTCTCGGCTACTGCGAACTTCTGAAGCTCGATTAGTTGCTTTTTTATTAGTTCTCTGTCGAGACTTTGGAGTTGAAACAGATGAAGGAATTAAGATTGAACTTAAATTAACCCATCAAACTTTGGCAGATTTGATCTACTCTAATCGAGTTTCTGTTACTAGAATTCTTGGACAACTTCAACAACAACAAACGATTTCTATCGCTCGGCAGCAAATAATTCTTCACAATCCTAGTATCTTAAGGCAATATTTTGCTATCCCTTCCTATTCATCAATGTAAAAAGAATATTTTGAAATTTAAATTATAATGTCAATAAAAAAACGTTTTCACATTCTAGCTTATGAGATAATCGTATTTGTAGTACTAGCGGTGGTGGTAACAGGCTGTAGCACTCAACCCAATCTTCCAGAGAAACAGAATACTGAAGAGCAAGTTGTTGAACCGATAAATACAACAACATCTTGTCCCACCAGGTCAAGTCGCAATTGGCACGCCTGGATTGACCGCGTTGCTGAAAATGAACCAAGGCTGGTTATATCGGGAGAAGTCGATCTACCGACCCCTGGCTATAAAGTTAAATGGCAACCTGGAATTCTCGATCGCCGACAACCACCTACTCAAAGACTATCAATCTCCTTTACGCCACCTGATGATATAGTTGCTCAAGTAATTACGCCGACAGAAGTAAGTTTTACTATGCCTTCACCAGTTTTGGAATATCGTTCGGTGATGATTTACTGTGGTGATAAGCTGTTAGCCGATATTTCTGAAGTTGTACCAACTGATTAGTTTCCCTAAACTTTATTTGAAAGAGTTTTAATTTATTTATTAGTTCTATCAACTATGAATTTGCCTTTGACACTGCATCTAGAATAGAAGCTAATTCTTTAGGTACAGATAGATAAGGGCAATGTCCACTTGCCAATTCAATTGCTTTGACTCCAAGAATATCATGTGCTGCTCTTCTAGACCAGATTGGATTTATGGTTCTATCTTCATTACAAACTATATAAGAGTGAGATACATTACTAGGATAATTTGTTAGGGGAAAGACTTCGTTTATAGCTGCCTGGGCATTCGTCAGTTGTCTGGTACTAAACCCCCACTTAGCAACTTCTGGCGTACAGTCATGAAACAGAAAGTGCAAAGCTAATTCATAATCATCGATTGGACACTTTCCCGCTCCAATTGCCGATGTCCAAGCTTCTGCCCAGTCTGGAACGAATAGATCTGGGCTTTCATCGAATAACTGTCCAGCAATACTCGTTTCTACTTTGGGAATGAAGGAAGCAAGATACACCATATGCTGAATTGGTCGTAAGCTGGCAACTAGAGGTAGAAACATACCACTAAATGAGTGTCCGACTAAAATTACACTTTCCTCTATTGTTTCAAGTTGTTTGGCAATTATCTCTGCATACAGCATTCCACCAGCATTTTGCCGATCGCTCGGCAAGTCTATTTTAACTGCTTGGTGATTTAGTTTTTCTAATTCAGGAATTAATAAATTCCAGCACTCGGAGTTTTGGGTTGAACCATGTATTAAGCAAAATAAGCTCATTACTTTACTTTACCAAGGCGCGATCGCCCTTAGTGTTTATTTTTCTAGATCGATTGTCCGCAGCCAACCCAGGTAGAAAAAGCGGGACGTAAAGCCATGTTAATTGCAACAGGTAGATATCCACCACCAGAAGCAAATACAGATCGTACAGATCGATCGCAGTTGCTACTACTGCGTTATCGTTTCCTACCAAATAAGACAGTTGAGTGATACCTTCAACGTTTATCTGTTCTAAAACCAATGTCATAGTGTTTTAAAAACTCCTGTAACTTATTTATCTGGTTGATAATGACTGATGTGTTGCTTTACTGCGCTTTTCCCTAAAGGATTCCCTAACGGGTATATCCGTAGGTGTATCCGTGATAGACACCTTCGGATAAGCTCCTACGTCCTAAAGGATTAGCTCGCTTCGCATATCGCGTCATATATGAGTAGACCACAATAATTAGATATAAAAAGCGTCGAGAAAGGCGCATAGTTGAGGTCAAGTCTTTTGAGGTTTCCTCAAAAGCTTGTATGACCGTCGCCGCATCTGCCCGCGTCGCCGATATGCGGAGCGGTATCCTTTAGGACAGGCGCAAGACAAAGGGCTTGCTCGCATGTACGCTCGACAAGACAGCTAAAAGCTAAAAGCTACGAACCAGTTAATTCTGAACAAAATCTATTCAACTGAAAACGGCTGTAAATAACTATTCAAATCAAAGAGAAAATCCCTGGTAAATTTTTGTCTTGTGAGAGGATATTCTAAGAGCAATCCTTCACCTCCAAGGGGATAGACTTCATTTAGAGGTTGTCCTTTAATTGACAAGAAAACTGATGCTTGCGGATTAATGCTGGTAGCAGTATAAAGAACTTGAGCAACGCGATAAATCATCGAACTACTACCTCCTCCTTGAGTAAATTCCTGAGATAAATCTATATAAATATCGTTGTCGGTTATATGCAGATCGAGCAACTGTGTTTGCTGGGGAATTGTAGTAGTTAACTCCAAATTTGGAGATTGCTTTAGCAGTTTGTTAAACGCCTCTTTCAGAGCATCTTCAGGAGAAGTTGCGGTGGCAGAGATAGTTTTTGGTGTCAACTTAACGCGATCGCCGACTATTTCTAACCAATAAAATTGAGGACTGAACTTAGCGGGCTGTAATTCGACGCTCGAAGATGATTGGTTTACGGTGGGTTCTCTAGCTCTTCTAAAAGCCCAGACAGCAGTAATTCCAGCTATTCCAACTAATAAAAATCTCTTTAGTATTAGTTTTGAATTAGGCGATTTACTACGTACATTCACAATATCTTCTCCTCAAACCCAGAACTAAAAACCCCACCGCTAACTATTGATTCAGAACCGATTAAAAGTTAGCTGCACTCGCTACCCCGATCTTGGGCATGGTTATAGTTAGCACTCCATCAACAAGTTCGGCTGTAGTTTTTTCGGGTCTAATTGCTACAGGTAAAGGAGTATTACATTTAATCTGCCCGTAATTAAATTGAGAAGGAATTACTTCTTTTTCCTCTGTGGACTTATCTGGGTCGCAAATTCCCGAAATCGAAACAGATCTAATTTGGGCATTAATCATCAAATCTTCGATTTTAACTCCTGGAAGTTCTGCCTTGAGAATTAACTCCTCGTCGGTTTCATTGAATTCAATATTTGGACACCAAGTTTGATTTTGTTCGCTCATTAATAATCCCTCCTAGCATTTCTAGGGAAATTAGTTTTATCTTTTCTAGTTTTAGATTAAGCAAAAGTTTTGAGGAACTTATGAGCAAAATAAATCGAGTCAGTGGTAGGAAACGGGGCGTATCCGCGCATGACTAGCTTCGCGTCGTAAACTATTTGAAGTTTCTTCAAATGACAGCCCCTTCGTTTTGCGAACCGCTCGTACAGAGGTCAGGAGCTAAGTGTTTTGCTTTGAATTGTGCGGATTCGTGATAGGCGATTGAGAATGCGAGTAGCTAATTGTGTTCCCGTAACTGGTTTGCTGATGTAATCGTCCGCACCAATATAAAATGCTTGCTCCTGAGTCTGTAAGTCCTGATGAGCGGTGAGAAACAAAACGGGTAAATGACTCCAATTGCGAGCGCTTCTCAGCATATGACATAATTCAATGCCATTAACATCTGGCATTTCTACATCTAATATCAGTAGGTCGGGTGAAGTAGCTTGAAGAACTTGCCAAAACTGATGAGGATCGTTAAGGGTAGTAATTGCAAATCCCCAGGGTTTAAGACTTGTCCGCATTACCTCTAAGAATAAGGAATCATCATCGACAATTATTATCTTAGTTTCAGCCCCAAAACGTCGCAGCAGTTCGGTCACAGCATCCATTGCCTGAGTTGGAGTTACGGGCTGTACCAATAAAGTATGTTTTTTACCGCGCATAACTTTAAGACGCTCGGTAAAATTTTTATTGGTATTAAATAAGGCTGTTTCCGAGACAATTACCACAATGGGTAGTAAGGGCATTTGCTGGTGTAGTTGTGCTAGTAAATCTAAACTATCTATCGGACTATCTCGATCCGTTTTGGTTCTAATCTGAAATATCCTGAGTAAAACAATCGCAGGGCAATCGCGCTGAAATATTTCTCGTGCTTGTGATGCAGTTGTAGCGATCGCCGTCCGAAAATTATTAGCTGCTGCTTGGGTTACTAATTGCCCAGTAAAATCGCGATCATTATCCACAATTAATAATAAGGGAGAACTGTCTAAAACCGAACTAGAACTAGGATTGTAACGGTCGAATTTCTCTCTCAGGTTATTGACTAATTTATTAAAAGGCTCGATTTGTTCTGGCTGGGGAAAAGTTTCAAGAACCAGAAAATCTTCTAGTTTTCGGGCTAGCTTCGAGCCATCAGAAAATCCCAAACTTCCTAAAGAACCAGCTAATTTGTGGGCTGCTAAGATCGCTTCTGGTTTTAATTCTTGATCGCAATTATTTTCTTTCAAGGTAATTGCTATCTTTTCTAAAACAGCTAGGCGAGCGGACATTGCCTCTTTGTGTTGCAGCCAAACAGCAGCAATTTCCGTAGAATCAGGCGATTGCGCTGCGAAATTAGATTCAGTTTGTTCTTCTGCCGAATCTGGTAGTGGCTTGAGACGATAACCTATCCCATAAACCGTCTCGATTAAATCTTTGGCTGCACCAGCCTTTTTCAACTTTTGACGCAGTGTTTTGATGTGGGTTCTAACTGCTCCCTCAGTCGGCGGTTCTTCAAAACTCCAAAGGCTTTCAATAATCCCATCAAGGCTAAAAACGCGCTTATGATTGCGTAAAAATAGCTCTAACAAGGCATACTCTTTTACTGTTAAATTTAACGGTTTCTCATCATAGATTACTTCTAAGCTATTGAAATCGAGACTCAAATTACCCCACTTTAATACCGAAGATAAAGCTTGTGCTTCTCGACGCAGCAAGGCATGAATTCGCACCGTCAGCTCGTCAAAATTAAACGG
>NZ_PVWF01000136.1 GCF_003003995.1 Pleurocapsa sp. CCALA 161 | reverse complement strand
CTCTTTATTGTATTCTCTTTCTTTTGAAGTCAAAGATTTATTTTTTGGCTTTTTCCTTGGAGTATAACTTGACTTATGAATCTTTTTGATTCCCTGATATCCCTTATCGGCTATAATCTCTATTGATTCAAGAGGTTTTACTCTACTAGTTTTAAATAGTTGAAAATCATGTTCTTTTCCTTTTCCATGGGCTGTACAGATTACTTTTAGGCTTTGAGTTTCAATTACTACTTGAGACTTTAAAGTATGCTTTTTCTTCTTACCACTATAGTAATTACGCTGTTTTTTTTGGGCGTTCAATGGGGCTTTCTGCCACGTCAACAATGACCATTGACCACTCTGCTTTAGTTTCAGAAAGTGATTTTTTCCCTGGTAAGCTAAACTTTGGCGACTTGATTAATTGATTTTCCACTCGGTGAACTGTTCGACAAACTGTAGATTCATGTATTCCCCATGATTGAGCAATATGAAAATAAGTACGATATTCACGCCAATATTCTAAGGTTATTAGTAATTGATCTTCAACACTTAGCTTTGTTTGACCACCTCGGCGTCTGCCTTGAAGCAATTTTTCTTTTAGTACCTCCACCATTTCCTCGAACAGTTTTGGCTTGACCCCGCACAGACGTTTAAATTCTTTCTCTTCCAAATTTTTGATTTGATTATATGTCATTCGTTTTTCTAGCTCTTCTTCCTACTTTTCTCATTTTTTCTCTATTCGTGCAAGAGGTCTAATGTCAAAACTCTTATCTAAACTAACTATCACTTCAATGACGATCGCAGGTGTTGTAATCGGAGGTACTTATCTTGCTTCAACTCAAGGCAATAATAATACTGTCAGCAGCAATAATTTGGCGATCGCTCAAGAAAATCCGCATCAGGCTACCTTAGTAAGCGTATGGGATAAAGAAACCGAGCCAAACTATTCAGGAACTAGAGAAATGACCGTATATCGCTCTCCTTCTTGTGGCTGTTGTGGAGGCTGGATCGAACAGGCTAAAAAACATGGCTTTAAAATTGAAGATATTAAAACTCAAGAGATGGAAGCCTTAAAGCAAAAACATAATGTGCCACCAGAATTAGCATCCTGTCATACAACCGTGATTAATGGGTATGTTATGGAAGGACATATTCCCGTCGATGACATTAAACGTTTTCTCACTCAAAAACCCGAACTAGCTGGTTTAACCGTACCAGGAATGATTATAGGAACGCCTGGAATGGAAGCCAAAGATATCAAACAACCATTTCAAGTATTGGCATTTAACGAAAAGGGCGAAACCGAGGTATTTAAAGAATATCAATCTTATTGAACTCAGGAGATTTGATAATTCAATCAATCATGGCTAAAATTAATCGTCGTCAGTTTATTGCATTAGGTGCTGCTGGTATAGGGACAGCTTTAGTAGTTCATTGGTTGCGTCAAGATATTTTTAGTCAACCTTTAGCCTCTTTATCTGCTAATGCTGTTCCTGTTTATCAGAGTGGTGATGGGTTATTAGAGTTAGACTTAGAAGCTAAAGAAAATCCCATAAATTTGGCTGGGAGACAAGCATATTTATTAACCTATAACGGACAAATCCCCGCACCCCGCTTGGAAGCCAAACCAGGAGATAAGGTTCGCATCCATTTTACTAATAATCTCTCTCAACCGACTAATATTCACTATCACGGCTTGCATATTCCCGTTACGGGTAATGGAGATAATGTTTTTCTGCATATCAAACCAGGAGAAAAACTAACTTACGAATTTCAGATACCATCAAATCATCCAGCGGGAACATTTTGGTATCATCCCCACCTGCATGGTTTAGTTGCCGAACAATTGTTTGGGGGTTTGGCAGGTTTATTTATCGTGCGTGGTGAGCTAGATGAAATCCCCAAAGTTAAAGCAGCCAAAGAAGAGTTTTTAGTACTGCAAGACTTTGCTTTAGATGATAATGGCAGGCTAATCAATTCAGCCCATATGTCCCTGATGATGGGAAGAGAAGGAGACATAATTACAGCCAACGGACAAGTAAATCCAAGTCTTTCTTTACCCGAACAAGGAGTATTGCGCTTGCGGATTCTTAATGCCTCTCCTTCCCGTTTTTATCGACTCTCTTTAGAAAATCATTCTTTTTATCAAATTGCTACTGACGGAGGTGCGTTAAACGAACCTATAGAAGTTAACGAATTGCTACTGACACCAGGACAACGAGCCGAAGTTTTAATTAAAGGCGACAAAGAACCTAGACAATACCGCTTACTAAATTTACCTTACGATCGCGGTGGTATGGGTATGATGGGTGGTGGCATGATGGGTAGAAACAACCGCGATGAACCCACAGTTATAGCAACGATTAGCTACGAAGACCAAGGACAGTCTCTTTCAATTCCCACCAAACTTGCTTCAATTTTTTCTTTGCCAGAACCTCAGACAGTAAGACGTTTTGAACTCAATCATGGCATGAATCCCGCCGTGGGCATGGCTTTTCTAATCAATGGTGAAGCTTATAATCATGATCGCCTCGATACCCAAGTACAACTAGATACAGTAGAAGATTGGGAAATAACCAATACAGGAATGATGGATCATCCCTTCCACGTTCACAATAATGCTTTTCAAGTAATTAGTCGTAACAGTCAACCAGAATCATTACTTGCTTGGCGAGATACGGTGCTAGTGCCTAGAGGTGAAACTGTCCGCATTCGCATTCCCTTCAGAGATTTTGCTGGCAAAACAGTGTATCACTGTCACATTCTCGACCACGAAGATTTAGGTATGATGGGCAATTTGATGATTAATGCTTAGTAGTGCGGACGTAGGGATGGTAATTGGTACAAGAATCAATGTAGCGATCGCGCCTAGTGACATTAGCAAAGAACGCTGTAGAGCATTTTATAATAAAAATAACTGTTTATTTATGAGTAAATTAGAGCAACGAATTCCCCAAGAACAGACATCAGAAATTTTTGCCCTGGCTGCGGAACTTCAGGCTCGACACGAACAAAGCTATTCCATAGAGGAGTTAGTAAAAATTGGAGCAGAAGCCAATATCGCGCCAGAGTTTATCGAGCAAGCAGCAAAGCAGATTCAGGTAAAAAAAAGACGTGAAGCACTGCGAGAAACAATTATTAATAACGTAACTAATCTAGGAGCAGCAATAGTTTTGTTGAGCTTCTTGACAGGTATTTTTGGTTTACCAAACGGTCATTGTTTCTCACTAACAAAGACTCAGCCAGAAAATTCTCAGCCGTTGCCCGATAGTTAGTTACTGGTATTGTCAGCTTTAGCAGATATTAGCTCTTGACAGCGTTTACTTAGTTTATCTTGCCATCATGATCTTTGGTGTACTAAGTAGTTGATAGGCGATCGCATTCCCGCAGATAAAGTTCTCAAATGTTAAATATTATTAATTCCTTCCCTTGGCTCAATTTACCAGAATTTAATATCGTCATCTTCTCCTTTCTGCTCAATTTCTTTTGGGAAATGCAGCAAATGCCTTTTTTTCAGGTTTCACCTGAGTTTACCTGCGTAGATGTAGTTAATAATTGTACGCTGGCTACTGTAGGAGATGCAGGAATTTCACTAACTGCTTTTATAACAGTAGCAGTTATAACGAAGTCACGTCGCTGGATTCTCCAAGCAAACTGGTGGCAAGTCGGTATTTTTATCTTGGTAGGAATTGTCATTACGATAATTTTTGAAGCTCTAGCCACAGGAGTTTTGAACAGATGGAAATATAGTGATGTTATGCCAACCCTGCCAGTTTTGGGTACTGGCTTATTACCAGTGCTTCAGTGGTTAATAATTCCCCCATTAATCGTTTGGTTTGTAAGAAGACAACTTTCGCCAATTAAGCGTAAATCCTCAAGTTGAATGTAGGACGGTAAGCTAACTAAGTTTTAGGAGATAAGAAACGAACATGGAATCTGCTACTCAACTTACTCCAGGCTGGTATCAACGCTTTTTTGCTTGGTTGATGGCTCATGGTAATGCTAAATATGAGTCTGAAATAAGCGATCGCCAACGTGAATTGTTTTCCGACCTGCACGGCAATGTCTTAGAGATCGGATCTGGAACTGGAGCCAATCTGCGTTACTATCCAAGCGATATTCATTGGACTGGGATTGAGCCAAACACCTATATTATATGTATCCCTATCTTCAGCAAGAAGCAGAAAGAGTAGGATTAGACATTGAAATTAAAAGTGGAACTGCCGAACAGTTAGATGCAGAAGATAACAGCATTGATGCGGTAGTCAGCACGCTGGTTTTGTGTTCGGTAGAAAATCTATCTACTGTGCTGCAAGAAATTCTGCGGGTACACAAACCAGGCGGACAATTTTTCTTTCTCGAACACGTAGCTGCACCACAAAGAACTGGACTACGACGAATGCAAAACTGGATACAGCTTGTTTGGACAGTTCTGGGCGATGGTTGCCATCCTAATCGTGAAACTTGGGCCGCACTAGAAAACGCTGGATTTGAGCGAGTCGATTACCAGCATTTTCGGACAAATGTTTCAGCGATTGTCAGCCCTCAGATTATTGGTGTGGCAATCAAGAAGAAAGGGCGATCGGAGTAAAATAAGACTTTTTCTAACCGAGTCACTCAATAGATTCAATTAACCCACAGATTTTGCCCTGACAAATTTCTTCCGTCGCAGGAGTAGACGCGTCGGGTAATGACTTATCGATCTTTTTATACCTACTGGCTAACTCTTGACGTAAAGATATCATTTCGGCGATTTGGCGGTCTAAATCGTCGAGGTGTTGCTTGACCATTGTTTTGAGGCTAGCACAGGGAGGCATTCCTTTTGTACTGATGGCAATGAGTTGTTTGATTTCATCTAAGGAAAGTCCGAATTTCTTGGCTTTGTGAATGAAGCGCAAGCGTTCTTCATCCTGTTTGCCATAGATACGGTATTGTGATTCGGTGCGCTTTGGAGGTTTGAGCAATTCCAAACGTTCGTAATAACGAATTGTATGAGCCGATACTCCGACGCGATCGCTCAATTTACCAATCAACCAGCCATCTTGACTTGTCATTTTGCTCGAACAGCTAACAATAAGACTAACGCATTTAGATAAAGTGGGCAATGCCCACCCTACCTTTATTTGACTCCATCTGACTTTATCCTTGCCCAATGCCAGCAGCTACAAGCATCTCACGAGATACTGGCTGTTGAGAAGAACAACACTCTGCCAACTTACCATTTACCACTACCGCAGGAACGCGATGAATTCCATATTGCGTCCTTTTTTCTTTTTCTACTTCACTCTCTTGATGCAGATCGTAGATTTTCACCTCACAGTTAGAGCAAGCTAATTCTCGTACCAGCTTGACGGTTTCATCGCATAAAGGACAGTCAGCTATAAATACTTCTACTAAGCGTTTTGTCATCTCTTTTTCCTCTTGAAAATTGGAGTTCTAGACTTAGCTTAAACCTTAGAGTTAACTCTAAGGTCAAGAGGAAATTTGACAACACAAATAAATGATTAGAGAGATTCCTGATTAGACGGCATCACTCACCGTCAAAGTTTTTAAATATAGACGACTCAGATGAATTATATTTATAAGCCTCTGTTAGAATATGAGAAGATTATGAAAAGAAATAAAATGATATTTGATGTTTCCAGGCGATCGCTATTGGGAATGGGATTGCTCGGAGGAGGAAGTATCTTAGGCAAATTTTTACCCCGTGAGACATTAGCTCAAAACCCCAAACAGTACAATAATCACTTCACTAACAGCGCGGTTCACGGTGGCAGCACTACAGTAGGTGATGTGGACAATGACCGTAATGGCTTTAGTCCCCGCGATATCTTGACCGATTGGGATGGGGGAAAAGTCTCCCAACTACCTAACGGTCAGACCTTGCGAGAATATGACATTGCTGTCGAAGAACGAGAAATTGAGATTGCGCCTGGGGTATTTTATCCCGCCTGGACATATAATGGTCGAGTTCCTGGTTCTACCATTAGAGTTACCGAGGGCGATCGCGTGAAGATTAATTTTCGCAATCGTAGCCGACATCCCCATACAATTCACTTTCACGGCATTCATTCTGCCAGACAAGATGGCGTTCCTGGAACGTTAGAAGCGATGCCAGGAGAAGAAGTAGTTTACGACTTTAACGCTAAACCCTTTGGCTGTCATCTCTATCACTGTCATTCTGCTCCTTTCAAGCGACACCTGCATAAAGGACTCTACGGCGCATTTATCGTCGATCCCGACCCAAAACGACATCCTGAAGCAGAAAAAGAGGCAAGATCGCGTTTATTGGGAACTCCTGAAAATCAAGAGTGGCAAGAATTTTTAATGGTAATGAATGCTTTTGATACCAACTTTGATGAAGAAAACGAATTCTATGCCGTCAATACTATTCCCCACGAATTTATGAAACGCCCCCTCCGTATCGAACGAGATCGTCCCGTGCGGATTTATTTAATTAACGTGACTGAATTCGACCCAGTTAATTCTTTTCATCTTCACGGTAATTTCTTTGACTATTACGATAGTGGAACTACCTTAACTCCTTCCCTCCGCACCATCGATACCGTCATGCAGTGTCAGGGACAGCGAGGTATTTTAGAATTTTCCTTTCAAGAACACGCACCAGGGCAGTATATGTTCCATGCCCATCAGTCAGAATTCCTCGAACTCGGCTGGATGAGTGCTTTTGAGGTGGTGGCATGAAGAAAACTTGGTTGTGGGCTATTTTACCCTTAATTGCCCTAATAACTTCGATTGGCATCTTTCTTTCTATCGATCCACTCAGTCCTTTGGGTGTTTCTGCTCCCCCACTAGAAAATCTGACCGTAGAACGAACTGTTTTAGGCGATCGCGGTATTTCCTTGTTAGTTAGGGCGGAAGGTTCAAAACCAATGCAGATTGCCCAAGTGCAGGTAGATGGGTCTTACTGGACGTTTACCCAAAAGCCCCCAGGAGCTATACCCAGACTATCAACCGCCTGGATCGATCTGCCCTATCCTTGGGTAGAAAACGAAACCCATCATCTTAACTTGATTACTAATACAGGAATTAGTTTTGAACACACTATAGATGTGGCGGTAGCTACGCCTCAATTCACCCTCAGCCGTCTTTGGGGTTTTACTTTACTAGGGTTATATGTTGGTGTTGTCCCCGTAGGCCTGGGAATGCTGTTTTATCCATCCCTCAAAACTTTAGGTGGGCAAGGAATGAAGTTTATTCTCGCTTTAACCTTGGGAATGCTGGCTTTTCTTTTGGTAGATACCCTGGAAGAGGGATTAGAACTAGCTAACAGTGCAGCTAATGCTTTTGCGGGCAGCATTTTAGTTTGGGCGATCGCAGCTATCTCTTTTTTGACAATTTTAACTATTGGTCGCAGTCGAGGTAAAGCTCCTGAAGGACAAAGCCTATCTACTTACCTATCTTTCAGTATCGGCATTCATAATTTAGGAGAAGGATTGGCAATCGGTACGGCTTTTGCAGTGGGAAAGGCAGCCCTCGGTTCGCTTTTGGTAGTTGGTTTTACCCTGCATAACCTGACAGAAGGAATTGGTATTACTGCACCTTTGGTTAAATCTAAACCGACCTTCATTACTTTTTTAGGCTTGACTGCTTTAGCGGGACTACCTGCGGTATTAGGAACTTGGCTGGGCGTTTTTGCCTTTTCTCCTCACTGGGCGGCAATATTTATGGGCATTGGTGTGGGGGCAATTTTACAAGTAATTGTAGAAGTTGGTTCGTATTTGGCACGTACCGCTAGTAAAATCGGTGGTACTTGGTTATCTAAGATTAGTTTGGCAGGATTTAGTGCGGGATTAATAGTTATGTACGGTACGGCATTGCTTGTTAACTTCTAAAGCATAAAAGAAGTCTGATGTCAGATTAATTCTGTGTTCTGTTACTAGAATGGTATTGAGAGGTAATTTTCTTGTTCTGAGTTACAGCAAGAACAATCCAGTTATGAAACCGATGAAGACATCAAGCATTACATTAGGAATGACATTGACTTTCGGAGGATTGAAGCTTATTGTAATCGAGGAATGGCGTACTTTGGCTTAGGAAATTTAGAGCGAGCGAGCGCCCAATTCGATCTTGCATTACAGGTTGCTCCAGTATTGTCAACTTAACTCTTAGCAACACAATTTTTCCCAGAAACTTCCTTTCTAGCCTTAAGTAGCTATACCGATCCCACTGATTTCTCTCCAACTATCAATTCTCTCTTTCATAATCTGTCTGGTAACGGCAGCAGACAATTTATGTCTTTTTGGCTGTGTATGCTGATAGATTAGTTCGCTTCGGTGCCAGAAATCGCTGCGCTTGACCAGGAGATTTGATTTCTTCTCCTGCAACCGCGTCCACGGGGTCTGAGTAGGTGCGATTCGTTGATGTCAGGAACTTCTAGAAAATAGAAACGTATTGAGTTTTAAATTAAGGGGGTTATTTATCATAAATGGTTAGCGGCTCATTAGCATTGTAAACAAAACTACCTTTTTTTGATTGGAATATTTGTTTTAAATCAGTAACATCATCAGTATTACCCAGATAAATCAAGCCAGCAATGCCTGTCTGTTCAAAAATATAGTTAATGGCAAATTTATAGCTTTCTCTTGATGTCTCTTGCTGTCCGCGATCTAATTCGGAAACAATAGTAGCCTTAAAATTATTTTGTTTGCAGTAACTTTCGACTTTTCGCCTTACCTGTCTTTCTTGCTCTTGAGTGCTACAACGTAAATATACTATGACCTTTTGTTTTTTTAAAGACCGATAAACATTACTGTTTTGTTTAAACTCCTGAATCTCTTCTTCGCTAAAAACTCGTTTGGCATTAGGATTACTTTGAATACAGTTTATATGTCCCTCAGCCACTAATTTATTAATTGCTGACTCTGAAAGATCTAAAAGATTCATTACGGCTCGTAGGTATATTCCTGCCATAGCTCTTTTCCCATTAAAATATCTTAAACAAAATCCTGTTTTATTATATTATTTTAAATTTATTTATTTGACTAGTATCTAACTACTAAATATCTAGTTTTGGTACTAAATAAAGTAAAACTTATAAGTTGATACGTAATTTCTCTTAATTTTGAACTCTAGTTTTTTACTTATTAAAATTACTTAAGTAATTAACGCATTAGCATATAATTATAGCTAAATAAATTATTTTTAATATTAAAAACAATTGCTCAAAAATCAATTTCAAACCCTTCATCACCTTTTTGATTCTGAAGAGGACACGGGGTCTGGGGAAACCCCAGACCCGTGAGATGTCCGTTTGGTTCTGGTTTTTTTATTTTTTTATCTACCTGTAACTCTTGTTTACCATAGGTTTCATCCAGCATTTGTTGTACCTTATTTGGTACGTAATTTCTTAAACTAGTTTGACTCCAACTCACGTTAAATTCTGGAGCTAGGGCAATTTCTTCATTTTGGTTGGCTTGGTTGATTGCAACCAGATCTCGTTCTGGATCGTAAGTAACTCGGTTTTGAATTAATTGAGGAAAACTACACTGATGCAGTTTACATCCTTTGATTTTAAAGTTCTGTAGTTTATAGCTGATACCTTTGACCTTTCCCGACTCAATTCTCAATTTGGGGTCAATTTTTAATTGCTGTAGTCGAGCTAGAAACACAGTCAGACTTGGACAGTCGTGACTGGCTAAGTCTATTCCTGACTGAATTTTAAGCGTGTAAGGGGCGGTTGGGCTTTTGGTACTTTTTCTACCTTTACACTCTTCAATTTCTCGTATTATCCTCTGCACCTGTCCTGTAGTTGCAGCTTTATAGTCGCGTTGGTCTGATGATGGGACTAGAGTTAGATTATGCTCTTGTTCCTGCGCTCTTAAAATCTTTTCCAATTTCTTTTTGTCGTAACTGTCATGAACCCGTTTTCCTTCGTGATTGACCATATTAATCAAGATGTGAAAATGATCGTGAGAGTGGATGCGATCGTGTTTAGGGTCATAGCGATCGTGTTTAACTACTAAGTACTGATTATCGCCGTAGCCCAAGTTATTAATTACAGCCTGAGCAATTTCATCAATAGTTTCAGGATCTAAACTTCTATCGCCAGGAGCAAATCCGATTGAAATGTGCTTAACAGGCTTTTTGGTAGTAGGTCTTTGTTCTGCACAGGCATTGAGTTCCCAGATCATCATATTTCTGTCAGTTCCAGCTAGATTGGTACTGATAATCTCTGGAGTCTTACTGGGGTCTAAAAGATAATTGACTAATCCCCGAAAGCTACTACCTGTAATAATTTTGCCAATCACTGTTTTTCTCTCCCAATCAACAATAGCCTGATCTGGTTCAGCTCTTTGGCAGTTTTATCTGTGTAAGCTTTAATAGCACTCAGTTCTTCGGGTAGGGAATAGTTCTCCGATAATATACTGCCCTCTAACTGTCTCGTATTAAAGGCTTTGGCTATTTGATTAATATTGTTGCCAATGTGTTTTAACTCTCTGCCAATCTCCCCCATGACTCGATAAGTCTGCCAACTAACCTTAAAGATATGTTTTTTCTCTACAGGCTTATCTAGAACACATTTAGTAATGTACTCAGTTCGAGAAAGATTTAGTAGCTTGGCTTGACGGTCTATCTCAATAAGATC
>NZ_PVWF01000135.1 GCF_003003995.1 Pleurocapsa sp. CCALA 161 | reverse complement strand
CGGCTGAATTGAGCTTTTTGGCAAAGTCAAACTCTCTGGCTAGATCCTTGCAGATACTATACAGATCGGCTTTATTACTCAGATCTTGCACCTAATCAGACAAAAATCAAAACCAAGTTCATTTAACCAGGGAATAACTGTTTGTATTTGATTCAAAAGAGACAGTAGTAAAACATGAGGAAGTAGTAAAGTAAGTGCAATTTGTGCAGAATTAAACCAATCTAAATTATCGGAGTCACCTAAATGTAAATAAACCCAGTAAGCTAATAAATAAGAAATCAAAGAAAGAATTAGCCACCGATAAACTCCTAATAAGGTTTTTTGACCAAAACGATGAAGACTAAAACAATGCTTAACAGTCTTGAAAAAACCTTCTATTTGCCATCTTTGTTTACCCCAGCGAGTAATAGTTTTACCTTTCATTGGTTTAGTTGAGATAATAAAACGTTGAACTCTTTTACCATCTCGTTTTAGCCATACCCAAGACAAAAATACAGGAATATCTAACCCATTCAAATAAACTTGTTGTCCGCGAGTTTTTACTTCACATATTTTTCTTCCATCTTGGAGTTTTCTCGTTTTAGCGACACCAACTAGAGCATAATAATTATTTTGAATGTGAATTTTAGTAACTAATTTAATCGTACCAAACGCAGTATCACCTAAAATATAAATCTGAAAAGATTGAGTTAAGATTGATGGCAAATTATTGATTAACTTTTGAGCTAACTGAGAAGGAGAAGCCGTCCCTTTCCCTCTATAAACACGGAAACTCCAAGGGAATCGCCAGTTACCTATGACCAAATACATAACTACAATATGCAGCCCTTTCTTGTGATTATAGACTCTAACTAAATCATTGAGATGAGGAAAATTGCCAACTTTTTCTAATGTTGTTAAGTCGAGCATGACTTGAAGAATTGGCTTTCTTCCCCTAATCCTTTGATATAAGATTAAATTTAAAATATAAGAACGAACTGTTCTAATTATGGAACGAGTTGACCAATTATAATAATTGAGAAATCGGCTGATAGCACTTTCTGATTTTGTTCGACAATGATGAGGAACAGCATTACCTTTTCCAGAGAGAAATAAACCCAAAATAGATTCCAGGGTTTCTTGTTGATAAATACTGGGCATTAGCTGTTTCAAAGTTAAAAGTAATTCTTCTGCTTGAGGTAAAATGTGATTCATTAATTTAGTTCACTTTATCAATAGAGAACTAATCTATCAGATTTATCCTACCTAATTACTCAAAAATGCCTCAAAAAGAAAGTGAACTACAAAAGGAACAACGAGCCGAACGCATTAGTGCAACAATCGCTCTGTTACAGGCACAAAAGTCTGAAATTGAAGCATCAGGGATTGTAGCTCCTCCTGGATGTTCTGTCGCACGATATCAAGCGAAAGGGCAGAAACATCATTACTGGTATTATCAATTCAGAGCCAATCATGCTATTTTTCCCAAAACCAATAAGGAGAATGAGTATTCTCGTTTTCAACATTTAGGAAAGGCGGGAAGTAAAGCACACATAGATGGAGTTTTAGCAGTGATTAGAAGAAGTCAAATTGATGAATTGACTAAAGCTATTGATGGACTAAACGAAAGTTGGTCAGATTTATATAGTAATGAAGAAAAAGTTGGTCATCGGGTTGAATAAATTATCCTTGTTGACTGGTTTTTATTAATTTTTGATATTAGTTCGCTTTATTTAATAGAGAACCGCGTGTCATCTTCTCCATACAAGCACTTCATCTATTCATTCTCATATCAACTTTTCTTGGTGCAAGATCTGAGTATTAGTGCCTTGATTATCCATCCAATAGCGAACGGCTTTGTTCCGAATGAACTGGGCAGTTCGGATGGCTTCATCAATGGCAGAATATTGCTCTGCTGTACCGTGTTTTAGTTTAGCTTCTCTAACTATCATGGTTCTATGATGACATAGTTTTATCCAGAAAAACACAGATAAAACATCAAACATTTAATGGATTGAGCAAGGGATTTTGTTTGTTCGCTCATACACCCGCTCATCTACTGCTGGCTACGCATCGCATCCCGTGAGCGGGTGCAATCACTCTCGCACTCGCATTCATCCCACCACCAAACGGAGTACCGTTCTGGTGGGGGCATTCTGCTGTTCTAGGTAATTATACTAAATCCGCTGGGCAAAGGTAATGTTTAATCAAGCCGCTTGAAGTACATTCTGAATGGACAAACGGCTAGAGGCGATCTCTTCAAATGTTTGAGAATCTGTAATTCTATATCCATTATCTGGTCTGACTTCTAGCCAACAATAGTTAAGTTCCTCTTAATTTTAATTCTTGGAGCGTGACAAAAGAGGGATAATTAAGTCATAATCAAAAGCCTCAACAAAGTTCCGTGCAGCTTGAGCATTAGCAGCAAAGTCAACGACGTAATTTTGTTCGTTCAAAGCTTCCGTAAGTAATTCACCAATAGAGCGATCGCTTTCAACTAACAAGAGCTTTCCCTTCGATCTAAATTGATTGCGGTTTGTCAACTTTTTGAGCCATCGGGATAGCTGAGAGAGAATCATTGCTGTTCTTAGTTAATCTGAGCTGAGGAATGGTCATGGGCTGTTCTTGTTAAATTCTTATTCAAGAAATTAGCAAATGGTGGCTCTTTTTGTAAATACTAAACAAAGAATCGGAATAATTAATGAAGCTGTATTTTGAGCAATAGAACTGCATTGATCATAATCAATAGTTGTTAACTCAAAACTTGAGCTACGCGGTCTGCTAAATTAAACGGATCGTAGGGTTTAGTAATTACATCAAACACCTGTAGTTGAGTAAAAGATTTTAGTTCGGCTGGTTGAGCTTTTGCCGTCAATAAAATTACGGGAATAGAGCGAGTGACAAAATTAGCCTGTAGTTCAGAAAAAGTTTCCAAACCATCCATAACGGGCATCATCACATCTAATAAAATTAAATTGGGCTGCTCGGCGATCGCTTTGATTAAGCCTTCTTGACCCGAACTGGCGGTGATAATTTCCCAATCCCCAGTTATCTCCAAGCAAATTTGAGTAGCTTCTCGCACGTCGTCGTCATCATCGATTATCAAAATTTTCTGATTCATTACTATTATCGGCGAACGACCGTTCGCCCCTAACTGCTTATTGATCCCTAATTGGCAAAACAAAACAAAACCTACTTCCCTTACCCAAACTGCTCTCTACCCAAATCTGACCGCCGTGTTGCTGCACAATACTACGGCAAATAGCCAGTCCCAAACCCGTGCCACCGCGATCGCGAGAATCGGAAGCATCAACCTGTTGAAAGCGATCGAAGACTGTTTCTAAGTGTTCTGGAGGAATACCTCTACCGCAATCTTGCACTTGAAATCTGACTGTATCATCATTTTGGAGGCGGGCATCTAGAGTAACCGTAGTCTGGGGGGATGAGAATTTGATGGCGTTGCTAAGGAGGTTAGTTAAGGTTTGGATAATGCGATCGCGATCGATCCATAGCTCAACTGATAAGGGTTCAACAGCGATCTTAATCCCAGCTTTATCAGCTATACTTTGGACAATTTCTACGGCATCATTCATGACATCGGCAGCATTACAACTTGATTTAAGCATGGTTACTTTGCCAGACTTAATCCGTTCTAAGTCTAGAATGTCATTGATCAAACGCACCAAACGGTTGGAATTATCTTGGGCAATTTCGATTAAGCGTTGGCTTTTAGGAGATTGAGGATCGATCCGACCACTAGAAAGCAGGCTAATGGAACTACGAATTGAAGTTAAAGGGGTTCGCAGTTCGTGACTAACGACTGAGACAAATTCATCTTTCATGCGATCGATAATTTGTCGTTCGGTAATATCTTTAAAAATTACTACTGCCCCTACAATCTGCTCTTTTTCTAGAATGGGCGTACTAACATACTCTACAGGAAAACTAGACTTGTCTTTGTGGGTAAATATTTCGTTGGTTACATGATGTACTTTCCCTGTTTGAATGGTTTGATAGATAGGATTTTTTGACCAGGGGTAAACAATTCCCTCGGCTGTGGAGTGGTTGACAATCTCCTGCATCGGCTGGTTTTGTAGTTCCTTTACGTCATAACCTAGTATTTGTGCCGCAGCGGGATTAATAAAAGTGATTCTACCTTTGAGGTCTAATCCATAAATGCCTTCTCCAGCCGAATTTAAAATTAATTCGTTTTGATGGCTAACTCGTTCTAGATCGGCTCTGGTTTTTAGGCGATCGCTGATTACTTGAACTAGTTCCTGATTAGTTCGTTCTAATTCTGCTGTCCGTTCTTGTACCCGTTGTTCCAAACTAGTATTGAGGGCGTTTACCTGTTGGTAAAGCTGATATTGATAAATGGCGATCGCAAAGTGACTGCCCAGAATTTGCGCTAGTTCTATTTCACGCTCTGTCCAGGGAAAGGCTTGATTAAGCTTGATTTCGCGCCAGATTTCAAAGGATTGCAGTGCAACTTGATTGCGGGGGTCATTAAAATCTGGTCGTTTTGCCCAAATAGTTTCTAGATCAATTCCCTGACGAAAGATGCTTAAATAACCTAATTGTTTCTGTCTGTATTCTAGCTGAATGGTTAAAATGCTTTTAATCTTGGTTGGTCTAAATGCGCGATCTAGGCTCGATGGTAGTAAATTGGCATCAAGTTTAGCGATCGCCCAGGGTTGGATTACATGATCAGTTTGCATTGTCTTTTGTAGCCATGCTTGCCAGTCTGGATGTTTTTCCATCGGCATGGTTAAGGACAATTTTTGCTTAACTTCCCCTGGTAGTAAGACAGGCTGTTCTCCAGAAATATATAGTTGAGCCATAGACTCAGAGTTTGACGGCGCAAGATAAACTCTTCCTCCCGAACCTTTTAGAGCTAAAACAGTTTGCTTTAACGCTTGCTGTAGCTGCATCTGGGTCATAGAGTGGAGAAATTTACCCACACGGTTAATAGATGCTTCTTGCTGTGCCTGAAGGCGAGTTGACTCTAGTAAATTTGATTGAGCGATCGCAATTGAGGTCTGATCGGCTACTAACTGAACTACTTCTAATTCTCTAGGGGTAACTATCCGAGGGGAACTATGATGAGATACTAATAATCCCCAGAGATGGTCTTCATCCATAATGGGAACTACTAAAGAAGACTGCACCCCCATGGCAGTTAAATACTCGGCGTGACAGGGATCGACAGTACGAAATTGAATATGATCGCGATCGTCATCTTCGGGCAACGAACTCATGCCGATTTGTCTTGAAGCGACGTTCACAATGGTTCGTTCGCGCTTAGTTCGATATAGCTGGCGAATTTCTAAAGGAATATCTTCGGCGGGAAAATGTTGACCTAGTAAAGAGGGTAATTTTTTTTCCTCTAATGATTCAGCTACTACCTCCCCACTACTACTAGGTTCAAATTGATAAACTTTCACCCGATCTGTGCCTAAAAAAGCCCGCACCTCATCTGTGACACCCGCCAGAATTACTGATAGTTCCAAAGATTGACGGATACGATTAGTCATTCGATGGAGCAACATTTCCAAGGAATTAGGCGTTTGGCAATTAACACTGGGAACATCTGGTTGCTCAAAATCTAGTTGTTCGTTATTCATGTAATCAAACTTGTAAGTAATTGACCTCGATTGAGGTGATTGAATATTTTAGGGACTAATTCTGAAGGCGAGACAACTTTGCTAATACAGTCATTTGCTCCTGCGGTTAAAATCTGATGTACAGTGTTTAGATCGTGATGAACCGTAAAAAACAAAATAGGTAACTCTCGCCAACGCAGATCGTTTCGTAATGATTGACATAGTTCAATACCAGAAAAGTGAGGCATATTAACATCCAAAATCAATAAATCGGGCTTCAAGCGATCGATAATCTGCCAGAAATCTAGGGGATTATCTAAAATGGTTAGCTCTATTTTTAGAGGGTTTAGTAAGTTATCGATCGCTGCTAGAATTTGCGGATCGTCATCCACCGCTAACACTTTTGCCACCTTGTGTTGAGATTGTTGTAAGGCTTTAACGATCGCTTTGGTAGCTTGAGCATCTAATGATGCTTCTTGTAACAATACGTGACCGCCTAAACGAGCAATTTGAGCGCGATCGCTTTGTTCGTGGCGATCGGTCAACAAAATCACTGGGACAGGTATTTTAGCGTTAATAATTAAAGCAAACTGATCCAAGATTTTGGCACTACAGTCAGCTAAAGAAAATTCCCAAACCACTGCATCAAAATTCATCTGAAGAGCCTTCTTCATTGATGAGGGTTGAGAAACCAGCGCAAAGATTGTACCTATAGCGGTCATCTCATCTACAAGCTGCTGCACCAATTCAGGATGATTATCTACAGCTAAAATCACTGGTCGATTGCGAGTCAGAGCGTTGTGGGGGTTTCCCCCATTGTAGCGATATCCGAAGGTGTATCCTTTAGGACTGACGAGGGTGCGGTTAACGGGGTTTAACTGAGATTTAAAATTTGGTTTTAAAGCTTTTTTCAAAGCTATCAATAGCTGAGAAAATTGTTTACTTCGGTTTGTGTCTAATTCAATTTTTAATAGTTGTTCCATTTCTAGTGCTAAATGAGAGCCTTGAGAAAAACCAAAGACCCCCAAACTCCCCGCTAGCTTATGGGCAGCCCACTGCGCCTGCTGTAAAAGCTGACCTGTTAATTTCCCTGCTTGCCAAGCCTGGTTAGCGCGTTCGAGGATTGCCAACCGTTCGTGATACGCTCCCTCATACCTTTGCCAAACTTCTGCTAATGCTGTTGTAGTTTTTTGACGGATTTGTTCTGTTTGGCGATCCCGAAGGGTACGCGGAGCGTAATCGCTTTGATTTATTTCACAATCTGACAATGTTGATTTGGCTTCGATATTCAGTGGCTTGAGACGATACCCCACGCCATAAATAGTCTCGATTAAATTAGCATCAGCCCCTACCTGCTTAAGTTTACGCCGTAGATCTTTGATATGAGCGGTAACGGTACTTTCGCTGGGTGCTTCTTCTATATCCCAAAGACGATCTAAGATCTGCTCACGAGTTAAAACGCGATCGCCACTACGTAAAAATAGCTCTAGTAAGCGATATTCTTTGGGAGTTAAATTTAGTATTTGTTGGTGATAAATTACTTCCTGGGTGGCAGGATTAAGATTTAAGTTTCCCCATTGTAAGATTGGCGATGCTATAGAATTTCGACGACGTAATAACACACGAATACGAGCTAACAATTCGCTAATTTCAAAAGGTTTAACTACATAATCATCTGCCCCTGCATCTAGTCCAATTACTTTTTTGTCGTTAGAATTTTGAGCAGTTAATAATAGTACAGGGGTTTGATTTCCTGCATTTCGTAGTTTTTTACAAAGCTCAATTCCATTTAGTTTTGGTAGTTCAATATCTAGTATAATTAGCTCATAATCATAAGCCTCAACCATCTCCCAGCCTAAGTCTCCTTCGGTTGCTAGGTCCACAACATAATGGCGATCGCGTAGAATATCTACTAAAGTTTGAGCAATAATTTCATCATCTTCAACTAATAGTATTTTCATAAAATATAGTCCATAATGTCTTAAAATCTACGATCTAACTGTAGATTGGCAATTCTAAAAAATATACTTGAAAAACAGCAACTAACCAAGTTTTGAAACTTGCGTTCTCTTTTTTACTTCTACACAAAAATTAGCAATCAAAATCATTTTTTCACAAATATTTATAATATAAATACACTGAAATAGCTGAACTATTTTCAAATTGTGATTTAGATTTTGGCTTCATATACTTTTGGCTATTGGAGCTATGTAGATACATCGATAATGTTAAAAGGTAGTAAAATACCTAGAGCTAAATAATTCAATAACCCAAGCCTAAATTGAGCCGAGTGAGTAATTAAAGTTTTGTAAAAACCTTTAGACCTTTGAGGATTTAGCTATTATCTTCTGCTATAAAGTTTAAGTAGAGCAATTATAAATATTGCAGCTAAGATTTAGTTTTTCAAGATCATTCATTTCAATTAGATAAAAGTAGTCGAACGGGTTGTCTCGTTTGATTGCTGTTCAAGCTATTAATAACGATTCTTACTTCTGGCCTCGGAAACCGCAGTAAGAATCGGCGTTTACCCTTTTAGCAAGGAATTTTTTAGTTATGATACACGGCGCAGATTTAGCATATTCTGACAAAACTGATTTAGCTTTAGAGAGAGATAAGCTGGATCACAAGTATCTTCGTAAGCTTGAGTAATAAATATACTGCTGTTATTGATTACGGCTCATCACCAAAAAACCAAGATTGGCTCAGAAATATTTTTAGTTAGCGATCGCGATCTAATCTTTAACTAAAGAAAAGCTGTTAAGAGCAATCAGTTGTCATGCAAACATGATGTGATGGTCATTTCAAAATAATCTACTAAACACCAATTAAATCAATCATTTAACTCACTTTGTTCGTAGCTAATTAACTATTGAACTATTGGCTATTAACTTATTAACTCTAAAGTTCATTTGATTGAAAGGCTTAAAGCTTGGCACGAAGCAAGCTTAAGAGCTAACTATCAGTAACTAATAATTATTGAAGATTGAAGGAGAAAATAATGACAATTAGCCCTCCAGAATCGGAGCAAAAGGCGAAAGTTGTTGTAGATACCAATCCCGTACCTACTTCTTTGGAAAAGTGGGCAAAACCAGGACACTTTGACCGCACTCTAGCCAGAGGTCCTAAAACTACAACTTGGATTTGGAATCTACACGCTGACGCTCATGATTTTGATTCTCACACCAGCGATTTAGAAGATATTTCCCGTAAAATATTTTCGGCTCACTTTGGACATTTGGCGGTAGTCTTTGTCTGGCTGAGTGGCATGTATTTCCACGGTGCGAGGTTTTCCAATTACACCACTTGGTTAGCAAATCCGACCAATATTCGACCCAGCGCCCAGGTAGTTTGGCCCATTTTTGGTCAAGATATACTCAATGGCGATATGGGTGGTGGTTTTCACGGCATCCAGATCACTTCTGGTCTATTTCAACTCTGGCGTGCTGCTGGTTTTACCAATGAGTTCCAGCTTTATTGTACGGCGATCGGTGGTTTAGTCATGGCTGCCTTAATGATTTTTGCTGGCTGGTTTCACTATCATGTCCGCGCCCCCAAACTGGAATGGTTTCAGAATGTTGAGTCGATGATGAATCATCATTTAGCAGGATTGCTAGGTTTGGGTTCATTAGGCTGGGCGGGACACCAGATTCACGTATCTCTGCCAATTAACAAGCTGTTGGATGCTGGGGTTGCACCGGCGGACATTCCTTTGCCCCATGAATTTATCGATGCTAGTAGGATGGCGGAACTATATCCTAGTTTTGCTGAAGGATTGCGACCCTTCTTTACTTTAAATTGGGGAGTTTACTCGGATTTTCTGACTTTCAAAGGCGGTTTAAATCCCGTCACGGGGGGCTTATGGCTATCCGATACGGCTCATCATCACCTTGCTTTAGCAGTAGTCTTAATTATTGCGGGACACATGTACCGTACCAACTGGGGTATCGGTCATAGTATGAAGGAAATACTGGAGGCACATAAAGGACCATTTACAGGTGAAGGACACAAAGGACTGTATGAAGTTCTAACTACTTCCTGGCACGCACAGCTAGCTATTAATTTAGCAATGTTGGGTTCACTCAGTATTATCGTGGCGCATCATATGTATGCAATGCCGCCTTACCCCTATTTAGCGACTGACTACGCGACCACCTTATCTTTGTTTACCCATCATGTTTGGATTGGCGGGTTTCTCATAGTTGGTGCTGCTGCTCACGCTGCTATTTTCATGGTGCGAGATTACGATCCAGCCGAAAACGTTAATAATTTATTAGATCGCGTGTTACGTCACCGCGATACGATTATTTCCCATCTAGTTTGGGTATGTCAGTTTTTGGGCTTCCATAGCTTTGCGATCTATTGCCATAACGATACGATGCGCGCTTTTGGTCGTCCCCAAGATATGTTTTCCGATACGGGAATTCAATTGCAGCCAATCTTTGCTCAGTGGATACAAAACCTACATACTCTAGCACCTGGAAACACTGCTCCTGGATTACTTGAGCCTGTAAGCTATGCCTTTGGTGGTGGAACGTTAGCGATAGGGGGGAAAGTGGCAATGATGCCGATTCCTCTAGGTACGGCAGATTTTTTAATTCATCACATCCATGCTTTTACCATTCATGTCACAGTGTTGGTATTGCTCAAAGGGGTTCTATACGCTCGCAGTTCTCGCTTAATTCCCGATAAGGGTCAACTGGGCTTCCGCTTTCCCTGTGATGGGCCAGGACGAGGGGGTACTTGTCAGGTATCGGCATGGGATCATGTTTTCCTCGGTCTGTTCTGGATGTATAATTCCCTGTCGATTGTAATTTTTCACTTCTTTTGGAAGATGCAGTCTGATGTCTGGGGATTAGTAAACGCAGATGGAACGATAAGTCATCTTACGGCGGGTAACTTTGCCACTAGCTCGATTACCAATAATGGTTGGCTGCGGGACTTTCTGTGGGCGCAGGCTTCGCAAGTAATCAATTCTTATAATAGTGCGCTTTCGGCTTATGGAATTATGTTCCTAGCAGGACATTTTGTCTTTGCCTTTAGCCTCATGTTTCTCTTTAGT
>NZ_PVWF01000023.1 GCF_003003995.1 Pleurocapsa sp. CCALA 161 | reverse complement strand
GCAGTTAGCAAAATGATGTTTTAAAAATGGCAAATCTTCTGGATGAATTAATTCATCTAATAGACTATCTTGAAATTTTTGTAATTCTTCAGCACTATAACCTAATAATTCAGTAACGAACGGATTGCAGTAAACATTTTTACTAGTGGCTAAATCATAAATATAAAGAATATTCGGCATTAAGTCGTTAAGTTGTTCTCTAAATCGAGTAATTTCTTGAAGATCTTGGTTAGCTTTAAGCAAAGCAGATGTTTTTTCAGCTACTCGTTGCTCTAGCTCTTGATTGAGATGCTGAACTTTTTCTTTGGCAATTTCTTTTTCAAGAATTTGCTGATTTAGCTGTTGATTTAGCTTGGCTAAATGCTGTGGAGAACGAAGTTTGAGTGCTAAAGGAATAATAGGTATTAAAGAGCAGGCAGTGTATAAAGAAATTAAAGCTGTGATTACTTTGAGAATTCCATAAATCCAATAATTGGGATGCCAAAGAGTCCAAATCTCTACTACATGAGTAGTACCACAAGATAAGATAAAAGCTCCGAATAAAATAAAAATATTCGGGAATGGCAATTCTTTTACTTGTCGAACAAAATAAATCAAAATTAGCGGAATTGAAAAATAAGCGATCGCAATCATCGTATCAGCAACAACATGTAAACCCACTAAAGGAGTTTGCCATAAATAGCAGTGTCCATGAGGAATATATTGATTGTTTAACATTAATAACTACAATAAAAAATACAAATACAAATACAAATACAAATATATAATTTATTTAAAATAACCCAAAAAAAAGACGCTCGCCATAGATATATACCATTGGTTTTAAGCAAATATTCGGATAATTTAATTAGTAGTTAGTGGTTAGTGGTTAGTGGTTAGTAATTAATAAAAATATAAATTTCAAAGTTAAATTTGCTTATTTGATCGAGTAAATAAAATATGAGATCCTTAAAAGTAGTAGACTTTAGTATCTAAATTCATTTGCCACTAAGATGCCCAACATAACTGTCAATTTACCCCAAAATGATTATGCGATCGCGATCGCTACTGATAGCCTAAAACAGTTGGGTAGTCAGATGAAACAACTAAAATTGGGGAATAAAGTCTTGGTGATTTCCAACCCTGAGATTTTTGCTTATTATGGCGAAACCTGTCTTCAATCGTTGCAAAAGGCTGGTTTTGAAACCTACACTCATTTAATACCTGCGGGAGAATCACATAAGCAGCTTCAGTCAATTCAAGGGGTGTATGATGTTGCCCAAGCCAACCATTTAGAAAGATCTTCTACCTTTGTAGCTTTGGGTGGGGGAGTAATTGGCGACATGACAGGATTTGCCGCAGCGACTTGGCTAAGGGGAGTGAATTTTGTCCAGGTGCCTACTTCACTACTGGCAATTGTCGATGCTTCTGTAGGTGGTAAGACAGGGGTGAATCATCCCCAGGGAAAAAACCTAATCGGTGCTTTTTATCAGCCAAAACTAGTGGCGATCGACCCGAACTTATTACAAACCCTTCCGCTGAAAGAATTTCGGGCAGGCATGGCAGAGGTAATTAAATATGGCGTGATTTGGGATCGAGACTTGTTTACTAAATTGGAACATCACGATCGCCTTGATTCAATCGATAATGTGGGAGATTCCTTACTAGAAACGATTATTACCCGTTCTTGTCAGGCAAAAGCCGAAGTTGTGAGTCAAGATGAAAAAGAAGCAGGATTGCGGGCAATTCTCAACTATGGACATACTATTGGCCATGCTGTCGAAAGCCTGACTCACTATCAGCAGTTTGTGCATGGGGAAGCGGTAGCAATTGGGATGGTTGCAGCAGGAAAAATTGCCGTAGCCATGAACTTGTGGACACAAGCAGAAGCGGATCGGCAAAATGCTTTAATTACCAAGGCGGGATTACCTACAGATATTCCTCATCAATTAGAGATCGCCAATATTTTAGAAACCATTAAAAGCGATAAAAAAGTAACCGCAGGGAAAGTCCGTTTTATCTTGCCAACGGCGATCGGCAAAGTTATGATTACAGACCAAGTTACACCAGAAATTATTACGCAAGCTTTAAGTTCAAAGCTTTAAGCTCTAAGCTTTTAGTAAACTTGTTCATTGCTCATTGAAAGAAATGTCTTTAGAACCCTGTAGTGTTTGTGGTACTCTTAACGCCGAAGGAACAGAAATTTGTTTAAGCTGTGGCTATCCCACTAAAGGAAATAAACGACCACCAATTTTTCGTTGGGTGGCGATCGCTTTAATTATTTGTTTTGCCCTCCCTTTTTTCGCTGGATTAATCAACTGGGTTTTACGGCAATTGAAGCCAGAATCACCATCAAATCAACCTAAAGTTTCTCTAATTCAAAAATAAAGCCGTTTTGTCAGTAATAATAATCTCTCAATCTCAATAGAGACTTTGGCTTTTAAACGATTAAAGCAAGATCTACCTCAAGAGCGAAGAAATTTTAATAGGTCAAAAGATAAAGTATTCTTACTCAAAACGTGACTGTCAAAACGCGCCGTCATTACCTCTCAAAAATTACTTCCAAGTTAAAAAAAACTATGATCGAAAAGCAACGAGCGATTGGAATATTTGCTAATCATTTAGATGCGGAAGCAGCTTTAAGAAGACTTGATGAATCTCATTTTTCTTTAGAACGGGTTTTTGTGATTGCTCGTAATGCTGAAAAAGAAGACAAAATAGTAGATACTCAACTATGTGAATCTCTACGAAATCGCTTTGACGCTCGAATCAACAGCGTTGCTGAACAAGAACATAGCATTGTTGGAAGTGAAACCGTAATTAGCCTAACTAAAGCTTTGATTCATCTAGATATTCCTGTTGAGACTGCAAGTCTTTATAATCAACTGGTTGCTCAAGGCAAATATCTTGTGATGGTGGAAGGAAACACAGATGATATATTAGGAGCTGAAACTATCTTAAAACCTTGTGGTGTTGAGGAGTGGGTAATTTATAAAATTATTTCTGACCATCCAGAAGTGATTATTGTCGATCGCCGTAGTAGTCGATAAGCAAATTAAATTACTAATGGGGAGTTTAATCTAATTCCCTTTCTATAATTGATTGATAGATTATTACTAATAAGTTTGAAAATTAAAAATATCAGCGAAAGACCTCTTTTTCTCTAATTCAAATCATCCGAGGTTAAGATATGACGAGAGTTTATATTTTTGATTTCTCGCAGTGATTAGAGACATAGATAGTTCGGCTCGGCAGACAATCGGTCAACAACAAGTTCAACAGCAGCTTATCTATAAGTATCTGCGTCAAGGTGCTAGTAGCCAAACTCCTCCAGAGTTAATTCAAAAGTTTCAGCATCTATTACAACAGGGTAAAAACGATGATGCTCAGGTAACTAAAGCTTTAGAAAGAATTATTTTTGCTGAAGAGTCTCAATTTCACGTGTTTCTCAACCAATGCTTTTACACAATTTTAGACTCCTGGCTTCATCAGTCGGAATCACTAGTTTATCTCGATCGACTGCTCAATACTTTAGATGTAGTTTGCCAAGCCAGCTCTTACGATCGCTGTCGTAAACAATTAATTCAGCTCATTAAAAACTATCAGCAGACAGAATCTTATCAACAGCTAAAGTTGATTATAGCTCTGATTCATCCTCACAAAGCGATCGCCAAAAATTTAGACAATTCTTTAGTCACTAACGAGTCAGCAGATATTAGCAATAGTCTTCCCACTCCGCTGATCAACGCTTATCTTATTCGCTATCCTTATTTATATCAGTATTTTCTGCCCCAAGATCTCGAAGCACAGCAACTGATTAAGACAATTCAGCAACTTCAGAGCGATCGCCAAAAAAACTTTGAAATTCTTTTGTCCAGACACATTATTTATCGCTTCAGACTTAAGCAGCTTGCCCAAATGAAAATGATGGCAACGGGTGCAGGAAAGATGATTATGAAAGTTGATAATCCTAGTCTCCTTTCCGCAAAAGCCTTTCAAATTGCTTTACAGCAGTATGTGGGTAAAATCGAGCAAAATAATACTCTTTTAGAGCGATCGCAGCGTTTTGTGGCTGAAAATAAATACCGTCAAACTTATCAAGTATTTAAGCAAGATTTGCATCGTTTCTTAGCCAGTCAGATTAAGCCGAGAAATAATACTTATCAGTTTTCTAGCCTCCTAGAGCAAAAATTAGTCGATATTTTTCCCCAAGCTAACGACAAACCCCTCAATCAAACTCAGATTCTCCAAACTTGTCGGCAATTATTTAGCTTTTTAATTCCCGATCCTAGATTAAACGAGCAACGAGATCAGTTTGCTGAATTGGTGGCTAATTTAGGCACAGCTCAAACAATGATGGTGCTGATTAAAATGACGTTGATTTGTCCTGAATCAAAAGCTGATTTAGAAAAAAAGATCTGTATGATTGCCACGCACTATCAGCATCAAACCGTTCGCCAAGTTCCTTGGTTGGTCAAAAGTTTAGAACATTTATTGATCGCTTTTAGTATTTATTTTGGAAACATCGATGTTTCTATTGCTAAATCAGCACTTAGCAATAAACAATGAGCAATTAACAATTTACTAAAAGCTTAGGCTCATAGCTTAAAACTATTTAGATTGGTTCTAAAAAGCGTAATGCAGTTAAATCTAATCGAGACAATTGTTCATAGGCGTTGTCTAGATAGCCTTTGCCTCTTAGGTAGCCTGTATTAGCTCCAGGCATAACATATTTAAGAGTTGTGGAGTCAAAGCGATCACGTAAACGAGCAATACTATTTAACTGCCGATTCCAGTGAAAAGTTTTAGGGGTTCGTAAGGGAACAATTTCCTCTGGAGATTTGGGTAGTAAATGTCTTCCTGTAAATAATATTCCTCCCTGTTGTCCATAATAGAGACAGCTAGAGCCAGGAGAATGTCCAGGAGTCCAAATTAATTCTAAATCTGGACGGAGGGTTAAACCATCTCCAAAAGATGTTACCTCTACTTCGGGCAAGAGATAGGCTTCTTGCTCCTGAAGAATTACTTGACAACTCAAAGCCTGCTGCATTTGCAGGACATTCTTACCAATTCCGCCTCTATGACTGATAATTAAGGACTGAACTCCTCCCTGAGACTGGATAAATTGCTGATTAGCTTCATTCCAAGCAGGACAATCGAAGAGAATATTGCCAATTTTATCTACAATTAAATAAGATGTAGCACCTAATGTATCTCGATTAGGTGTAAACGCAAATATTCCTGGCACAATGAGGCGAGGAATTTTAGTACTACCAAGGCTAGCAGTGATTTCTGTCCAGTTTTGGGGCATTCTATAAATTAGAGATACTTTAAATAATTGTTTAATTGCACCTGTATTTTATATTCTTATACTCAATCTACAGTCGAAAATAATAATTGAGCAAGAATCCTCAAAATAGATTCGGAATGTTTGTTTATGAAACTCTGGTTAGTTTTAATTTTTTTAAGTCCGATTGCCTACTTTGTAGTCGCTCGCAGCATCAAGCATAAAACCACTACCCCTGTTTGGTTGTGCTGGTTGGTAATAATGATGCCATCTTTTATTTGGACTGCTTGGACTTACATTTTTGGCGAATCACAGCCTTTACCGCTGCCAGTGTATCTAATACCTCTAATTGTTTGTCCTCTACTATATGGTTGGCTAGTTCAGCGAGGAAAAATTGAGGACAAGAGCAAATTATCCCATTCTGACGAGCAAAAACCCCCGATAGTTGAAGAAGTGTTAAAAACAACTCCACCCCGTCCAATTAACAGTCAAGAAGAAACAACTTTACGTAACTGTTTTCCTTGGAATATTTATTATCTCCAAAATATCGATTATCGCCCTCAAGCAATCTTTTGTCGTGGTCAGCTTAAAACTATTCCTGCAAAAGCCTATGAAGAGATTAAAAATAATATTGAGCAAGCTTTTGGCGATCGCTTTTTTCTAATTTTTCAAGAAAGTTTTAAAGGTAAACCCTTTTTTGCCCTAGTTCCTAATCCTGAAGCTAAAGCGACGGAACAAGGAATGGTACAGAGTGATTTACGCCTTGGATTTGCCCTGTTTCTCTTTGCGATCACCTTGCTAACCACTACATTTGCGGGAGTCACAATTGATGGTTCTACTGTGGAAAATACCTGGTCTAATCCCCAATCTTTGGTTCGAGGACTAGATTATAGTATACCTTTGCTCTTTATCATTGCGATTCAAAAATTTACTCCTTATTTGGTGTCGATTCACTACAAAATTCGGACAACTCTGCCTTATTTTATTCCGTTTCCCTTTTTACTAGACAGCTTTTCTCTTGGTACTTTAGGGGCAATTTTACATAGACGATCGCCAATACCTCATCGTAAAGCTCTATTTGATACGGCAATTTTGGGTTCTTTATTGGGTCTGTTAGCTATTGTTCCTGTATTGCTTTGGGGGTTATCACTTTCAGAAGTTGTTCCTCTCAAAGAATCATCCACCTTTGATATCCAAGCTCAAGATCCGCGCCTCTCCTTTTTGCTCAGCCTGTTGGCAAAACTCGCTTTAGGTTCAGCCTTAACACCTGAGATGGCTATTCGCCTACATCCATTAGCAATGGCGGGATGTGTCGGTTTATTTATTACTGCCATCAACCTGATGCCGATTGGACAGCTAGATGGAGGACAGATTATGCATGCTGTTTTTGGACAAAAAATGGCGATCGCCGTTGGTCAAATTACGCGCATCCTCGCCTTACTTTTTGCTTTAATTCATCCTTATTTTTGGGTTTGGACAATTATCATGTGGCTGATTCCTTTAGTCGATCAACCTGCCTTAAATGATGTGACAGAACTAGATAACAACCGCGATTTACTAGGCTTGTTTGCTTTAGCTTTACTAATTGTAATTATTTTGCCTCTTCCTAGTGCGATCGGTAGTTGGCTCAATATATAGTTTTAGTTCGATACTATTTCATACTATTTAATTTAATCAGTAAAATCTCTTAATGCTATTTGCGCATAGGTTTGAGCCGAGTTAGTTTGAGAGTATACTTGCCGCCACTAGTCTCACCATAGGCTCTTACTCGCACAATATACTTTCCTCCTTCATTAATACGTGAAAAAAGTAGAGCGTTGCTCGAACCATCAGGTCCATCATCATTTTCAGCAACTTTAGTGCCGTCTTCTGCAATCAACATGACCATAGCATCAAAATTGTCTGATGTAAGATCGATAGTGACCTGATCGCCTTTTTCCAACTCCACCAAGTAATCACGGGCAAATCCGCCATCCCCAGTTGGAATATCGTCTATCGTCAGGGTATCTGATACTTCTGTTTCTGAGGTGATTGCTGGAGGATTATATATTTTTGATTCGGCTTGAGCTGGTAATGTCTGTAATCCCAGGCTGCATAGGACAATGCCTATGACTAGCTTCTCGCTTCTCACTGTAAAATTGAACCACCTGTAGGCAAACTGAATAACCATACCAAACCGCATGAAATAGTTTTAGTAATTGAGTAACTTCATTATAAGTAGGTAGGTATATTTATTTATCAATCATTGCAGCCACTATCGATTAAGAATAATGAATGTTCGATGAAATACTTAAATGTTTGCTATAAACGGCATAATTAAGGGACTAGGAAACTAGGGAAGAGTTTATCTGGATCATTCTTGTTTATCTTTCATATTAGATAAATATCGATCAAAAAAGAGTTCGCAGCAAACCTACTGCAAACTCTTGGTTTAAACATATGTATGATCGATAAATAGTGATGAATTTACTATTTAACTCATAGCGTCTGGCATAACATAAAAGGCAATTCCTTCATCATTAAAGGTTTCGGAATCAGCCATCATCTCTGCTATTTCAGTGTCACTATGGGTAAATACGTGGACATCTTCTACAGCATTATAGAAACGATGAACATCAATTGAGCCTGCTACTTCTTCTGTATAAGCATAAAACATGTTGTCATCTAAACTATAATTATCAAAATTATCTACAATGGAATCTCTTTCAAATTCACTTGTGGTATAAAGATGCGATCCTGAAGACTTGTTGAAGAGACGGTAGACTTCTTCTGATTCGGCTCCTGTGATCGGATCTACTTCATTCTCCTCTAATGTACGAATAGCTTCTACTTCTTGAAGTTCGTAATTATCTAAGGTTTCGGCGATCACGCTTTGCTCATACTCATCAACTGTATAAAAATAAGAGCCTAATGAAGGATTGACGAACTGATAAACTTTAGTTGGTTCATCTGTAGGGTCAACAGGGTCAACAGGGTCAACAGGGTCAACAGGGTCAACAGGGTCGACAGGGTCAACAGGGTCAACAGGGTCAACAGGGTCAACAGGGTCAACAGGGTCAACAGGGTCGACAGGGTCGACAGGGTCGACAGGAGGAACTTCTTCTAAGAAGTGGTTACCAACAGAATCCGCTCCAGAAATAGTAGCGAGGATTTCATCGGGGTTGCCACCATCCTTATCAGTCACCGAATCATAACCAGCAGGTTGAGTTTCCTTGATTACATAATTACCATCGGCCAAGTCAGTAAACTCATAGAAACCATCCGCGTTAGTAGTTGCAGTGTTAATAAGAGTAGTACCATCAGCAGCATATAGTTTAACTTCTACTCCAGCAATAGGCTGATCAGTATCTTCAATCGTATTCTGATCAGGTGCATTCGTGTCGTTGTAGACAGTACCTGAGAGCTTATGAGCTACAGGCATGACTTCTACAGGGATATTGCTGCTACCTGTAGAATCAACTACATTCCCCTCTTTTAGAGCGACATTTCCATCTAGCTTAAGTATTGCTTGACCGTTGAACAGCAGCGTTCCAGTTGCCATGTCATAGCTAAAAGCTCCATCTCCTTCTCCTGAGATGGCAATCTTATCTCCTGCTGACTCAAAATCAGTGATTATGGGACGATTACTGGCATCATATGGTTGTGACAAGTCAAGGCGAAACGTGTCTGTTCCCAAATTGCCTGCAACACTGTCACCAGCACCTATCTCTAAAACATCATCTCCATCACCACCGACCATGGTGTCGCTTCCTGCACCACCGACCATGGTGTCATTTCCTGCACCACCAACTATGTTGTCGTTGCCATCACCGCCACTAAAAGTGTCGTCGCCGTCACCCCCCTCAAGAGAGTCATTGCCTGCGCCAGCATCAAGAGAATCATTTCCTGCGCTGCCTAGAAGGGTATCCTCCCCATCACCACCAACTATGTTGTCGTTGCCTGCTTTACCGTCAACATAATCATTGCCCGCGCCACCATCAAGAGTATCATTTCCATCACCACTATCTCCACCAACAATAATGTCGTCAAGAGGACCTGTAGAAACCTTAATTGGTTCAGTACTTACCTGTACTTCAACTATGGCTTTTTGATCTGTTCGAGTACTAACTATTTTTGCACCAGTAGAATATGTTTCATTTTTTATAGGTCCATTCGCTAAAGCTGGATATTCTATTCTGACAACATTAGACATAATATTTCCTCAATTACGATATAAAATTAATCAATTAGCCATAAATAGTTACTATTAAGAGATTAATTTTTCATACTCAACTCTTAATTAATATCAGTATTTTCAACTACAATAAATGAGCTTTAAAACGGCTAAAAATAAAGCTTTCTTTATCAATTGTGTACGTAATAATTAAATTGTCAATCTGATTATGTGAAGCGATTAATAACAACTAGCTTGAAATCTTTAAAGCATCAAGAAAATTGCCATTAAAAAAAATATTCAAGTTGTTAAATAATTTATTTAAATTGTTTAGAAAAAAAGCTTAAAATAAATTGTTAGATTGATAGTAATTTTAATAAAACTGCTTATTTTAAATTATTTATACCTAAAAATAAGCAAGTTAAATTTAACAGCGATCGCTATTAAATAAAAGCATAAAAGTTTATAAAATTTTTGTCAGTATATCTACTCGTTCATATTTTTATAGGTAGCAACAGATGAAGGTGAAATTCGATTGAGATAACGAAAAATCCAATATTTTAAGACTGTGTCTAGAATCACGGGAAAAGTAGCAATAAATAAGAAATTAAAATCGCGATTTTCAGGTAATCCTAAGTGCCGCGAAATACCTTCTAAAATAATTTCCCATCCGTGAGGAGAGTGATAGCCGACAAAAATATCTGTTAATAAGATAATCAAAAAGGCTTTGGCGCTGTCGCTTAAGCCATAGGCAATTTCATCGAGAAATGACTTGATCACTTGAATTTCTCGTTTGCAGAAGTAGATAATGCTACCAAAAGCTAGTAAAGAAAAGAAATCGGCAAAAACATTGCCGATCGCATTAATACCTCGACCACGAAAATCTTCGGATAACTCTTCTGCTTTTACTTTTATTTCTGACTCTTGCTCTTCTTGAGAAAGTGGCGTGATTAAACCAATCATACTTTTGAAGTGCAGCTCTTCTTCGTATCGGTGTAGCTCAGCAAAAGCTTCTGCTTCAAAATCTTTGTTGATAAATAATACTTCTTTGGGATGTTGATCAAAATAATTTTGCACCAAAGGAGTAATGACAAGACTTTTAGTTACTTGATGTGTTAATAAAGGAACAATAATTAAAAGCAGTAAAAAACGAATTGAAATTGCTGTTTTGTTACGACTTTTGCGAAATTTTTTGACTATTTCTTCTTCAGTATCTTCTAATTTAGGATCGATTTCTTGTTTGATGCGGTTGAGCGTCCGCATAAATGAGCGTGGCAAAACACTGGTCTTATCAGTAATAGTTTCTGTATTGGGATCTTTGCCGTTTCTTTCTGGGAATGATTTGTTGAGAGCAATTGAACGCTGATTTTTATTGATAATTAAGCGGTTGTTTTTTTGGCTTTTCTCTAAACGACGAGTCGGCGTAATTTCCAGCTCTTGAACTACGGGAGTTTTGTATTTATCGGTGACTGCATCAATAAAAGCTAACTTTTCAATCACCGTCAGCTCACGAGCATCATCAAAACCATTGCTATAGCGGACAATGCTCTGACTAGAATTATTGGGTTGAATACTAGAAAAAATTAATAACCCACGGCTAATTTTAAATTCCGTCAATCGAGCATTAATCGTATTAAGATAATTTTTGACATCCCCCTTAAATACTTTGATAACGCTTGCAGAATAGTCGACAGAATTAGCAGATACTATTTGCCCAGCAAAATGGTCGTCTTCGATCGCTTTAATCTTAATGGCTGCACGATAGGCTGCATCCAATGCTCTTTCTGGGGTAGCAGATAACCAACGTCTGCTAGCGTTAAAAATATCTTGAAGTTTCATTAATGTTAAACAGCACAAGCCATAATATCAGATACAGCGCCTAGTCTAAGATTGAGTCAGAAAGTGAATACTTTATATGATAGTGAAGTATAAGACTTATATTAATAAATTGGTCAAACAATAGATTGTGCTTATTTTATCCCTTTGGATTACTGGAACATCCCGCACAGGAAAAACCTCTCGTTTGGTTGAGGAATTTTATCGCTCGGTGATCGAGCGGCTTGTCAAACCAAAACTTAAAGTCCCCGCCAGTTTAGCCTCGGCTATTTTAGTCTTTGCTGCCAATAATCAAAATCGCCGTGAATTAAGCGATCGCCTGGTGCTGGCGGTAGACGGCACTTATCCTGTGGTGTGTAAAACTCCTGTTGGTTTTATTACCGATGAGGTAATGTTATTTTTTCCCTTAATTTTTGAAGAATTAAAACTTAAGGCGCAGTTTCCCCTCAGACTTCGCCCCGAAACAGAGCAAGAATTAGCCACACAGCTATGGCGCAATGAACCAGACTGGCTGGAGCTATGCGAGCTCGATCATGAATATCGTTTAGTGCGCCAAACCTTAGATTTGATGCAGCTTGCAGGGGCTAGTGGTGTGCCGACAGAAGATATTGCTGTTATCTTACTCCAGGGGCTGTCGGCTCATGATTTAGGTGGAGATCGTCAGCTTGAACAAAGAATGGGAGAATTACTGCTATCGTGGCGTAGCTGGTGCTTAGAACGAGGTTTGCTGAGTTATGGTTTAATTTATGAGCTTTACTGGCGTTATTTGCTGCCCAATCCCAAATATCAGGGACATTTAAATAGTCGTTATCAGGCAGTTTTTGCTGATGATGTGGATGACTATCCAGCGATCGCTCGTGATTTATTTGAAGTTATGCTAGATCGTGGTGCAGTTGGGGTGTTCACCTATAATCCTCATGGTAAGACTCGCTTGGGCTTAAACGCCGATCCTGATTATCTGGCTGGTTTAGCATCTCGTTGCCATCAAGAACAGCTTACCTCTAACACTTCTAACTTGAGCATGGCGTTTGCTGATACGGCAGTAGAACTCGTAACCGAAACTGCCTATTTAGTATCTGCCCCTGAGACAATCCAATCAATCCAAACTATTTCTCGTGCTGAATTATTACGACAGACTGCGGAAATAATTATTCAAGCCGTACAACAGGGTCTTAAACCTTCGGAAATCGCTATTATTGCCCCTGGTTTAGATGAAATTGCCCGTTACAGCCTAATTGAAATTTTAGCTGCCCAAAATATTGCTGTAACTCCACTAAATGAACAGCGTCCCATTATTAGCTCACCTCAAGTCAGAAGTTTACTGACCCTGTTGGGCTTAGTTTATAGCGACTTAGGTCGCTTAGTAGATCGTGATGCGATCGCCGAAATGCTGATTGTCTTTAGTAAATCGCAAATCGACCCAGTACGAGCAGGTTTAATTGCTGACTATTGTTATCAATATCTACCTGAATACCCCTGTCTATCTCCTGTCGAAACTTTCCCCCGTTGGGATCGCCTTGGATATCAGGCAACTAATGCCTATCAACAAATTGTCAGCTGGATCGAAGGGAGTAAAATCCGTCAACAGCAACAAAGCTTTTTAACGCCGACAATTTTGTTATCCGAAGCAATTGAACACTTTTTAATGAGCAATTCTTTAACAAGCGATCGCCTAGCTATACTAAGAGAATTAATGGAAACTGCCCAGCATTTTTGGGAAATAGATCGCAGATTGAGACAAAATGAACCGAGTTTTCAAACCCAGACTGCTACTGTTGCTCAGTTTATCCAGCTACTACGTCGGGGGACAATTACCGCCAATCCTCGACCATTACGCCAGTTTTCGCCCAAAAAAGAAGCTGTTACCCTGGCGACTGTCTTCCAATATCGTCAAGAGCGATCGTCCCACCGTTGGCAATTTTGGCTGGATGCTAGCTCTCCTCTCTGGTCACAAGGTGGTGCTGCTACCCTATTTGCTGCGCCATTATTTCTTAAGCGGTGGACGGGCAAAACCTGGATGCCCGAAGACGAATATGTTCAGGATCGAGAACGCTTAGAGCGAATTCTGCGAGACGTTATGGCTAGAGCAACAGAAAAAATATTTCTCTGTCATAGCGACTTAGGAGTTAACGGCACAGAGCAAACTGGAGCCTTATTACCCCTAGTTCATGCAGCAACTCAATATGTCGCACTGAGCAATAAACAAATATCCTGACAAATATCTTAAATCAATAATTAGTCAGATGTCAGATCTCTTGAAGTAAGCTATATTGGGCGATGATGATTTAACTTTTGTGATTTTCACGAAAGAAAAACCTACCCAACAACGGGTAGGTTTCCTAAGATTAAGCCAAGAAATTCTCAGCTACATACTGTCCAACATTTTGACCTGTCGCCAGACTATCTTCAACGGAACTACGTAAGTGAATTCCACCATAAACGCGACTAACAGAATCTTCTTCTGCTGCTTCTTGGAAGCTATTTTGATCGCCATTACCATCAAAAACGCGAGTCACACCTGGTAGTTCTTGAGAAGCAACTTCAAAAGTAACATCTTCACCAAAGAAGCTTTCCAAAACACTAGCAGCAGCACCAGCGAAGCCAGAGTGTCCTGAAATATAGTCGGGGAAAGGAGGTGTATTAAGCAATGGTTCAAATTCAGGATCGTTAGTTACACCTGCTATATCGTCTTCTACAATCGAGTTATAAGGACGCTGCTGATTAAATTCAAATTTAGTATCCCAGATAACAATACCAGCATCAGCTAGGGCGACGTTGAGTTGAGCAAACAATTTAGCGTTATCTTCTAAACTATTACCCTGGTCTAATGCTACTTCCTGAGCAATGTCAATCCACTGACCAGGGGGTCTAAAACTATCGTTGCGATCAAGGGCCCAGAATTGAGCGATTTCAGTTTGCTCTTCTGTCCGCAAACTCTGAGTAACATCGGTATCACTTTTTCCTCCTAATAATCGCACCTCTTCAGTGTCTTGAACAAATTCTTCACTGCCATACTCAGGTGGTCCATCAGGACGAAAATCTTCGGCACTACTAATCGCGAAAGGATCGACATCCCCAAAACCTGCCAGAAGAACTGCACTAGGTGGTCCTGCCTCTGTATTTTCATAGTAGTTTGTTTGATCCAGGGGTATTTGTGCTTGGTCAACACCATCGTTTGCCCGCTGTTCCAAGATATTATTGGCAACTTGCACCCCAAAATCAAAACCCGAGCTTTCTGCTGACTCACTATCGTTAATTTCCGCTAGTGATTCTTGTCTTTGTAGTTCAAAAGTGGCTGCCTGTTCGGGGAACAGAGTGGTTAAAACTTGATAGGCTGCCCCCACTGCTGCTGCTTCTGCCGATGCCCCTTCTGGAGGAGTAATCGAACCGTCCAAGTAAGGAGATTCACCACCATTGATGGCACTAATAGCGTTGATAGCTTCATATTGAGCGATCGAGAGGATCGCAGCGTCATGAGCTTGGATTGGTGGTGCTTCTCCAGGTACAGTATCTTCAGTTAATGTAACTCCATTTGCTGCATCCAGTTTGCCTTGAGTCTCACTGGCATTTAAAAATACCGAGTTCCAATCAAGAATTGCATCAGTCCCATCGGGAGAAACAGGCTCGATCGCCTGATTGTTGTTCTCATCGCTTTCCGCAACGGCATTATTAGGATCGATGACCGCCCCTAGATTGTATACTCCAGGGGAGACGACGCTAGGATTAGTGAACTCCTCACTAGCAAAGTCGATATCAACAGTACGAGATTCCCCTGCCGCCAGATCAATTCCTTCGAGAGTGCCTAACAGCTCATCTGTTCCCTTTAAAGAATTAATCTCTGTGCCTTCAATATAGTCATCGTTGCTATTGAGATTATCTAAGTCTAGCTCTCCATCATTGGATGCGTAAAGATTGAGACTGCCATCAGTTAGACTCTCATTGCCATCATTAGTGATTGTTACCTGTACCCGACCTTGTTCGTCAGGATAGGTAGTTGGGGCTTGTTCTATCTCCCCAAATTGAACTCTAAGATCTTGTTCCATGATGATTTAACTTTTGTGTGATCTGAGAAAAAACTATAGATAAATTGACAAATTCTGGATAAAGTTCGATTGGGATAGCAATAATTTCTAGCAAGTAGAAAGCTTGCCCCAAAATACTTTTAGCATTGGCAATTATCTTACTGTTAAATCTCATAGTCAGTTTACATCAAGTTATTCTCAATTGAAAATCAGCAAAGATCTGCTTAATTTCTTTAAACAGAAAGAGTTAGCTCTCGATCTTGACCATAAAATATATGATCAAAGCGATCGCCACTGCTCAATTACTTAAATAATTAGCTGTTTTTCTTAATTAAATCAAAAAAAATAAATATAAATTAAACATGATTAATATTTAATTAACAGCTTAAATTAGGCTAATAAATTGTCAATTACGTCATCATCGTTAAGCAAATAGTCAGAATCTCCTGACGAAACAAAAAGTAATAACTCTTGACTTAGGTAAATATAAAGAAAATATTACGAAACAACAGAGTTGCCAAAATATCTGAGAATATACTTACTATGATAAAAAGAGGTCAGCTAATATAAAGACCTTAAATATAATAAACAGCTAAAAACATAGAGCAATGCCAGGCGAAAACGAAAGTTTTGGTCTGGTATTCTTGTGAAAATTAAAATCAATAATAATTTAATAATTGTTGGTAAAAAAATATACCTTAGTCAGACGGTCTGTTTTAGCCGTTGATAGACGGATGGGAGTTGGCTGAAGAAAATCGATGATTGTAGGTGGTCATAGTTTTGAGAATTGCTTGATAATATAATAGAGTTATGCCCTGCCAGCTAAATCTCAAGGCATTTTGTCTTGGTTGTTGCTGTTGCCAGTGCCTAGCGATCGCCGATTGTAAAGAATTGGCATATAAATCAGGATTAGTTAGGTCGCAGGTAATACCACCATTGCCAATTAAATAGCGATGAACTGGATTATCCATAGCCACAACGGGTAAACCGCAAGCCATCGCCTCGATGAATTTTAATCCGCAAGATTCTTGAACCGCTGCTGAAGTAAAAATAGTTCCACTACGATAGACTTGGGGCATTTGAGCATAGGCAAAAGTTCTAATTTGGAATCGCCCTGAACCTAATAAGCGATCGCCCAATGCCTGAAAATAATCGCGATCGACACCATCACCACAAATTAAGAGACTGGCTTGGGAAAGGCGAGCAACTGCTTTGATAGTTAATTCAATTCTTTGGTCACTATAACGCTTTAAAGGAGCAACAGTAATAATGCAAGGTTGAGGTAAGCCAGTCATCATTGCTTTACCTTCGGGCATAAATTCTGTCGGCTCGATTCCTAGTGGAATAGTATCGACTATTTGGTTTGGTGCTAATCTACGTACATGTTTAGCGATGATCGGATTAAGGGTAATTAAGCGATTGGGCTTAAGAGTTAAATTGCGTTCCAGATTTTTTTCCTGATTTAAGCTGCTATGGTCGGTAAATAAAATGGGGGTTTGTTTGATTGCTCTGACAAAATTGGCTGCCAACAAACCAGCATAACCATTTTGAGGCACAATTAAATCGGCGGGGTGATTTAACAGATAGGAAATACAGGGTAAAAAACTGATCATCTGAGCGATCGCCATCTTAGGTTGTGGCAACCGACGATTGAGTAAGTTAGACATCCAAGGATTAGCTAAACGATCGCTACTAGCAGCTAGAGAGTGAATCGGACGACTAAAAGAACCACATTCAGCGCCGCTTAAAAGTTCCACTTCAAAATAATTATCTAGACGGCGCGCTAGCTCAACAGCAAAAACTGCGGAATTATTTTTCCAATCAATCCCAGCTTGGGTATGAATCAAAATGATTTTAGACAATATTTAATTGCTCCCTGTATAGTTTTTAGTTACTACCTTCTTCAGATTCAAGCATCCAGTTGAAGACATCTTGGCTACGTCTAGTTGGAGAAATCGCGATTTTAAAGCGACTTGCATTCTGAATTAATTGCAGTAGATGGCGGTATTGCTGCCGACAATATAGGCGAAAATGTTGACGAAAAATTGACCAGCGTAGTTGGCAAAACTCTAGAGAGAAAATTATTAAAGGATTGTGCATTAGTGCCTGATACCAGTAGTTGCGTACAATAGCAAGATCAGGGTTTTTCGTTTGTAAAGTATTGTGCGCTAAAAATAGACTGGCAAAGCCATAACTACGATATTTTTGTTCAAGCTGTGAAGACAGATTGGCATTGGCATATGTTATTTCAATTGTTGTTTGGAAATCTGTTTCGAGAGTAAGACAGTTTGACTGATGATCTTGGCGTTGACAACAATATACTAGTGGTTCAGCGATCGCCATAAACTGATAATGGTTGCTTAATCTAATCCACATTTCCCAGTCAGGAATAATCTGTAATTGAGGATTAAATAGCCCGACCATTTCAAAGCAGCTACGACGCAGCATAACCGAAGAGAGATTAAGCTGGTTTTGTGCCAAAATTTCTGGTTGCTGAAGCAAGTTTTTGAATGGATTTACCATTTTCGTTCGGGCAAAAGACCGATTAGCGCAAGAACCAGTCAGGGCTGTAGTTTGTCTGCTAGGATGCTGATAATCGAGCAACAATGAACTAGAGTGAATCAAAGCAACTTCAGGATGGCGATCGAGGCAAAAAAGCTGTTGCTCTAGCTTGTTGGGATGCCATAAGTCTCCAGCGCGAATAAAGGAGATATATTTTCCTTGAGCTTCAAGAAGCCCTCGATTAAGAGTATTAGCAAGACCTAAATTACTTTGGACAGTAAATTTAAGACGGGTATCTGGCTGTCGTCTAAACCAAGTATGGATCTGACGGTAATCGTCACTAAATACTATGATTTCAAAATTGCCATCGGTCTGCTGTAGGATACTATCGAGAGTAGCTGGTAAATAGCTAATGCCCTGATAAGCATCAACAATGATCGAAACTGTCGGTAATTTTAAAGACATGGTTGCATGAATAATATTGACAGTGAGCTAAGAGCGCTTGAGCATCATAAAACTGTGATTTTGCTCTTAAATATCTATGGCTTGATGCGGTTGGTGACTAGGTATTTTGGTAGTTAACTGTAAATACAAAAACAAATTTTTGTAGATTACCTTATCCCAGTTATGGTTTATAGCAATATATGTCTGCGCTTTTTTAGCCATAGTCAAGAGTAAATTTGGTCGAGACATGGCATATTCAAGCTGAACCAGCAAAGAATCAAATTGTCCTGCTTTAAACAGTAAACCGCGATCGCGACCAATTAACTTACGATGGGTCATGGTATCACTAGCCACGATGGGAATTCCTGCTCTCATTGCGTCTAACATGCCGACAGAAAAACTTAAATTGTTACCTTCAGAAGGTTCGACAAATATACCTGCACCACGCATTAATTCAGCTAAGAAATTACCGCTAATGTCTCCAGTAAAAATAATATTATTTTGCTGTTGAGCCATCTGGAGCAAATTGATGGTGTGCTGGAAAGAATGGCTAATATCTCCTGCTAAAACTAACTTCCAATTGCGAGGCTGTAATTTCTGAAACACCTCAATCAATAGATCTAATCTTTGATTAGGTTCAAACGTACCTAAATACAGTATGTATTGTTGTTGCTCTAAGCCGAAAGCCTCGCGAAAGCCAAACTGCATGTCGTTTTGCTGATATTTAGCTGGAGCGTTAGCAATATAATGAGAACAGACACCATACTTGCGAAAAAAATAGTTTGCTAGCTCGTGAGTAGTAACTACAATCTTGTCTGCATAGTCTACTGCCATCTTTTCCAGCCAAGATGATAACCGCCGAAATGCTTTAGATGAACTTGCGGCATGAGATTCTAGTTGGTGACAGGTAAAGACAATGGATGAATTAGAGAACATTTGGGGAAACCAAGCAAACCAAGCTGCTGCCATACCGTGCAGGTGAATCACGTCATAGTTACCAAAAGTTGCCCAAATAGTATTAAGAGCCGAGTTAAACCAGGTAAATTGCTTTCCTGGTAAGGAAAAAAGGGTAACTACCTTCATTTTTTGATAAATAAAGCTAGAAAACCATGATTGCTGATGATAACTAGGTTGAACATATAAATCTACCTCATGCCCACGAGCCACGATTTGAGGGTATAGTTCTTGGCAATAGCGCTCGATTTCTCCAAATTTGGCAGGAATACCCCTTGCTCCAATTACGGCAATTTTCATAGTTATTGTGTGATTATTGTAATAATTTGAGAACTTTAGGCAGAAAAATTTGCGTACTGGCTAGATTAATTCAGCCTGCAATACATGTTTTATGTATGAGAAAATTGAAGTATTACTACCAGAAGAATCCTTAGATTTGGGCAGTATTAAATTAATTTAATTAAGACAATTTACTGCTAAATCTATTGTGATCGGTGAATTGCGATCGCTTGGCAATAAAATTTTCATTCTAATTGCTTAAGGTACTTCTAAACAGCATAAAATTTTTATTTAATACCGAACTGTTGCCAAATAACTTTCTATATAATATTTTCCGTTGCGCCCACAAAATAACGTTATTCTGTAGGTTACACGACTCTATTTTTTGCTCATAACGATCCTAGCTGGTTAGCTTTTCAGTTATTGTGCCAATTGTTTTTCTGTCATATTAATTACTATGAATTTTGGTTGATTTTAATTTGGTTACCACGAAGTTAGGTTCAGCTTATGAAAAAACCAGAAAGAGAACTAAGGAGTTAATTATCCCTAGCTATTCTGGAAAACATTTTGCATAATTTTGAATTGCTATGTCTAATTAACAGATTTTAAACAAGCACTAGTTTTTCCATTTTGCCTAGATTTACTTACGAGAAAATACGGAGGCTGTTTTCAAACACAAGCATAGTCGCTCAAAATAGAATTGGCAATGCAAAATTCGATTAAAAGAGTAGTTTTTATGCAGTAAAATTACGCAAATCAAACCTGAGTTGAATTAGAGCCAGAATGTATATTTTTATAAAAGTAAAAATTATGATAGATCTCAATCAGAAAAAGCGATCGTTTTTTCTCAATCTTCTGGATATTTCCTCGACATCGGCGAGATTAAGGTGAAGAGTCCCCTAGATACGGTGTTGCTCAGGTTTTGATACAGACTCTAAAATCTCGATTTGCAGATCTAGTTGATGCACCCATTGACCTAGATAATAGATTAAGGCATAGATCAACATGACAACGCCACTCATTTCTAGGCATTCTTCAACCGAAGTACTCAGAGCATAGATAATGTTCTGCTGAGTAAGAGATTGAGCAATATAGCTACCAACCATTTCCATAACTAACGCCCCGCCAACATAAATACAGGCAGCTAAGATAAAGTGCAGTCGAGATTTGGGGGGAAAATGGTAGATAAATTTACTGTAGCGTCGGACGAACCAAACAACAAAAATTGTGCCTGGAATTACCCAAGCTGAATAAAGGAATTTAGGCAAGTGGAGCGCCTGGCTGACTTCAGGGATAATAAAAATTTCGTGGATACTAACTATCTCGTCGATCGCCAAAAACCAAAAAATTAGCGATAATAATTGCCAGTCTTTAGTATAGCGATCGCCCTGCTGTTTTTTACCCGTAGCAATAATTTTGCAGAGGATGGCGCAAAAAGCAATCATTAGGGCAGAATACCAGGTGGGCAGGTTCATCTCGAGATCGACATTAAACAACAGATTCAGCCATTCATCTTGAAAGTTAAATACGTACTTACCTATTTGAATTCCCACACCGACGATTGTAAAAAAAATCACCCCCATGATCAGAAACCTGACAATGGTGCGCGGAAAAGCGGTAATTTTGATCTGCATTCTGCTATGAGTTTGACGAGTTTAATGTTCCAGAATCTATGCTAAACGATCAAAGTTAAAACCTTCTTTGGTATTCAAGTTTGATTTCATTACTGCTGCTGGTTTCCCGATCGCCAGTACCGTTAATTCCTTCAATTACTTGATTAAACAGATTATGGCTATAGATAAAGCGCACTGAAGAACTTTGATTGATTGCGTAAGTGCCTTCTAAATCGGGATAGATGGTTAGATAGTCTAAGCCAATTTTCTTCCCTAAACCTACTGTAGAATCCTCTATTTTATACAGTACGCTATCAAAAAAAGGATTAACCACAAACCGTTGTACCCCTAAATCAAATAGCTCTGATTGACTAGCACTACTAACATCTTTAGCAAAACCGATAAACTGATTACTCAGTAAATTGAGAATTTCTCCCTGATTGAGAGCGGGAATGCTGGTTAATGCTACTGCGGGGGAATCGATTAAGCTACGCTGAGTCGCGGTGTCATCAGAATTTTCACTAGTATTAAGGGAAAAATTATCGCCAAAACATTGAGTGAAACGGTTCAATTCGGCTTTATTATAAAAGGCTTGATTTTTCACAAAAGGCTGATTAATAGAGCGGATATTGCAATTAAGACTAGCTGTTTGACCCAAATTAGGCAAAATTTCTTGAGCTTTCCCATCAATGGTCAAGTTAATACGGACGGTCCGACTATCATTGCCTTGAGTTAGAGGATCGTCAATTTCGTTGGAGTTAGATCCTGCCAAACGTAAATTGTCTACTCCTCCTTGGACATCTTCGACTGATGTTCTTAAAACAACATTTAAATCAGGATTAAAGACACCTGCTTGGGGATTAAAAACAATTGTATTGTCTCGATTACGAGCTAGGTCAAAGCTATTGCTAAATAAATCTACGTTTGCTTTGGTCAGCTTTAGTTTGCCCTGGGGGATAATATTATTAGGTTCATCTGCTGTACCGTTGAGAGTTAAGCCCCCTTCAAGCTGAAAATCATAGAGAGGATTTTGCTCTAGCTTAAAGTCTTTAAGATTGACCTTCAAATTATTCAACCTGGTGATCACAGACTTTTGAGCAGCTTGTGGGCGTGGTTTACTATTGACCTTATTACTTGCCTGAACTCCTGACACCGCATTAATTGCTGAGGATTTACCGACTTGCAGTGTATCTTCTGCCGTTGGGGTTTTGGTTTGAGGAATAGATACTTTTCCGTCAGTTAGAGTAACTTCACCGCCAATTACTGGCTTAAGAGATGCTCCTGTAACAGTTACCTGCCCTTGAACTCCGCCTTGGTAAAGTTTGGCGATCGCAATATCTCCTGGGGGGAGATTAATCGTCAAGGGATTTTCTAAACCTTTTACTGGGGTGAGAATTGGAAATTTACCTGTTGCTGATAAATCTTTATCAGCAAAAGTTCCCTCTAGAGTCTCAACATTAATAATTTGGTTTTTGATGGTAATTTTTCCTGTACCTTGAAATGGTTCAGTAAAGAAAGGTGTTTTAACGATCACCTCGCCATTATCAAGGTTTAATACTCCTTGAGCAGACAAATCATAGATTTTTTCTGCTCGGTCTAAATCTAGCCGCGCACTCGCCTCAAGTTGAGCATTGCCCTCACCTCCTGCCCAGTCAAGATAATTTTGGCTCAAAGCATCTAGAAAAATAAAGGCTTCTGATTCAAGATTGGCTTTAGCCGTAAAGCGATCGCTTTTACCAGGGATAATTGGATAGGGAAGATTCGCCTCAACCTGAATTGAATCTGGAGCAGTGGTTTTAAAGCCCAGTTTACTACCGTCATAATTAAAGTCTCCCGTTATATTAGCAGGCAAGAGGTTACCGTTAAATGCTCCATTGGCAAAACTTACCTTCCCTTCTAGCTTAGGCTGTTCTAGCGTTCCTTGAATTGTCCCAGTGCTGTTGATTTCTCCCGCTAGGTCTACAGGAATATCGACGAAACTACCGATGTCGTCTACGGTTAAATTAGCCACAGTAAACTTAGCATCAGATTGTTGGGCAGATAACTTACCGTTAAGAGATAAGGCTGCATCTTGAACCTCAAGCCTGGCTTCGGCTAAATCTACTGTTTGTCCCTGAAGCTGACCAGCAATCAGCAGTTTGGGTAAAGCAATATACTGTGACTCTTCGATCACCAAGCCCAGAGGATTAACAATGTTGGGGTAGGCTTGTTCTGGTTGCCATTGCCAGTTGTTGCCCTCAACTCGAAAATCAGCTTCAGGGACTTGAATTGTCCCGCCGAGAATTACTTCTCCTGCATATGCGCCTTTAATATCTAGTTCGGTGGGAATACTCCCTACTTTTCGGCTAGCTGCATTTGCCTGGATTTGGCGATTAACTCTACGTAACTGATTGAGCTTGCGGGCGATGGACTGATCGACCGTATCTTTTTCAGGTGCGGGTCTAATTGCCGAGGGTTCTGCATAGTTGGGAGTCTTCAACAGGGTAATCACGTCTTCGACAGTAAACCAGTTGAGGGTAGTTAGAGCATCTTGAATATATGCTTGAGGAATGTTTAATTTACCGTCGATTTTTCCTGTGTCTAAATTTAAAGCAGCATTGAAATCATATTGACTCCGATCTAGTCTTAAAGAAGCACTGCTGATTTCGGCAAGACTATTAGCGGGGTCATAGTTAAAGTCAGCGTTAAGCTGGTCGGCTTGAATATAGCCCAAGCCTGGTTTAGCTATTTTAATATCTCCTGTAGCTGCCAGAGTATAAAGATTAAGATCGACTGAGCCTGTGGTGGTACCGCTAATTGGGCCTTCAATACCTGCTGCTTGACCTGGAGCAACATTAAGTAATGCCAGAGGGAAGTTCTCAATATCTAAAGAAAAGCGATCGCCATTACGCTTGCCAACAGCTATTACAGGCTCAGAAGTATCTTCTCCCTGACGCACTTCTAAGTTTGTCGGTAGATAGGGAAGCCTACAGTTACTGGTAGTACAGGGAACGGCTCTAGCGGCAATTATGTCCTGTGACCCTTGAAGATTGAGGGCAATTTCTTGTTGGGGCTGGATATTAAGTCTGCCCGTCATGATCGGGTCAAAAACAATCTCGTTGAAGGCAAAATTCTCTAGATTGAGATTGCCAATCAGGCTGACGTTTTCTGTCGGCGCAGAGAGTAATTGTTGACCTGTAAATTGACCGTTGAAAACGGCCTGACCCTTAACATTCACGCTCTCTTTGATTAGTTCGTTATTTTGGCTAGTTTGTGCCACTAGCTGATCTATGGGCAGACGATCGAAGTCGAGATTAGCCTTAACATTCAGATTACTATCAGCATCTAACTTACTCGTAAGATTAGCTAGATTAAGATTGCCCTGAGCTTGAAGGTTTTGTACTCCCGAATCCACAGTCAGTTGGTTAACCGCCACGGGGATATTAGTATTTTTATTAATTAAAGGTCGAATATCTCCCGAAAGATTTGCCAGAGCATTGATGTTATCTAACTGTAGTCCAGCCAGATTAGGGGGAGCGAATTTATCTAGCAGTAGTTGTGAGCTAATATCATTGGCATCTAGGTTCGCCTGCCACTGGTTGTTTTTAAGATCAGCGATCGCCTTAACTGTCCCCTCAGCCACATTTAAATCTGCATCTACACGCGCAACAAAAGTGCTGAGGCTAGGGTTATCAGCCCAAGTTAATAGCTGCCGTAATTCCCCTGTAGCCGTTAGCTGGCTTGACCTAATTTTTGCGGGTACGGGTAAATTAGAGACAAGGCGATTAAGATTAATTTGGCTGGTATTGCCTTGAGCCTGAATCTTACCTGAGTTTAATTGGCTGTTAACCGCAACGGCTTCACCATCTACCAGTAGATCGAAATCGGCATCAGCTTTGAGACTATTTAAACTGGGGTTGTCTTTAAATGCTAATAATTGTTTGACTTTTCCTGAAGCGGTAATTGTTCCTGCTTGTAAAGATGTAGCCACCGGTAGACTGGGGATTAAGGAATTAAGCTTAATGTTGTCAGTAATTGCCTTGGCTTGAACATTGCCCTCGTTAAGCTGACTATTAATTATAGTATTGCCACCGTTAACATCTAGGTTGAGATTCGCAGTCCCCTCAATCTGCTCCAAAGCCATTTGCTCTAAGCTGCCGTTAAACTTAGCCTGAGCCTTATTTACCCCCAAAGGTCGATCCAGGTTTAAATTGGGGTTACTAAACTGAGCAGCAAAGGGTCTGAGGTTGAGATCATTTGCGTCTAGGCTTGCTTGCCATTGTTTAGTTTCTAAATTGGCATCTGCCGTTAAGTCTACTTGTCCCTCGCCGTAGGTAATTTCTGTGTCTTTAAGCAGTATCTTTTGATTGGCAATGACTAATTCGCCTGAACCTGCCAGATCTTCTAGATTACTGGCGCGAGAGTCAGCAATATTCCACTTAACCGCACCTTGAGGATTATTCAAAGTGCCATCAATCTGTCCTTCTGCCTGAAGATCTCCTACCGCTACCTCTTGGGGTATTTGATAGTAAGGGTTAACCAGTTTCTCTGTGGGTAAATCTGCGGTAAAGTTGAAAGCTACAGGCATCTTAGCCGTATCTATTGGCTGCTTACTGTCTAAAGCCTGTCTCAGATTAGTAGTGATTATCCCTGCCGCCATTACCTTTCCCCCTGCCACGGGGATAACCTGCACATCTTCTAAAACGACTCGATCTAAGTCTCCCCGAAAATCGGCATTAATTTTCTGGAGTGGAGTTTGATCGATAATTACCGTCTGCGTATTGTTAATCTTGCCTGTCAGCTTGGGATCTTTAATTGCTCCCCGTAGCTGAACCTGTGCTGCTACTTCTCCTGCAACATCCACAGGCAATTGCTGAGTTAGCTGATTAGGTAGACTGGCTAGCTGAAACGGCAGCACATCAACATCTAAATCATAGCCAGTATCTAAGTTAACCTGCCCCTCTACTTGGGCGGTAATATCTCCTAAAGTTGCCTGAGTCTGGTTAACTTTTGCATTACGACCACTAAAATTAAGTTTAGATTCAGCCGTAATCGGCGCGTTTAAATCCGTAGCTTCTCCCGACAGGTTTTGCAGATTAACCTTGCCTTTAACGTTAGCTGCGGTAATTTCTTGAAAAGAAGGAATATTAATATCTAAATTGGCATTAAGTGTCCCACTATTAATTTCTAGAGGAATTGGTAAAAAGGTCGCTGCATCTGCCAAAATAAGGTTGTCTATCAGCAGTTTGGTATTGGTGCTACCAGTTTCTAACTGAGTTTTTCCCCGAATAGTTGCTTTAGCCTGTTCGATAGTTGCGTCGAGATCGTATTCGGCAAAAGCTTGTTTCTGATTATATCTGCCACTACCGTCTAGCTTTCCTTTAAGCGGATTCTGCTGATAAGGTACAGCGGTAATATTGGCTTGTTCGACATCCAAATCTACATCAAAGTAGACTAAGGGTTCTTTTTTTTCAGTGTCTTGGTTAAGAAAGTCCAGATTAACCCATTCCCCATCCTGCTCTTGTTCGAGATAAATATCGGGTTGAATTAAAGCCACCTCTAGAGGTAAAGTGCGACGAAATAAGACAGGGATAATATTAAACCCAACTTTTACTCCCTCCACCTCCACCTTGTCTGGATCAGTAGCTGTAGGCGGAATAACCGTATTGCCAAACTCAACCCCATTGAGAGAAAAATTTTTTAGTTCTCCCAAATCAATCGGACGCTCAATAATCTTGCCGATTTGATTCTCTAAAAACGGCGCTAATTTATTTTTGACCAAAACTTGTGTTCCCCAGTAGCTCAAACCACCTACAGCAGCGATCGCTGCAACTCCTCCTACTAACGTTTTGGGAGCAGATTTGAGCTTGTTCAACAACCGCTGCAAACCTTTTGGTTGCTCAGGTTCGGGGTTGGGAGGAGTGTTGACAGATTTAGTCATAATCTCAACTTTATGAGTGGTTCGGACTAACTACCACCTTTTAAGCATAATAAAAAATTAATAGACTAAGATCCTACCTTGCTTTGATAAAATTGCCTTCCCCCAGAGGAGATTACTCAACCCTAAAACAGCAGCAGTTGTTTAACTACCACCATACTTAAGCAAAATGAATTTATGTATTTGGTTTGCTGTTGAAATTAGTTTGGCTTTCGATTTCCCTTGTTTAACTTTTGTCCTGAGCTTCGCCGAAACCTAAAAACCTAAATTAGACAAAACAAACACCCTTGGAGTCACAGCGATCGCCTTTAGTTATGATACTTTTATGAAAAGCTTGTATCAATAGTAAAATCGATTTTAGGCGATCGCCTTTTTTTTACTACGATTTTAATCATAGCGATCGCAATTTTTTTGATTACCAAAATTACCAAATAGTCTGAATATCAGATAACTTAATTTTTCTGTCTTTACTAATTACTGGAACTTGGACGTATAAAGCAGTAGCAGCAATAATACGATCTGGTAAATCGGGGATTTGTTTTCTGTCTACTCGAACTAAAGTTTTAACTACATTTTTATCCAAAGAAATTTCAATTAATACGCTATTTTCTTCTTCCATTGCATTTAGTAAACGTTCAAATGTCTGTTCTGGAATACGGTTTTTTTCAATTCAATTAGATAAACTATTTCAGCTAGAGTAATCGAAGAAATGCCAATCTGATTTCCATCTACTGCTGCTGTTTCAATTGTTTGCCGTGCAATGTTAGAAAGTCTCTCATCATTAAATAAATACCAGATGATCGTATGGGTATCTGCCACCGCTACAATCATTTAGATGTCCTCTCTGGGAAAACTATCCCATATCTCACTGCGAGTAAGATCAATCTCTTCTGCCGATGGTGCAGTGCCTAAATCAGCACATAAACCTAGTAATGATCTTTTGGGGTGCGGTTTTTGTTGTTCTAATTCTTTCTCTAAGTCTGGAGTAAGTTGTTGAATTAAACGCACTTTATCTATGGGAGTTAGTTGTTTGGCTAATTTGAGAACTTCTTGTAATGTCATTTTGTTTATTTTAAGGCGATCTCTTTCAATTATGAACCAAGATTAGTTACTAATTTTGCTAGCCTACAGTTTTGCTGAATCTTTTCTTTGAATATGAATTTCAAAGATTTTGATAACCCAGATATTGTTAAAGAACTTGATAAGTTTAACTTTAGAATGATTCCACAATTTGCTCATGGTTTGATTTTTATACAGTCACAATTGTAGTTTAATTAATATTCTCTTTAAGTGTCAATTCCATCTACTGCAATCAACTTTACGATCTGGTTCTTGAGCTAACTTTTGTTTAAACCCTTCAGTGAATTTTGCTTGTTCCCAGTTACAAGCTGATTTGATCTGAACAGGAACTATATTTATTGCTCCTATAAAATTAGCTTTATTTAAGTTGGTTCGATTAAGATTAGCTTCTTCAAGATCAGTTTTTTCGAGATTAGCTTTCTCAAGAGTGGCATCCTCAAGATCGGCTTTTACTAAAATAGCTTTGCTTAAATCAGCTTCTATTAAATTAGCACCCCAAAGATTAGATCTAAACAATAAAGTACCATTCAAATCAGCTTTTCTAAGAATGGATGCCTTCAGATTGGCATTCGTAAGATTGGCTGAGAATAAATCAACAACTTGGTTGTCTGCTTCGATTAGTTGAGCAGTACTAAGAAATTGAATTAATTCCCCCTTGCGATCGCTATCCAAGGCTCTTAATATAGAAATCGTTCTTGCCTTAGCAATAGTTCTTTGAGTTGTTGAATTATCATCATCCAAGTTAAGCAATTTTTGCTCGACTAATCCAGAAATTTCATCCATATATTCGACCAATAAATTTCGCTGATTACGATTTTTTTCGTCTTTATCTCTTTGTTTATAAATCTTATTCAATTGCCTAGATATTTCGATTTGCCGTGAAACATTAATTAAAGTAAATGTGCCAGCAGTTGTAGCGATTAGTATTGGCACAATAAGTAAATCCAACCAATCCCATATTGATTTGCCACCTTTTCGTTTTTTTAATAGCCAAGAAGTTTTTTTCTCTAATAAATGATCTTTTGCTGAATATAACTCACCTCTTTGGTCAGCTTGCTGACTATTCTGATTAAATTTTTCTGACGGTCGCTTTTGTCTATCCACTATTGCTAATTGATGATGAAGTCACATTTCTTTGTCAGTTTAGCAATTTTACAAAATAGCTTCGTGTGGCTGGTTTATCCAATAAATGAATCACTTATTCCCAATCGCTCAAAACCCCATAAATACACCAAATAGCCATCGCTCTCAAATAATGACTTGCTCTAAAAGTCCCCACCGCAGTAATCGCTTCAGGAGTCCTAAACTGTAAACCGTTCTCATAAACTTGCTTCACTACAGTTTCAGTTAACTTAAAAGCCTCTTCTTTCATGCCCATTTGCAGCATAAAGGCAGCTAAACCAAAGTTAATTCCTGTCCAAACTTCTAAAGGGTGGGTATCATCAGGATTAACCGCACTACCATCAGGCAACACGCCATTAGCTGCACCATATTTACCATCATGAAATTTGAGGAAACAGGCATCATAGATTTTATTGAGGGTAGATATAGTATATTGCTCTTCTACCACGTCGGGTAAGCCGAGTAAACGAGCGTAGAATTGCCCACAGAGTTGATCTGCCATGACTACATTAGAGCCACTTTCGGTATCGAGACGGTAGTATTCACCATTCCAAAGAGCATCATGATAGAGCGATCGCGATTGCTGCAACCAGCTATGATAAATATCAAGGGTATTTTGCATACCTGTCGGGAAATTTTCTGGCTGTAGTTGAGGATTTGTTGGAGGAGTAGTTAGAAGAATCTGACCAATCTTAATTGCTGCTTCGAGTGCTGCAATCCAAAGTCCGCCACAGTAGGCGCTGATACCTCTTAGTTTCCAGTCGTCAAAGGTTTGGTCTGGTGCGCCAGAGTTTTCGGGAATGCCATCGTTATCGCGGTCGAATTTTTTGAGATATGCCAGAGTCAGAGTAATGCTGTGCCAACATTCCCAAAGGAAATCGGAGTCGTTTTTTCCTGTGAGGAGATAGTCACGATATACCTGCAAGACAAAATCGCTGGGTAAATCTTTCCACTGGTTACAGTCTTGATAGGAAGTATAGTTAGATTCCTGCCATGGATGCTCATTGGGTGCGCCAAGATCGTGAGGAGTTGCGCCAGCTTCTTTTCTGATAGCGCTAGAGCGATCGTAACCCACAATACGCGGAGTATCATCATGGTGAGGAATTGCGCGGGCAAAAGCTTCCAGGACAGATTTATCCAGTTTTGGCCAGAGCATCATCAAGCCAAATGAACCATATAAGCGCACATCTAGGCTTTCATACCAGCGATAGTCCAGGCACTCTAAAACCCCAAACTGTCCGACAGGATCATCTTCGGTAGCGGCAGTCCAGAGAGTACCACCATCAGCCAGTAAATATAGTTCGTTAAACAAGGCCATCTTAAACCAGTTGGGTAAATCATCCCGTTGCAGGATCGGCTGTTGCCAAGCCTCAATTTTTTCGCGCCACAAATCACTATGCTTGAGGGAAGTCCGCACCATACTCCAGGCGTTTTTACCGTTGCGTCCAAAAAAATCGGTGTAGCGACGGTAGTAATTAACGCCCTGTTTAAATTCAGTGATGGGTAAATCCCAAGCTAGAGTAAAAGGGATAGTCTTAGTTTGACCTGGTTTAACTGTAAAGCGAATTGCGATCGCACAAGCAATTTGTTCAGCAGAATCAGCGGGAGTTTCATCCTGTAAGTCGGGCAAAGAACCATCAGCAGCAAAGTTGTCCCAGACTTCCCCACCGTCACCATCGGGATTCCAACGGCTGAGATAGAATACTTCGACACTAGGATTATAAACCGAGGCGATCGCAATTTGCCCATCCCCTTCTTGAACATTTTCATGAGGCTGCACCCGATTGAGTAAACAGCCCACCCGATAGTTATCCTGAATCCACTCGTTATAGTTCCCTGTACTATCGCGCCACTTAGGTTGATATTCATATTCAGGACTGCCATCATCCCGCACTTTAATTGTCGGTGACTTAATCGCGTTGGTAAACCAGCCAACAGTATTTTGCCATGTCAGCATGATACTCAAAGTGATGGGCTGATCTGTAGGGTTGTGTATCGTCCAATCAAAATTAACGATGGGATAGCTGGATTCCTGATAATTCTCTGCCCAAATAGGCGAAAATTGCTCACAGGTAATATCTGTGGTAAAAACTCCTTGATACTCAAACCAACTGCGGGGATATAAAGCGCTGTAAGTTCCCTTCTCTTGCGGATACCATGACCAACGAGACAGAGTATTATCCTTTGGTGCTTCTGTACTTAAAGCGTAAGCCTGAGTAGCTGATGCTATCTGTTCAAACACACTAAACTGACAGGCGGGGAGAGACTGGAAAATATGCTCTCCCCCATCCAAATGCCAGAGATTAAAATCTCCTTTACTCGATCTACCAATACATCCTGCACCCATTCCTCCTAAGGGCATTCCATGCCAAGGACCATCATCCAGATTACTAGCGTAACGCACTGTGTAGGGATGATCCCATCCTTTACCGATAGAACGTTGCCAGGCACAATGAGGAATCTGAATTGGCTGTTGGTTGGTCATATGCTCAAATAACTGGTTAAAGCAAGATTCAGGATAACAGCAAAATTATAGATTAACCAGAACATCTCTAGATAAATCGCGATCTTTTAGTACTTTTCGGTAACTAAGTTAACCCTTGTACTATCTACTGCCTACTATTCAACCAATTAATAACCAAGCTTAAACGATTCGTCTTGCTCAGCGGATATCTTGTTCTGCCAAAACAATAGTTGTCTTTGCCCCTACTCTACCAAAATCGGGTTCTACTCCCATACTCATCTCGATAGTATAAACCCAACGACTATCTTGCTGTTGAATACTTTTAATTTTACCTATGCCGCCGATAAAGCAAACTGTTTGATTAGGGGCGAATTTGGGTTTAGTTAATAAATTAATACTCATATTATTCTGGCTTTAAAAATAGCCAACTAACAAAAAAACGAAGCCGCAAATAGCTGAATCAGATCTATAAATTTTATATATTTGCTGTCATCTTAGAAAATTATTTTTTCTAAGTTCTATATCAAAAGTTGAATATTATTATTAACTTAAAAGTAAAAGTATTTAATTTAAAGTAATCGCTCATTGATAATATTCTTTTATATATTTCACAAAAATCTTTAAAGCGATCGCCTTAAAGATACATAAGTAGCTAGGCATAATTAATTTAAAGACTTATGTGAGGTAGTGGAGTAGTGGAGATAGGGGAGAAAAATAAGAATCCGTTATTTTATATTTAATTTTACCCAGCTACTTATTTCTCTGGAAAATTAAATAGCTTTTTTTACACAATAGAAAACCATAGTTTTTCAACAAGTTAAACAGAAGTTCATTGCTACGCGGGTGTGGAACTTGCGAATAGTTAACTTAAAAACTCCTGGTTTCAAACTGGATGCGGTTTAACTATATATAGGACATTAATAACTTAATTACTGCATTTATCGAGGACAAAGAAGCGGTTTCATTAGGGGTGTGGTAATCAGTGGAGGGAATTTGTAGAGTAGTACCGTTAATCTTGCCTTCTGTTGCAGTGGCCAATCGCCCTAACTCAGTTCTACCTAATGAATATGATGTATTATTTATTTTATTTTGTGCCTGAATATAAGCGTCTTTATAAGAATAAGAAATTCCCATCTTCTCGCACCTTTGCGCTAATTCGGCAGTTATTTCGGTTGCAAAATAACCACTGGCATCTTGATGACGTAATGTAACCTGCTGTAATTCGGCGACTTCGCGAGTTGGATAAGGGCTTGTGTCTAAAATCAATAACCGCTGTGTAGTTAGCTGCTGACGTTGAAACCAAGAAAGAGCATAGCGCCAACTTTTACCTGCCTCCTCTTGTGCCGTAAATAGTGCCGTACCTTGAAAACCCAGTCGAAATAGGTAGACAATCATAGCAGCACTGACAACATTATCTATTTGAGCCGAAATACAGTCATTTTCTATCTTAAGACGATCTAGGAAAGATACTGGCGTACCTGGCTGTAAAAAATCTAAGCCGTCTAACTCAAAAATTAAATTATTTCTCGTAGGGCAAATATAAGAATTAGTAATATATCCCTGACCCAAATACGTTCCTACATAGGGTAGGTGTGCCTGAACCTGCTGCCCTTGAAAGCGATTTTCAATAGTGTGCATCATCTGTTCGGAAACAGAATCTCCCGTTAAATCACTACGGTTACTGGCAACAAAAGCAGCATATTGAAATTCATTTGTCCCAGTACATAATAAGCCGTGTCGATCGACATGCGCTGAGAGAATTAAATCGTGAGGTTTACTGCCTTGAGCGACTAGAACACCTTGATAATATTGTACCTTGAGTCCAATTTCTGCTAATTCTCGGCTAAGTACCCGAAAAAAAGAATCTTCACAGCCAACCACCGAAGGTTCGCGAATTAATGGTCGCAAGATATTTAAAAAACCATCTAGCTGTGGATAGTTGTAGGAAGGAGACTTTATTTGCGGAATACTTTTGGTAGCAGTTGAGTTAAAAGCGTTCATAAGCTCTGATAGCGGATCTCCAGAACTAAAATTAAATTATTTTTTTACAATCATAAGACCTGAACTAGAGAAATTTAGTACTTTTTGATACGAGTGCATGATTAAATTTAAATCTCATCCCTGTTTTAAAAATAGCGGGAAAACCGTTTTAAATAGAAGCCATTACAGCCTCGATTGTCTGCTGAATTTGAGCCTCTGTATGCAGACAGGTAATAAAAAAGCGTAAACGAGCAGCATTGTAGGGTACAGAAGGATATACCATCGGGTTAACGTTAATTCCTGCTTGATTTAATAGTTGTGACAAACGCACTGCTCTATGGGGTTCACCGACGATAATGGGGATGACAGGTGAATCGACACTGCTGCCTGTGTTCAACCCGCTATTTTTAGCCAAATCAAGGCACAATTTAGCTTTAGCTTGGAGTTTAATCGCCCTTTCTGGTTCAGACTTGAGTAGTCTAATCGCTGCTAAAGCTGCTGCGGTATTCGCAGGAGACATCCCCACGCTAAAGACAAAACCAGGAGCAGTATATTTGAGATATTCGATCAGTTCACTACTTCCCGCAATATAGCCACCACAGCTAGCAAAGGATTTGCTGAGAGTTCCCATCCATAGATCCACATCCTTTGCCTGGAGATGATAGTGTTCTCTGATTCCCCCGCCAGATAAACCCAGTACACCAATTGAATGAGCTTCATCAACTAAGAGAAAAGTTTGATAATGTTGCTTTAGGTTGACTATTTCGGGCAAAGGTGCAAGATCGCCATCGGTGCTATAAATACCCTCGATCGCAATTAAGACTTTGTGGTATTTGGTTCTTTCTCGGTTTAAGATCTCTTCTAAAGCCTGGCAATCATTGTGGGGAAAATCAATGATCGTTGCTCCTGAAAGCTTACATCCTTCTCGAATACTATTGTGGCTGAGGGCATCACAGATAATTAGATCTTGTTTGCCAAACAGATGACCAATAGTGCTGACGTTGGTAGCATGACCACCTACATAAACGATCGCTGCCTCTGTACCGATTAAATCTGCTATTTCCTGTTCTAATTCCAGATGGATGGGACGTTCTCCCGATAATACTCGACTGGCGGAGACTGAAGTTCCGTATTCGGCGATCGCTTTTTGGGTGGCAGCAATGACAGTGGGATCTCCTGACATGCCGAGATAATTGTAACTGGAGTAGTTGATTAAGGCGCGATCGCCAGTTTGAATTGTATCTTGAGCAACACCTTGATGGAGACTAAAGAAGGGATTGCCTAATTTTTCTACTCGCTCAAGGTCTTTTTTGAGATTGAGATATTCTGGAGTGAGTTTGAATTGGCTGTATTCGAGTTTAACGTCAATCTTCTTTCTAGTTGTCGGGGTAATTTGCGGTTTATTTACGGCAGGTATCTTAGCTGTAAGCTTTGGGGATTCCTTTTTGGCTGTTGCAGTTAATAAAACATTTCCGTCTAATAATTCCTGAGCAACATATGCTGTTAATAGCTCGATGTTGGGATAATCAAAAGCAGCCGTTAAAGAGATCACATTACCAAAACTAGCCTGGAGATTGTTTTTAAACTCTACCGCCATCAGGGAGTCCATACCCAAATCGGCAAATTTTTCTTGGATATCAACACTTTCAGGATCGCTAAAGCCTAACACCTTGGCTATTTGTGCGCGAATGTGGGATTGTAAAAGATCATGCTGTTGTGCTGGGTTTGTTTGGGCTAACTGCTGGAGGAAAGATGAAGTTTGAACTTTTTGAACCTTGGCTTGTGGCTGTACTCTCTCAAAAAAAGGATTAGCAGGTTGTTGACTTAAAAACCTTGCCCAGTCTACGGGGAAGACGATGGTTTGGGTTGCCTGTTGTTGCAATAATTGTTTGAGTACTTTTATTCCCTGAGATGGCGCGATCGCAGTTAAACCCTGTTGGCTGAATCTTTGCTGTTGTTTGGGAGTCAAACGACTTGCCATTCCTACTTCATCCCAAATACTCCAGTTGATGCTTAAACCTGGTAAACCCTGGTGACGGCGATAACTAATCAGGTTATCCATAAAGGCGTTAGCAGTCGCGTAGTTACTTTGTCCTGCGGAACCAAAAGTAGATGCGATCGAACAGAAGCAGACAAACCAGTCTAGGAATAGTTTTTTCGTAGCTTGATGGAGATTCCAAGCCCCAGCAACTTTGGACGGTAAAACTCGCTGAAAACTCTCCCAGGAGAGGCTTTTTAATAGACCATCATCCAGGATTCCTGCTGCGTGAATTATGCCTTTGAGCTTAACTTGACTCGCATTTAAACTCTCAAAGAGATCGTTTACAGCTTGACTATCGCTAATATCAATTTGGATCGACTCTACTTTAATACCTTGCTGTTTGAGGCGAGCAATTTCTTGTTGTGCAGATATCTCAGGTTGGTTTCTACTGACAAGAATCAAGTGTTTTGCCCCTTCTTCGGCTAGCCAGTTTGCCACCTGTAAACCCAACGCACCCATGCCGCCTGTAATCAAATAGCTGCCGTCGCTGGTAACTACCTGATGATTAGTAGGAAAATCAATTACTACCTTACCGATGTGTTTAGCCTGTGCCATATAGCGAAAGGCATCATTCGCTTGCTGAATGGGAAAAATCTGGTGGGGTAGAGGCTGTAATTTACCATCAATAAACTGCTGGATTAATTCAGCAAACATATGCTTAATCAGATCGGGATCTTGACGAGAAATCTCTAGTAAATCGAAAGGAAAATAACTAATATCGGCTCGTTGTTCGGCTACCTGGGATCGATCCCAAATGCCTACCTTGCCAATTTCCACAAATCGACCATTGGGGGCGAGAATAGCTAAATTCTGGGGAATAAAATCACCGTTTAAGCTATTGAGAATTAAATCTACCCCCTTGCCACCCGTTAACTGCATTACTTCCTCAGCAAAATCCAGATGACGGGAGTTCATTACATATTTAACCCCTGAAGCCTTCAAAAAGTCCCATTTGCCAGCAGAAGCAGTAGCGTAAACTTCTGCACCTATCTGTTGGGCAATCTGTACCGCAGCCTGCCCGACACCCCCCGCAGCAGCGTGAATGAGAATTTTGTCTCCTGGTTTGATTTGGGCTAAATGATGCAGCCCGTAGTATGCAGTTAAGAAGGTAGTGGGGATGGTTGCAGCTTCGCTATAGGTGAGATTTTGGGGTTTGGCGATCGCAAATTTAGCCGGCACCGTTACATGACTACTTAAGCTACCCACTGCTTGGGCAGCAATTACCTCATCGCCGATCTGGAAATTTCTTACCCCTTGCCCTACCGCCACGACAACCCCTGCACATTCTCCGCCAAAGGGTACTTCTGTGGAGTCATTAAACCCCATTGCCTGAAGATATTCTTTGAGTACTCCCAAGGCGTTTAACACATCACGGAAATTAACCCCACTAGCTGCCACCGCAATTTCGATTTCTCCTTGTTGAGGCGCTTTACGCTCTATGGGTGCGAGGGTAAGATTGTCGAGACTGCCGTATGCAGATAATTGCAGACGATAAGGATAATCTAAGATACTATTACGCGGATTTAGTCTGGCGACATATCTTTGCTGATGATGATACGCTACTTGGGTTTCACCATCCGAGGCGAGTAATTCTGAGTATACTTGGGGCAGATGGTTAAGTTGTAAACTATCAAAATCCAGTAACTTACAGCACATCTGGGGATATTCCTGCTGTATTGTGCGACCTAAACCCCAGACTCCTCCTGTCAGATTATTTGTTGCTTTGTATTGACTTTGCTCGGTAATAATGTTTAATTGAGTCAGATTAAGCCTGGCTTTGGTTACAGACTGGATTAAATTAAATATTTCGGCATAAAGGTTACTACTTGCAGGTTCTTGCTGACTGCAAAAATAAGCAATTTTTACATTATTCTGCGGTTGGTAGTTAACAGCCTGCCATAAACTCTGCCAATCTTCTACCTGACTAGGATTGAGGGTATATAAATGGGTATTAGATTGATTAAAGCGATCGCCGCCTAAAATCACTAAAATACCAGCTAGTTGTTGCGTTAAAAGGTGAACTAGTTGATTATCCTGAGCAAAAATAAGCCAGCAGTCATTCTCTGCTTTTTTTGCTGTTTCTGGGCTGATTATACTCTTTTGCTCCCAGTCTATTTCATATAGATGTTGAGTAAGACTATTTTTTGCTGATGGAGAAATAGAAATATTGAGGAGTTTTTGAAGCGATCGCCAGTTAAGATATTGAAGAGATAAATTAATAATTTCTCCTACTACAGCACCCGCATCATTGGTTAAAACTAGATCTGCTGTAATAGTTTGATTGTTTATGGTGGGTTTAATGGTTATGTAAGCCCATACTTGATTAAGATTAGCTTGAGCCAGACTTAGAGATTCAATGCCAATGGGTAAGTATATGCCTGAGTTGGCTTCGCTAACTGTGCCAATTAACTGTAAACAAGCATCAAGTAAAGCAGGATGAATTTGATAGTCACTAGCTTGACTGTTTAAATGATCTGGTAACTGAATACAGCCTAAAGCTTCTGTTTCTCCATGCCAAATCTGTTTAATGCCTTGAAAACTAACGCCGTAATTTAAGCCTTGTTTACTCAACGACTGATAATAATCAGCAATTTCTGCTATTTGTGGCTGTAACCGCGATTTTAGATGAGCCAAGTCTAGATTGTTAGTCAATTCCTCAGATTGAATGCTAATTAAGACTTCACTGTGCAGCATAAAGGAATCACTATCTAACTCACGGGTAAAAATCTGTACCCGATAAGCTGAATCTACAACAGGAGATAACACCGTCTGAAGTTGAGTAGATTTATCGCTCAAGATTAAAGGCTGATGAATAATAAATTCTTTTAGCTGTATGCTCTTGGCATCAATATTCGACCCTGCTGCTAAAGCCATCTCTAGATATGCCGTTGCGGGAAAGACAATCTCACTCTCTAAACAATGATCCTGAAGATAATTAGGAAGATAAGCATTAATTTGCCCTATCCAGCGTATTTCTGATGTCTCTGCTAAAGTTAACGGATTCCCCAATAGAGGATGTATTTGCTGTACAGGAACATCTTTAGTCCAAAACTTAGCCTGTTCCCACCAATAACGCTGACGTTGAAAAGGATAGCTGGGTAGTTTAACTCTAGGATAATTAATATCCTGGTTAAACTCACGCCAATTAATTTTTATTCCCTGATGATATAGCTGGGCAAGGCTATTTAAGATTACTTGTTCATCAGGTTGCTTAGGGGATAAACTCGCCAGCAAAATGGTCGTATAATCGGTTGTGGCAGAGATAGTTGCGCCAAGACTAGCAAGAATTGGTTTTGCGCCTAATTCCAGAAAGAGCGCTATTTTTTGCTCTAACAAAAACCCAAACCCATCAGCAAAGTTAACGGGTTGAGTAATATGCTCAACCCAATAATCAGGACTAGTAATTGATTCATTTGCCAGCTGTGCCGTAACGTTAGAAACTAGAGGAATCTGAGGCAGATGATAAGTAACAGACTCCGCTACTTGTCGAAAATCTCCCAGCATCGGCTTCATCAAGGGAGAATGAAAGGCATGAGAAACTTCCAGTAGAGTGCTAGCAATCTCTAAACTTGCCAGCTTATCTTCAATTATAGCTAGGGTATTGATGTTGCCTGCAATAACTGTATTGTGCTGATGATTAACTGCTGCAATATTTACTTCCTGATGCTGAGCAATCAATTCGGCAATTTCAACCTGACTGCTAAACACAGCCAACATCCCTCCTGACGAGGGCAATTCTTCCATTAACCTACCTCTAGTGGCAACCAACTTTAAACCATCTTCCAGACTGAAAACCCCTGCAATACAGGCAGCAACATATTCGCCAATACTATGTCCCGCCACATAATCAGGTTTAATTCCCCAAGATAGCCATAATTGCGCCAAGGCATATTCCAAGGCAAAGATCGCTGGTTGAGTATAGACAGTGCGATTAATTTCTGCTTGATGATCGGCATAATCAGAGGTATCCAAGGAAAAAATTACCTCTAATAGAGGTCGATCTAAATAAGCATTGAGAATGGTGGCACAGCGGTCTAATGACTCCTTAAACACAGGCTGAATATGATAAAGTTCTTGCCCCATCCCCACATATTGCGAACCTTGCCCAGTAAACAGCCAACAAATTTGCTTGGTTTGATTACTAACGGTGCTAAATCTTAATCCTGCTGCGTCTTGGTTGGTGATAAAAGCTGTTAACTGCTGCTGCAAATGCTCTGGAGATTTAGCAATACAGGTTAAACGATGATTAAAATGACTCCGCTGCGTTTGAGTCGCCGTACAAATTTCTGCCCAAGAGCGATCGCAATCTGGGATAAAATTTAAATAACTTTGTGCCAACTCCTTTAAAGCAGACTTACTCTTCGCCGATAGAGTCAACAGATTCAACTCAGACGATTTGCTCTCCCCATCTCCCCGTTGCCTTATTTCCTGATCCTCAACCTCCCCGATCACAATATGAGCATTCGTCCCTCCAAAGCCAAAAGAATTAACCCCTGCAATTAAAGGCTTGTCCGATGACCAAGGAGTTAATTCCGTGACCACTTTTAGCTTAAGATCTTCAAAAGCGATCGCTGGATTGGGTTGGTTAAAATTTAAACTAGGAGGAATCTGCTTATGCTTGAGTGCCAGTGCTACTTTAATAATTCCTGCAATACCCGCTGCGGTTTCGGTATGCCCAATGTTAGTTTTAACCGAACCAATTAAGCACTTGTTTCCAGACTCACGACGCTCTCCAAAAACTGCCCCTAAAGCATTCGCTTCAATAGGATCGCCCACTTTTGTTCCTGTGCCGTGTGCCTCAACATAATCTACCTGAGTAGGATCTATCCCTGCTCTTTGATACGCTTCTCGTAATACCGCTTCTTGAGCCTGGGGATTTGGTGCTGCCAAACCGTTACTTAAACCATCTTGATTAACAGCACTGCTGATGATTACCCCATAAATATCATCCCCATCTGCTTGAGCTTGAGCTAGAGGTTTTAAAAGTACCAAACCTGCCCCCTCTCCCCTAACATAGCCATCCGCATCTGCATCGAAGCTCTGACAGCGTCCCTGAGGAGACATAAATCCGCCTTTGCTAAAACCCACCATAATTGTTGGCAACAGCAACACATTTACTCCTCCTGCTAAGGCTAATTCCGACTCTCCCGTCCAAATACTTTGACAAGCCAAATGAACCGCTACCAAGGAGGAAGAACAAGCAGTATCCACCGCTAAACTAGGGCCTTTAAAATCAAAACTATAGGAAATCCGATTAGCGGCAATACAGTTACCTGTCCCTGTGGTGGCATAGGGTTCACTCACAGGCTGTTGCCACATCATGATGGAATAATCATGAGTCCCAATCCCGATAAAGACTCCTGTTTTACTACCTTTAAGATCTTCAGGAATTTGACCTGCATCTTCGAGAGTTGACCAAGCCACTTCCAACAAAAGACGTTGTTGAGGATCCATTGTGGTTGCTTCCTTGGGAGCAATGCCAAAAAATTGCGGATCGAAACTCTCTATATCTTCGAGAAACCCACCCCAGCGAGTATGAGCTTTCCCCGGCTGACTACAATCTGCATCGTAATAGGCATCAACATCCCACCTAGATTCAGGGACTTCAACTATGCCACTTTTGCCATCTCGGATCATTGACCAAAAAGCTTGGGGATTCTCAGCACCTGGAAAACGACAGCCAATACCAATAATTGCGATGGGTTCTAGTTGCATTGTTGAGGGTAGTACAATCGGAAACTAATTAACTGTCGTGTAGATTAGCATATCTCTCGGTTATTGTAGACTTCGTTTATTTATCTAGATCGCAAATTTGAGTAAAAAATTCAGCATTCTCTTCCTATGCAAAGTTACTTTATGTTAGGTTAATTTTCATAAAGTTTTCAGCTGATTTCAATTTGAGAAAATATTATGGCGTTTGAAATTCCCGATGGCATTAAAACTTGGTCACAATTTGGTCATCCAATTCTCATGTGGGTTTTGCTAGGTCTTGCGGTTTATGCACTGTATTTAGGACTTCAATATAAAAAAGTTCGCAGTGCTGATAAAGAAACTAGAAAAGAGCTAGTTAAACAAAAATTTGGCGAAAGACATCATCAAGCAGGATCAATCCTGTTGGCTTTGATGGTTTTGGGCAATATTGGTGCAATGGCAGTTACCTATATTAACAACGGTAAGCTTTTCGTAGGCTCTCATCTTTTGACGGGGTTGGGTATGACTTGTCTAATTGCCGTCTCCGCATCTTTAGTCCCTTTAATGCAGAAGGGTAATAGCCTTGCTCGTAATACTCACGTTTCTCTTAATATTGTGTTGCTAGGTTTATTTGGATGGCAAGCGATTACAGGTATGCAAATTGTCCAGAAAATTCTTGATAAGATGGTATCTTAAGTTACAGCTTTGACCTCAGGACAATTGACTTTACTGGTGTCAAGTGTGGTAGCCAGTTCTTATTTAATAATTTAATCGCTATTAATTGAAAAACCCAGCTAATTTTAATTAGCTGGGTTTCTAGTTAATTATCTTAAACAGCATATTGTTGAGGATGAGGAACTCTATGCAATTGTCTGCTGCTTTTTGGTGGCATAGGAAGATCATGGCTGTTGTGGAAATCCTGCTGTACTTTATAAGTAAGACGAGGCGAAATCTGGCGGACAATTTGCGTTAATAGGCGATCGCCTGTAGCCTGAATTAAGTTAGGTGAAAGTTTGCTAATAAATTGGGGAAACTCAACTTTAACCTTAAGATCCAAATCCCAGTTTACTTCGGTAACGCGCTGAGGCATGGTTATCTGTTTGCTAAATAAACCTTTACTTTGTGTTGGAACATTACCCGCTACTTCCTCTAGCCTCATGTTGGCACGATAGTTTACTTCATATCCTTCATCGCAGTCAGGAAGAGGTATAGTCTGCATTAGATAGACTCGATCTATGGGAGGATTTAACACCACAGCAATTTTTGGCTCAACTTCGTACCCAAATGAACCAAATTTACCAACAGTGAGAATATAGCCGTTATCAGCCACAGGTTCAACCTTCATTGGTTGAGCGCAGCGACAAAACCAGCCTTCATGAGCATCTAAATATTTGGCTACAGTATCTAGATCACTATACATATCCATGCGCCCATTAAAGCTAACTGTAAAAGCAAACGTTCTTTGCTGTTCAATAGAATCAGTATAGGTAAGCTGCATAGAGTCAGAAGAAGAAATTTTTAAGAAGGTATTTTGTGAATGATTGATAAATTTAGACTGCATGTCACTTTTTAAACTAACGTTTGAGAGCCAATCCTTACTGTTAATATGATTACAATAAAGGTGTTAATTATCAGCTAAACACTTTTTTGATTGTATGGGTGTGATTTAGATCTTATGCGGATATTTGTTGCAGGAGCTACAGGAAAAACTGGCAAACATATTGTGAGACAGTTAATTAATAATGATATTGCTGTCACAGCATTAGTTAGAAATCTGGAACGAGGCAGAACAATATTGCCTGACACAGTTAAACTGATTGAAGGAGATGTTTTAAGTCCAGCTAGCTATGAGTCTGCTTTAAATGACTGTAACGCCTTAATTTGTGCCACTGGTGCTAGCCCCAGCCTAGATCCGACAGGACCATATAAAGTAGATTATGAAGGAACTAAAAATTTAGTCGATGCTGCCAAAGAGCATGACCTAGAGCATTTTATTTTAGTATCTTCTCTGTGTACTTCGAAATTTTTTCACCCGTTAAATTTGTTTTGGCTCATCTTGTATTGGAAAAAACAGGCGGAGAATTATATTCAATCTAGCGGTATCCCCTACACAATTGTTAGACCTGGAGGACTCAAAGAAGAAGATAATGCCGACAACATTATTATGTCCTCGGCTGATACTCTGTTTGAAGGTAGTATCCCTAGGCAAAAAGTAGCTCAGGTATGTGTTGAGGCACTATCTCAGCCAAGGGCTAAATCAGCAATAGTTGAGATTATAGCTAGCCCAGATGCTCAAAGTAAATCTTGGGCAGAGTTGTTTGCTGGCACTACTTTAGTGTCGTAAATACTGAAAAACTGATGTGAGAGAAGGTCATGAGTAATTCATTTAAACCCTCTTATCTTCTGACTTCTGACTAAATATAGATTAAATTGCTATCGAAAACTCGTCGTAAATTGAAACACCTATGACGAGTTTCTTAAGTTATTAAATTGATTTTAGATTTGGCTTTGGCTAGTTGAACCAGCCATAACTTCTACTGATTCTTTTAAATTAGAGATAGCAGCCTTTAAAAATTCGTCTCTGGTCTTTTCATAAGATTCAAGTAAAATTTCAGCTCGATTCCAATCTTGCTCAGTTTTACAGTTGCTATTGTTAATAGCCCATAAAATATTGATTAATTCTCTAGCACGTATCACCTGTTCTAAATTATCAATAGCATCAATAATTAACAAGCATAATAATTCTTTGTCATGACAATTGGTCACCGGATTTTACCTCCATACTGGTGAATTCAGCAGAAAAAATTTAAAGAAAGCTATTTGATCGATTATCCAAAATAATTGTTTTCCAAGATTTGCTCTAGTTCAATTGATATATTTCTAGGTATGTAGAACTCGTATTGACATAGGTTGACAGCATCTTGATAAAGTTTTGGATATATTTGTTCCATATATCTTCTAAGGCTAGGACTGCATTTAATTAATTTTTGGATATCACTGCGAGAATTAGACACCATAGTTTGCCAATACTTATAGTTGCGTCCTTTTTCTAATTCCCAATACTGTAGCTTGAATATATTTTCAACCAAACGTTTTAAATAGTTTTCGAGCGATTGTTTTGCTTCTTGATTGGCATTATCAATATCGATTTCGTTCAGCAGAATTAATAAATGGTCTAAGTTCATAAGATGGTTTGGTTTGACTTGGCAAATTTTACTGATCAGACCTAATAAATTGAAATTGCCCATAAAACTTCTATATTGAGGTCAATTTGATCCTTGCAGCAGCAAAGTGACAGTCTCAGGGGTACTAGAGAAGATAAACAACCTGTTCCCCACCAACTTCCTCCCTATACTTTGCTGGCTCCCACATAGTTAGACAAAAAAACTCGATCTATTTCTTGGCTATGAATTGGTGTGCATTCAATCCCAATTCTCTTGGCTATCCCGCTCAAATATCCCTTGCGATAGTCTGAGTTAAACCACTGGTAAGCAATCGGTTCAAAGTTGTTTTCTCCATCTGATTCACCATCAGCAAAATTACTGGTAAAGTCATAGTCAACTTGTTGTCCAAGTTCTTTAGCATCAGCAATTGAGATATTGAGCATGTCTATCAATGAATCCATAGTAAATAGCCTGTATATAAAGAATAAAGATTGAGTAGGTAATTAGGTGAATGTGCTGAATTGTTCTGTAGGCAACATATTCATTGTTTGGCGATCGCGCTTGGACAAGCTTGACTAGCTAAATACTTAGCCGTAGTCTGCTTCTGTTCGAGTTTTTTTCGCTTGCTTTATAAATCCTTTATCTAAACTTCATAAGAACTTTATAACCGCAAAAACTTAAAATGCCTAGTGAAAATACGTAAATAATTGTTTTTAATTGGAAAACAGTTGAGGAAAAACGTCTGTATAATCACGTACACAAGGTCTTGGGGGTTTTACAGAAATTAAAAATTAAAAATTAAAAAGTTTGAACTCTTACCAATTGCCACCAGCAATACCCACCAGATAGAAAAAACAAACACCCTGCTACACTCAAGCCAATAAACAAATCATACTCAGAGGCGATCGCTCCCACTAGAGGGGCAATTGCCGCAAAAGTAACCCGAAACACGAGGCTATTAAGAGAAAGAATTGTTGCCCTAACAGAAGAAGAGATCTGCTGATTGATGGCATTGAGAATCAACGGCGAACAAAAACCTCGCACTAAATAGATGCTGATGATAAAAACTATCCCCCACATTTGAGTAATACTGCCAAGACAGATATAGGAAGCGGCTAAAATAATTATAAGCAGCAAAAGCGCTTGTTTGATACCCAAAATACGCTGTAGATGATGGGAGTTGATCGATGCCCAACTCATCCCCAGATGAAATATTGCCCACGCCCAACCAAAAGCTTGAATAGGAATATTTAATTGCTGGAGATAATCTTGCGCTAGCCAAACAATCAAGAAGCTAGCGCTAGAAAAAATGCTGCTGAGTAAAATTAACCATCGTAGTTGGGGACGTTGGTAGACATCAATCAGAATATTTTTGAGCTGAGTTAATTTTTGTGTTTGGGCGATCGCTCGATGATCTTGTGGATCGACTAAAGTTATGGCTAAACCAAAGTAAATGATTAAGCACAGCGTCTGGAGATAAAAAGGATAGACTAAATTAATTGAAGCGATCGCTGCACCAATAATGCCACAAACTGCTTCACTGATACCAGCAATGGCAACTAGTTTTCCTTCCCATACTTGATACTGTTGTTCTTTGCCCAACTGTAAGAGGGTGTCGTAACCCAAGGCGGTGTTTGCCCCAGAAATCAAACTTCCTGCTACTCCCGCTAAAATTTCGGCGATCGCAAAAACATCAAATGAAGTTCCAGTACAGTAAATTAACCAGCTAGCAACCCATACCCCGCTACCAACGACCAAACAAACTTTTCTGCCCCACAGATCGGCTATATATCCAGAAGGAACTTCTAGCAATAAAATTGACAAGGACAAGATCGTTTTGAGCAAAACAATCTGCTCGATGTTTAACCCATAATGTTGATAAAATAAAACAATCGTGGGAATGGGAAACCAAGCGAAGGATAATCCCTGTAGAATATAAAGCTTGGTTAAGTTGGCTAAAAGAGATTGGTTCAAGTAAAAATTTAGGGGAGAGAAAAGGCAATTTAATTTGATCTTAAAATGATTGAACCAATTAATTTATTAGTTCCCTTGTGCTTACTAGGGTTAATTATCATCTCAGCAGTATATTTTAGTAACCAGTCTTGATGTCGGAAATACGCGGAGTTTGGATTGCCAATCGTCCTCACAGCAAAGTGCTGGAGTCACGGCAAAATATAATTGAGGCGTTAGATTTTTTGAGTTTTTATGGATTTAATCTGCTCTTTCCTGTGGTTTGGAATCGGGGGTATACTCTCTATCCTAGCCAAATAATGAATCACTATCATTTACCAGCAATCGACCCTTTTTTTGAAAAGCAGCAGCGCGATCCTTTGGCAGAGATCATTACAGAAGCAAGGCAGCGTAACTTTCAAATAATTCCCTGGTTGGAATATGGTTTTGCTGCCTCTCACCAAGCAAATGGAGGGCATATTCTCCAGCAGTATCCTCATTGGCAAGCAATCGATCGTAATGGCACAACGGTAAGACAGGGTGGGCTAACCTGGATGAATGCTTTTCACCCCGAAGTTCAACAATTTATGCAGTCGATTATCAAAGAAATCATCAGTAACTATGATGTAGACGGAATTCAAGGATGCGATCGCCTGCCTGCCCTGCCCGTTACCGCAGGATATGATAGTGTTACCATCGGGCAATATCAAGCAAGTTTTGCTAAGCAGCCACCTGATAATCACCAAAACCAAGATTGGATACAGTGGCGCGCCAATCTCTTAACTAAGTTTTTAGCCGAAATGTATCAAGGAGTAAAAACAATTAAGCCTCAAGCAATTGTTTCCCTTTCCCCTGCGGTATATCCTTTCTGTCTGAATAACCTGCTGCAAGATAGCAAAGCTTGGGTAGATCAGGGTTTATGCGACATGATTCACCCCCAGATTTATCGCTCTAATTTCTTCGGCTACAACCAAGAAGTGAAGAAGATTGTTAAAACTTTTGAACCTAACTCACTAGCTAAATTTGCCCCAGGTATTGCCTTTACTGCTAATGGCAAAGATGTTAGTCATCAAGACTTAATTAAATATATTAAAACTAATCGCGATCGCCACTTCAGTGGTCAAGTGTTTTTCCATTACGAAGGATTACGCAAAAATAATGATGCAGTCGCGATCGCTCTTGCTAAATCTGCTAATTAATGCGAAGAATAATTAATAATCTGAAATACTTAATTTCTTGTTTTCTTCATGGTTGGTTTACTCTATTCCCTCAAGAGATTGAAAACTTTTTTCAAATTGCCAGGTTTTACCATGTAAATTTAGATCAGCAGCATGTAGCTTTAAACCAAATTTTTTAGTATGTCATCACAACCTATTCGTTGGGGAATTATCGGCACGGGATTCATTGCAGGAAAATTCGCTCAAGGATTAAAATCAGTCCCCCAAGCTCAACTAATAGGAGTGGCTTCCAGAAAAGCTGCCAATGCCCAAGTATTTAGCCAGATATTTCAGATTCCCCGTTTTTATAATAGCTGTGAAGAATTAGTTCAAGATCCAGATATCGACGTTGTTTACATTGGAACTCCTAACTATACTCACAGAGATCTGAGTATTTTATGTTTATCAGCAAAAAAACCAATTCTTTGCGAAAAACCTTTTACAGTTAATGCTGCTCAAGCCCAAGAAGTCATTCAAGTCGCCCGTCGCCAAAAGCTGTTTTGCATGGAGGCGATGTGGATGCGCTTTATGCCTTTAGTTCAACAGGTAAAAACTATGATTGAGCAGGGAGAAATTGGCAAGGTGAGAATGCTTACGGCAGATTTTGGTTATGTCGTTAACGGCAACAGCAGCCATTTTGACACTTTAGAGCAAGGCGGAGGGGTACTGCTTGATCGCGGTATTTATGGTCTTTCTCTAGCTTATTATCTCCTGGGTGAACCATTTGGAATGCAAACACAAGCAAATCTCTCAGCTATAGGAGTAGATGAACAATCTGCGGTGCTGTTGAATTATGCTGAGGGGGCATTGGCTATTTTGGCTCAATCTCTCTGTACAGAAAGCTCTAATCAAGCAATGATCATGGGCGACAAGGGCAGAATTACTCTAGACAAACTGTTTATTATGCCCGAAAAGCTGTCCCTCACTAAATTTTCTGAAGCTACGAATAATTCTTTTCCCTCTTCCTTAATACCTCTTAACAGTAAACAAAAGCTGCTGGCAAAAGTTAAGCAAAATTCGCTAATTAAACGAGTCTATATTTCCCTGAAAGATTTATTAAACTCAAACACAAGTACGGTAAAACCCCTAGTAGGCAATGGCTACAATTACGAAGCAGCAGAAGTAGTTAGATGTTTGCAAAACGGTGAGTTGGAAAGCAAAGTGATGCCTTTAGATGAAACACTAAAGATTATGGAGACAATGGATTGGCTTCGCAGTCAGTGGACTAAATAAGTAGCTGGGTGGAATTAAATATATAAATATAAACTAACGGATTCTTATTTTTCTCCCCTATCTCCAGTACTCCACTACCTCACTACCTCACATCAGTCTTTAAATTTGATTATGCCTAGCTACTAGCTACTTAATAGTCTTTGGCGTGGGAACGATGACTTGATTTTTGCTGTTGAACTAGATTCCCAAACGACCAATGTCAAAACGCAGAATTTGTAATTGAATTTTATTGAAATTATTTATCAATAATGTGTATGATACTAAAGAGAATTTTCTCACGCCTGTTTAGGAATTGGGTAGTGATTAAGACTTAACTGCTGCTTCTTAGTCAAGATTGTGGCTTCGGTTTTATTGAAATTGTCTGATTCCTACTTTTTTCAAAGGCTAATATTACTTTAAATAATCAGTAATTAATTTCAATAACTTGAGAAATAACGCAAGCAGACATACCACACCCCGAAAAATCACAAAATCAATTAACAGAAAAAACCATCATGGCTAAAATTGGATTATTTTACGGATCGACTACTGGGAAAACCGAGGAAGCTGCCGAAGCCATACAGAAGGCTTTAGGAGGCTCAAGCGTTGTGGCACTCCACGAAATTTCTGATGTCTCAGATAGTGACTTTACAGACTACGATCGCATTATTATTGCCTGTCCCACTTGGGATATTGGCGGATTACAATCAGACTGGGAAGGCTTCTATGAAGACGATCTAGACAATATCGACTTTAGTGGCAAGAAAGTGGCATATTTCGGCACGGGGGATCAAGTCGGCTATGCGGATAATTTTCAAGACGCGATGGGAATCTTAGAAGAAAAGATTTCTAGTCTAGGAGGTGAAACAGTAGGTCATTGGTCTACAGAAGGCTATGAACATGAAGCATCTAAAGCGGATAAAGGTGGTAAATTTGTCGGCTTGGCTTTAGATGAAGATAATCAATCAGAATTAACAGAAGAGCGAATTCAACAATGGACGACACAACTAAAATCTGAATTTGCTCTGTAATAAATAGCTAAAAGCTAAAAGCTAAAAGCTATTAAAAAAGTTTGGGGATTCTCCTCTCCAAAACCAGGGAAAAGCACCTGATGAGAATGAGCCAATATTTTATCTCTTGCTTTTCCCTTTTCTTTTTCTGCTAACAGCCATTAGAATCATCTACTCATGGTACATCTAGCTTTCTGTTGTAGTGTTTGGACATTAATTTTTTCTTGCTTGTTTTGGCGATCGCTTTCTATAATCGAGCAGGCTGTTAATCATCTCAAGCGCCTGCACCAAATACCTTGCGACAAATGTGTCTACTTTACGGGGGACTATCGACTGAAATGTACCGTTAATCCTCTAGCAGCGATGTCAGAAACAGCGATTGGTTGCCGAGACTTTCTTGCAGATCAAAGCAAAACTGGCTGTAGTAGCTGTCTTGCTGTAAATCATTGTAGCAATGCCAATCAACAATCAGAGTATTCAGTATTCAAACCTAAAATTACTTATTTAAAATGAAGATATCTCCTGAAACAGCGCCAATTTGGATTAATGCCAATCCTAGTTTTAAATACTTTGATGGTCGCATCATCCGCTATTTATCTCAACAAATACCCATCGCCTATTGGGAATATCATCAGGAACTAGACGAAGCAAGCTCTATAGAAATAGGAACAACATTACTTCATGACTATCTTAAATCTAAATCTCAACCGATAGATCTAATTGGTCATGGCACAGGTGGGTTACTCGGCTTGCTCTATGCTCGTAAATATCCCCAGCGAGTAAAGTCTTTAACTCTACTGGGAGTAGGTTGCGCTCCCTCTATTGACTGGCAAGCGCACTATTATCAAATGCGAAAGCTATTACCTTGCAGTCAAGATATGATTCTTGCTCGGATGGTACAGATGATGTTTGGTCATCAAAGCCAAACAAATACCAAAAAACTAGTTGAGACTCTCAAGCAAGATTTATATACAGCACCTACCGCTCATTCACTTTATCAGTTAGAACGAGTGCAACCTGGAGGAGTGTTAATGCCTATGATGGTATGTGGCAGTGAGAATGATGGTATTAGCGATCGCTCTGCTTTACAAGGATGGTCAGATTATTTGAAAGATGAAGATCTACTCTGGCTTAACCCATTAGGACATCATTTCTTTCATTATTTTTTCCCTGAAAATACGGGAAGAAAAATAATTAAATTTTGGCAAAAACTTGAACAACCTTTAGATACATCGCCTCTTAAACTAATCAACGCTTAAACTGAATACAAAAGTTGATCTAGGCTTGTTACAATGCTTAAAAACTTAGTTTAAAGCTAGACAATCAAGTAGAACAAATGGATCTAAATAGTGACGCATTTTTGCTAGAAAATTAAAAAAGTTTAGGTTACTTGAGGGTAAATTTTCCCGTACAGTCACGCTGCTATTTTCGCCTAATATGAGATAATCTTGAAGCGAATCAGAAATTAAGTTGATAAATAATTTGGCAGCTACTAATGGTTCAATAGACTTGTCAATTAACTGTTGGTTGAATTTCATGAAGTTGAAGTCGAGGGACGGCGAGGTTTCCTCGCCATGTCCAATCGACTTGTTGAATGAACGTTGATACTGGCGACGATAAGTTCGCTCCGAAAGATTGCTGTATCGACCTAGATTAGTAAACGTTGCTCGACCGTATGCGAAGCGGTGACGCGATATGCGGAGCGGTGACGGGAGCGAAGCGAGCTAATCCTTGAGGAATCCTTTAGGGCAACTGATCAGTAGAGTCGAAAATAAAGTTAGGAGAAATTTTGGTTGGGGTTGTGCTAAATCGCCTACTGAGGTCAATAGGCTTTGTATAATTGTTTTAATGCTATCCATTGAGGGTAATCTTTCGACACTTTTACCTTAATCCAGTGGATAGCTTTTTTCTCACTTTTTAAAAATTGTCCGAACCATTGAGTCAATCAAAGGCTCAAATATCCATAAAAGCTATCCTAAAGGATTCCCTTCGGTCAAAGCTAAGAGCTAAGAGCTGAAACTGCCCTAAGTCTCTCGTTATTTTCGAGAATTGGTATAATTCTGTTGGTCAATCCGAGAAAATCAGGTTATCTTCAGTAAAAAAAACATATTTAGTTTAACCGATGAGTATTAGTAGCCTAGAATTTGAATTTGATCTAATGTGGTCAGAGCTTTTCCCTGACTTAGATTTAGAAACAGAAGTAAGGCTAATTCCTCAGCGTCGTTTTAAATTTGACTATGTAAATTTTGCTGCCAAAGTCGCCATTGAGATT
>NZ_PVWF01000134.1 GCF_003003995.1 Pleurocapsa sp. CCALA 161 | reverse complement strand
GTTTAGTACTATCAATTATGCTGCTGAACCAATTAAAGGAAGAGATATTAACGACAAGCCTTTTGAGGGTGAAATATATCAAGGGATTGAACTAGGAATTGAAACCGAACTAAGTGCTAACTGGCTAGCAACAGTTTATTTCTATCACGAAACTCAAAATAATATTACTACTACCGATCTCAACGAACCCGATTTTGAGTTACAGATTAACGAGCAAACTAGTAATTCATGGACAGGAGAACTAAGAGGGGAAATTAGTCCTGGTTGGTGGATTTATGGATTTTATACCTATACCGATGCCAGCGTTACCGAAGACGAAGTAATTACAGTCGGTAGTTCAATTGCAGGATTAGCAAGACATAGCGGTGGTTTGTGGACTAGCTATGAAATTGCTCAAGGTTTCTGGCAGGGCTTGGGTTTTGGTAGTGGCGTAACCTGGAGTGGAGAACGCTCAAGTGATGCAGAAAATAGTTTTACATTACCTAGTTATTTGCAAACGGATGCAGCTATTTTTTACTCTCAAGATAATTTTAGAGCAGCAATCAGCCTCCAGAATTTGTTTAACGCAGGTATAGAGGATGAAGAAGTGGCAAGGCGATCGCTTTTGGGTACAATCTGGGTTCAATTTTAAAATTAAATTCTGCTTCTGTTAGTTGATTGCCATAGTTTCTCTGTGGTGGGTCTGTAGTAAATTGGCAATATCTGGACCAAGAGGAATGATTCCACCAGGGTTTAAAGGGAACAAATTGCCGTAGTAATCGCGTTTGACGCTTTCAAGATCGCAAGTTTTGGCTACTCCTGGCAACTGATATAGATCTCGTAGATATCCACTCATGTTTTGATAATCAGCTATACGGCGCAGGTTGCATTTGAATAGCCCATAGTAGACGATATCAAAACGAAACAGGGTTGTAAATAATCTGACATCAGCTAAAGTAGGGCGATCGCCACAAAGATAACGTTTTGTTGCTAAGACTAGCTCTATTTCATCGAGAGTCGCAAATAACTCTTGACTAGCAAGATCATAAGCCTGTTGAGATTGAGCAAATCCACAGCGATAGACACCGTTATTAACGGTACGGTAGATTTTCTCGTTCCAGAAGTCTATTTCTGCTTGCTGTTGAGCTGGGTAAAGATCGAAGTCGGGATATTGGGCAAATTGGTTGAACTGAGAATTGAGGATTTCAATAATTTCAGCACTTTCGTTGTTAATAATTGTTTTTGTCTCGTCATCCCACAAAATCGGTACAGTAGATCGCCCTTGATACCCAGGATAAGCTAGCTGATAGAGTTCGGGGAGAGTGCCACAATTTAATTCTGGCTCAGATAAAACCCAGATTCCCTCGTCGGGGGAAGGATAAACTATCGAGACAGCGATCGCTGTTTCTAACCCTTTTAAAGCTCTGGTGACTAGAGTACGATGCGCCCAAGGACAGCCCATTCCCACATATAAACGGTAGCGATCGGCAGCAGCTTGAGTACTAAGATAATTTCTAAACTGGCTTTGGGGACGAATATACTCCCCTGTTTGATTGCGCGGTGCAAGTTGGGACATCATGATCTGCCACATGGTTGTCCAGACAAATTTGCCCGTTTTAACAACTAACTTACCTGGAAGAGACTTTGCCATCAGCTTTTATTTAACTATAGTGCAGTGCGTAATCTTATCTACTTAACAGCATAGTAACTAAGAGTGGTGTTGCCGTAGGATTTAGTACGATAGATTTCTAATCCAGGTATTTCTTGGGCTTGCCATAGCTGAGGATTGTGTTCTACAGCGATCGCACCTTCGGTTTTAACTAATTCCAATGCAGCGATCGCTTTTAAGACAGGTAAGTATAAATAACTATCATAGGGAGGATCGAAATAAATCCAGTCAAATTGCTGTCCAGTTAGCTTTTTAATTTTGAGTAAGACATCTCCCTGAATCAGTTCATAGGATTGTCCAGCCTGAATTACTTGCTGCCAGTTCGACTCAATCACTTTACAGGCTTTCCCATACTGTTCAATCCCCACGACTCTGTTTGCTCCGCGACAAAGTGCCTCTGCTCCCATCGAGCCATTCCCCGCACATAAATCCAGCCAGCTAGATCCTACCAAGCGATCGCGCCAAATGTTAAACACAGCTTCTCTTACCCTGGCTGCGGTGGGACGGGTTCTTTGTCCTGGAACTGTTCTCAGTTGCCTATTTCCATAAATTCTCATAGTACTAATTTTAATCAAAAAGTCTTTGAGCATTGGCAAGCTCAGAAAATTCTAGAACTCAGGCAAAAATGATTCTCAAAGTAACTTATAAACTAGTGATCTCACAGTAAATAATGATTAGAATAACTATTAAGTTTTCTATATACTTGGTATAGTCAAAAATATTGTTAATGACTTCTATTCTTACGCAACAGCCTCAACTCAACGCTCCAACTATATGTAAACTCGATAATGGTTTAACTATTATTGCCGAGCAAATGCCTGTCGAAGCCGTTAATCTTAATGTTTGGATTAATGTTGGTTCAGCACAAGAAAGCAATGAAATCAACGGCATGGCACATTTTTTAGAGCATATGGTATTTAAAGGTACGCCTAACCTAGAGATTGGTGAATTTGAGCATTTAATTGAAAAAAAAGGTGCAGAAACCAACGCTGCCACTAGTCAAGACTATACTCATTACTATATAACCACTGCACCGCAAGATTTTGCAGAATTAACACCCCTACAGCTGGATGTACTTCTCAACCCCAGCCTAGAAAACGAGGCTTTTGAACGAGAAAAACTAGTGGTTTTAGAAGAAATCCGTCGTTCTGAAGACAGTCCCAGTCGTCGGATCTTTACTCGTTCGATGGAAACCTGTTTTGAAACATTGCCCTATCGCCGTCCTGTATTAGGGCCTGCATCAGTAATTGAAAATTTGCGATCGCCACAAATGCGTGATTTTCATAGTGCTTGGTATCAGCCTAATTCTATGACCGCAGTTGCAGTAGGTAATCTACCTGTTAAACAGTTAATTGAGATTGTCAGCAATAGCTTTGAACAACATTATCATTCTCGTGCAGAATCTCTTCCAAATAATATTCCTGCCGTAGTCCCAGAAGAACCTTTTACAGAAATAGTCCGTCACGAAAATACCGACGAAAGTTTACAGCAGGCAAGATTAATTATGACCTGGCGCGTGCCTGGTATGGAAAACCTCGATCAAACTTATGCTTTAGACATTCTGGCAGCAATCTTAGGGCAGGGTAAAGTATCTCGCCTATTTAGGGAATTACGGGAAGAAAAAGGTCTGGTTAATCAGATTGGCGTTAGTAATATGACTCAAACCCATCAGGGAGTGTTTTATATCTCTGCTGCTTTACCGACGCAAAACATTGAAGCAGTAGAACAGGCGATCGCTCAACAGATTCGCACTATTCAAAACGAACCAATCGCCAGCAAAGACATTGAGCGTATCCGTACTCAAGTAGCCAATCGTTTCATTTTTGCTAACGAACGTCCTAGCGATCGCGCTAACCTTTATGGCTACTACTATTCCCAGCTACAGGATCTCGCCCCTGCTTTAACTTATCCTGAGCAAATTCAGTCCGTATCGGCTCAAGATTTACAAACGGCAGCCCAAAAATATCTTAATCCTGATGCCTATGGCGCAGTGATTATGAAACCCCTGGGCAATGAGTAGTCGAATTGAATAACTAACCAGTAATATCTATCAAATATCTACCAAATATCTATCAATAGTTATAAACTTATCAAACAAATATTGTTCTAAAAGTAGATGCAGCAAGTAATGTGCTTTTCATAGGATTGGTTTTGTAAATAAAAATTAAATAAAATATTTCATGACTATATCCTTAAGAGACGATGTAATGTACATCTTGCTCAACAAAATCCATGAACAAGATTCAAAGGGGATTCATTCTGTTGATTTCCAAGCAACAGACTTTACTGGCAGAAATTTAACGATCGCTGATTTTTTGGGGCATTTAGACTATCTAAATCAGAAACAGTACATTATTGCTGACTTCTCTGGCAATGCCTATGCTAATCAAGAAGATGTACCCGATTTAATCGATGAAGAAACAGTAGATTTTCGTGTCGCCAACACCTTCGGCGCACCAGATGGTCCATTGCCTCATTTGATTAAGTTCAAAAAAGCTCAATTAACGGAAAAAGGGGTAAAAATGCTGGAACGGATGGAAAAAGATCCTCCCCAGGCACTAATGAAAGGTGTATCTAGTCCAATCGTTGATAAATATACGCCCTTTTTAGAAGAAGTTGCTCTTAAAGCTGAACTACCAGATATTTTTGATGCCAGAGATTTAAGCACGATAGTTTATCGCACTATGCGCGATCTGATGACTACTGAAGCAGCCAAGACGGTTGAATCTGAACTACACGAAGAAGCCGAAGAAGGGGCTACCAACAAAAGACTTCAGGATGAAATTGCCGATCTATGGAAAGACGATAATCCGATAGTTGCTTGGTTGAGTAAAGTTCGTCCACCATTGAAGTTCGATGCCGACACGTTTATTTTTCGGGTAGAAAAAGAAGGCGGTTTGCCTCGTGGGACAAGTGGCGAAAAAGTAATTAATGCTGTATTCGCTGCCACCAAAGAAGAATTGTCTGAAGATACTATACAAGAAGTATCTAAATTCTTGCCTGGTAAAATCAAGGATATGTGGGAAGCCGCTTAAAACGAAGTAGGGAATTATTTAGAGTGTTTACTTTGATGCCAACAATTCCCTCTTTCCTGTTCGTGACAAGTTAAGGTTGTGTGTTGTTTACCAACTAGTTTTTAGCTCTAAGCTATAAGCTCTAAGCTGTAAGCTTTTAAAACATTTATTGAGATACAGCATTGCCAGCTTGATACTCTACTAATTGCCAATAGCGATCATCTCCTGGAAATTGAGCAATTACGGCAGTTTTGCCAAATTTAACGGCAACATTACCATAAAAGTAATCTCCATATCCATTTAGCGGAGTCCACTGTTGTGTCGTGAGATCGACTACCTGAACATCAACAGCTTCAGGGACAACTAAATTAAAATAGGTAGACCAATTAGGAGTTAAATCTGCTGATAAAGGTTCAATTAGACTCACCTGATGTTGATAAAAATGACCGTAAACTTTGGGTAATTCAGCAGCCGAATTAGTCGCTTGAATCTGATATTTAATTACCTCCCCATATTGTTCTAGATCGTCTTTTTGTTTAGCGAAAATAGTTAAGTCATAAGTACCAGCACTGGGAGGGGCAACACTAATAATTATATTTTCTCCCTGACGATTAACTAAAATAGTATCGGTTAGCTCTAAATTGTTTTGTTTTAATTCGGCGATCGCAACTATATTGCGTGGTGCTTTGAGTTGAATATCAAGGCGATTAGCAGTAGTAATTTGATAATTACTATGACTGCTTATGGCTAATCCTAGACGATAAAAAAGAGCTGAAATATAGGGTAAATTGTCAAACTCTGCTCTAGTATAGGGTCGCTCTAAAAGTTGCCAACCCTGATCCTGCGGGTAATGGTTATTTAAAAATCGTTGGGGAGAAGTCGCAAAATAATCGGGATTATACTCAAAAGTAAACTGATCATCTTGAACCGCTCCAGCACCAAAAGTTGTGTCGAGTAAATACCAAGCACCGTCTATACTGACGCTATTCCAAGCATGATTAACATCCTGAAATCGGACATCATTTACTGGAGTTGCCCCTTTAGCATAGCCCGTGATAATTGCTGCTTTTAAATTCATTGCTTCGGCTAGTGCTTGATAAAGATTACTATAACCTGAACAAATAGTAGTGCGATCGCGTAAAACTTTAGCAGGATTAATATCGGGATAGTTGTTATTATTCAGCGCCTCGTGAAACGCAGCAACATCATAGCTAATATGCTGCGTAATCCAAGCGTAAATGATTCTTGCCTTATCTGCTTCTGTCGGTGCATTTTTGGCAAGCAGATCGGCTAATTCTTGGACCGATGAACCAGAATAATTTAACTGTTTTGCTAAAGCATCAATCTGGGCAAAATCTTGTCGAGCTAAATTGTCGGTATTGCCAAACTGAATGGGTTGGTATTGTTGACTAGCAAAACTAGTTGATGGTAAAGAGATTAATTGCTGCTGTCCTGAAAAGTTAACTGCTCGATAAACGTTCCCAACCGTTACTAATAACGTACCGCCTAAAATAGCGCTCATCAAGCCACGACTGAGGCTATGATATTTTTTGTGGCTTAGTTTGCGCTTGAAACTACCTTTAGTAGTCATAAAAATATCCGTTATCCCGATAAAACTGGTGATTTCTCAAGATAATGGCGAAGAATACCTTCCCGAAACGATCTCAGTTACCTCGACTCTGTGACATGTAGCACTTATAGCGAAGTAGCAAGTAAGATTCACCATAATCATTAATACAAAATAACCATCTCTGAAATTAATTGAAATGACTATAATCACTTGCCAATTCAAACTTCATGGACAGGCTATTCTAGATATATTTAATGAGGCGATCGCTAATTCCACAGCTTTGTATGAATATGAACCGAGGAATTTAGCCACAATTCAAGCTTGGTTTAAAGTTAAAGCAGAGCGCAACTATCCCATCATTGGGATTGAAGACAGCGGTCGATTAGCGGGATTTGCTACCTATGGAGCTTTTCGCACCCATGCTGCTTATCAATATTCAGTAGAACACTCAGTTTATGTAGAAACTAAATGTCGCCGTAGAGGTATTGGTCAAAAGCTTTTACAGGAATTAATTTTGCTGGCAAAGCAACAGAACTACCATACCATGATCGGCGGTATTGATGCGGAGAATACAATTAGCATTAAACTACATCGTTCACTAGGCTTTACTCACTGTGGCAGCATTAAACAGGTAGGTTTTAAATTCGGTAAATGGTTAGACTTGGAATTTTATCAATTAATTCTCTAGTCATTCCAAATAGAAAACATAGATTAATTACTACTCGCCATATTTTGCTTGGTTTCTCGCAAATAATTACACCATTTTGCTGCCAATAAAATGTCGGTAAAGGGAATCAGGATCGATTTTTGGTTTTTGAAGTCAAATTCTAGGCTAGGTTTTCCTTTATTAGGTAGATTTTCTAGGTTTACGTCAACAAGGCGATCGCTCACCAGGAGATTGATCTGATTTACCTCATCTAAAGAAAAAGTTTCTAGCTCGACCATACCCCGACGGGTAGGTTTTCCCCAAATAATTTGACCTTCTTTTCTACCTAATACGGCGTAGATATCAAACTTGGCATTATCAAAATCTTCTGCCCAAATTTTGTAGGCTTCTAGCTTATGATATTCGTTCCAGCCACTCCAGGCTAACCAAATAAACGCCAGCAGTAATGGTAGCCATAACAATCCTCGTTCCATATTTAATTGCTCGCAAATTCTTGATCGGGAAAGCAAAACATCGTCTTCCCCTAACTCAATTCTATTCTGCTAGCTCAATAATTCCCCCACCCAAAACCATGTCATCATGGTATAAAACTGCTGCTTGTCCTGGGGTGATACCAAACTGATGTGACTCAAACATAATTTTGATCCGAGCGTTACCCAAAGGAATTATCTGTGCAGGAACAGAGGCAGAACGATAGCGAATTTTGACTTCGGCGTGAATCGGTGTAGTAGGTTCAGCAATGGATACCCAGTTCATTTTAGCAGCAGTACATTCAAGTCTCCCTCCTGCATGGCGATCGCCTACAACAACTCGGTTCATGACCGCATCTAATTTAACTACATACAGAGGTTCTGGCGCAGCAATACCCAAACCCCTTCGTTGTCCGATGGTGTAGTGGTGAATACCTGTGTGTTTGCCCAAAACATTCCCCGCCATGTCGACAATTTCCCCCTCTTTCTGCTTAATATAGCGGTCTAAAAACGTCTGCATTGAACCATGAGCTTCAACCAAGCATAAATCCTGGCTTTCTGGCTTTTCTGCCGTAGCTAACCCAAATTCAGCAGCAATGCGTCGGGTTTCCTCTTTAGTTTGATTGCCGAGGGGAAAAACCGAAGCGGCCAATAATTCCTGAGTTAAATCGTATAAAAAATAGGACTGATCTTTATTGGCATCTACAGCTTTTAAGAGCTGATAGCGATCGCTATTGTCGTCGTATTGTATTCTGGCATAATGTCCCGTAGCAATTTTGTCTGTCCCTAGCTCTTGTTGAGCATAAGTTAACATTGGCGCAAACTTTACGGCACGGTTGCATTGAGAACAAGGCAGGGGAGTTATTCCCACTTCGTAACCATTGACGAGGTAATCAATAATGTGTTCTTGAAAAACATCTCGACTATCCACAATATGATGAGGAATTTTTAATTCTTCACATAGCTGCGCAGCATCTACCATGCCTTCAGAGCAGCATTGCCCTTTACCCTTCATTAACCAAAGAGTAAGACCAATAACTTGATAACCTTGATGATGGAGAGTTGCAGCTGCAACTGAGCTGTCTACGCCACCTGATAAGCCGACAACGACTTTGTTCATGAAACTAATTCGAGAATATTTAACGTTTATTCAAGCTGGATTTATTTAGCTAATTATTGCTCATCATACTAAATTTTCTCTCTTCCCTGAACCTGAATCGCGAGCAATATTATTGCTTGTAATTAATTTCTCTGGTAAGAATAAATCATTTTCCCGATTTTAGCTGGCTAAAAACATATTTAAATCTTCAATCAGTTGAGTCAGATCTGCTTCACTAGTTAAACGGATGCGATCATCTCGTAGCGTCAGGAGAATTTTGGCAGCAAAAGGACTAGGGTAAATATTGGGATTACAGAAAATTTCTAAAAATACATCTCCTGTATAGCGATATTCCATTGATTTTTGCTTCACTGGACGATTACCCGCTCCAGTATTAGCTGTGGCGATCGCCTTCAGACTTTGCATTAGTGTAGCTATTTCTGTCTGTAACTGTTTGGCAGCTTCTTCTGAAAAACTAAAACTAACTGCCCCTTGAACTAAATTGAGGGTTAACTGAGCCATATTTAAAAACTTAATTTAATTTAACAACTAAGAATTAATGCTAATTAATCGTAATAAATTCTTAGTTTGAATCTATCAGATTTTAGAGATTTGAAAATTTATTTGTCAGAAAATATCTCAATAAGTTACCTTTTTCTAAATAACTCAACATTGCTACAAGCACAGGAGAATAAAGACTATAACTAGTTTTTAAACTATGATTATAAAGCAAAGCATCTTGGGAAAGTTTCTATTCTTAATATGGTGCAGGATAATCGCTCACAGGTTCGTCGTGTTCTTTGGTTTACTTTACTTTTAAATTTGTTTGTAATGAGTCTTAAGTTTGCTTTGGGGATAGCTACTGGCTCATTGAGTCTGCAAGCAGATGCTCTCCATAGCGTTACAGATAGCGTCAATAATATTTTAGGGTTGGTAACTAATCGGTTTTCCTCTCCCCAGCCAGATCGAGAACATCCTTATGGACACCAAAAGTTTGAGGCGATCGGTGCATTGGGCATCGCTGCATTTTTGGGAATTGCCTGTTTTGAAATTCTGCGCGGTGCAGTAGAAAAACTTTTTTTTACTTCTGAAAGTGCTGCTGTGAAAGTATCGCCGACAGAGCTATGGTTATTACTGGTAATTCTAGGAATTAATATTTTTGTCGCGTTTTATGAACGTCATGTCGGCAGAAAAGTCAACAGTCCAATTTTGATTGCCGATGCCAAACATACAATGAGCGATATTTGGGTGACAATTATTGTAATTGCTGGATTAATTGGAGTATGGCAAGCAGAAAAGTTTAATTTGCCCCAATTACTCTGGCTAGATGTAATTTTGGCTTTTCCAGTAGCGCTTTTAGTCTTTTATAGTGGGTGGGAAGTAATTAGCGAAAATCTACCCTGGCTAGTTGATGAAATGGCGATCGCCCCAGAAGCAATTTATGATGTAGTGATGAAAGTTCCAGGAGTTATTAACTGTCATGATATTGCCTCGCGGGGAATGTTGGGTAGACAGGTATTTATTGAAATGCACCTGATTGTTAATACTGATGATTTAGTCGTTGCGCATCAGATTACCGAACAGATTGAAGAGAAATTAGAACAGAGTTTTGGTACGGTGAGGGTGATAATTCACGTCGAACCACCCGAATATGAAGAAGAAGATATTAGCTTTGGCAGTAGCGAAGCTATCAAGTAGAGAAAGTTAGGAGAGGAAAGTTTTCTCAGTAGACATAAGTAGCTGGGTGAAATTAAATATCAAATAACGGATTTTTATTTTTCTCCCCTATCTCCCCTATCTCCACTACTCCACTACCTCACATAAGTCTTTAAATTAATTATGCCTAGCTACTTAGGTGTAAATAAAGTCACCATTCGTAAATTGTCAAAGCCTCACAGTTAGATGCTTCTGATGTTATGCCCTGGTGGCTTGTCCCCGAATGGGGGTGCTTCTGCGTAGCAGTATTCGCTAAATTCAACAAACTTGTAATAAAAAATTAATTATATTTTTAGATTTACTAAGCAGATAACTTTCTGCCGTTTTCTATTTTTTATCTTTACTCTGTTAAAATTACCATGGCTTATATTAATATTAATACATAATGTTGCCAAGTTAAGAGAATAAAAGAATAACTTAAAGCTTAAAAATTAAAGATAATTAAATTATTAAAAAGTCATATACGAGTAATTTAATGTAATAAATCAAAAAAGTTTATATATGCAAAATAATAAATTTTTATTTAATTGCTATTTAATTGGCGAGGGAAATTTACTAATAGAATGTGCCGAAATATTACTTAGGCATCAAC
>NZ_PVWF01000133.1 GCF_003003995.1 Pleurocapsa sp. CCALA 161 | reverse complement strand
TTTTCTCAGAGATCGTCTGGTTGTTATTTGGAATGACTATACTGTTCGTAGTTTGTAGTTATTAAGTACTCTTGCATGGGCGATCGCATTTTTAATTTGTTGCTGGCTTTTTTCTTGTCTGTTTGCCTCTCAATGAGCTTGAGTAAAGCAATGGCGCTGGATGGACATTTGGCTGCTCAAACAGAATATAACTGGAATTTACCAGAGTGGACGCCAAAACCAGTAGTCCCAGACAGTAATCCGATGACGGCAAAGAAAGTTGCATTAGGTAGACATCTATTTTACGAACCCCGTTTATCGATTACAGGAAAGTATTCTTGTGCCTCATGTCATCAGCAGTCTCTAGCTTTTACGGATGGGAAGCAGGTGGCGCTTGGTTCGACCAATGAATCTCATACTCGCAACTCTATGGGATTAGGAAATGTCGCTTACAGTCCCGTATTAACTTGGGCAAACCCCCTGATCACTAGTTTGGAAAATCAAGCATTAATTCCTATCTTTGGAGAACATCCAATTGAGATGGGGATGGTAGGCAAAGAGCAGCAAATGATTCAATGGCTGCAAGATGATCTTAACTATCAGCAAATGTTTGCCCAGGCTTTTGATGATCGCCAACCCGTAAACTTGGATAACTTAACTAAAGCGATCGCCAGTTTTCAAAGAAGTCTCGTATCTTTTAATTCCCCTTACGATCGCTATCGTTATCAAGGAGAGACAAACGCTATCTCTGCTGCTGCTAAACGGGGAGAAAAGCTATTTAACAGCGAACGGACAGAATGTTTTCACTGTCATACTGGCATTAATTTTAGTGACTCAACTCAGCACGAAAATTTGGCATTTACTCAAACAGCATTTCACAACACAGGTTTATACAATATTGACGCTAAGGGTAGTTATCCGCCCGAAAATATCGGTATTAAAGAGATAACTCAAGCAGAAAAAGATATGGGTCGCTTTAAAACTCCTAGCCTGCGAAATATTGCTCTGACAGCACCCTATATGCACGATGGTAGCATAGCTACTCTCAGAGAAGCGATCGCTCATTATCAAGCAGGTGGCAGGACAATTAGCGAGGGAGAATGGGCAGGGATAGGTAGCGCCAGTCCCTATAAAAGTGGCTTTGTTAAAGGTTTTGAAATTACCTCATCGGAAATTGATGATTTAATTGCCTTTTTACAAAGCTTAACTGATCGAGAGTTTATTACTAATCCCGCCTACAGCGATCCTAATTTGCCCAAACTCAAATAAGTAGAGATTTATAGCAAAATCTACAGCAAAAACTGGAGCAGTAAAGAGCCGACACTACCAATAAACTTACCGATCTGTCCATGTCCTCCTTCCTTTTGAGCCACATTATTGTCGGCTTCTTGAATTAGAATCATCCTTTGTTGAAAATTAGTAGCAGTTTGCAAACCTAATTCATGCTTTTGTTTCTTAAACAAATTGATAGCCATCTGATTGTTCTTTTGGGCTGCGGTTCGATAATCAAAATTATATTGAATTATGGCTAAACCCAAATATGCTGGGGCTAATTCAGGATCGAGCTGAATCGCTTTTTGATAATTAGCGATCGCGCCTTGATAGTTTCCACTTTCAGCTTCTCGTACACCCCAACGATGAAACTGCTCGGCAGAGGCAGCGGTGGCAGCCAAACCTTTGATCCCATCTACATGAGCCGACTCAAGATCTACACCTGCTAAGTTAGCACTCCCCACATAAGCATTTCTGAGATCTGTACCTGTTAAGTTAGCATCTGTTAAGTTAGCACCTGTTAAGTTAGCACCATATAATGATGTTCCTGAAAGATCTGCCCCGTGCAGATCTGCACCCTGAAGATTAGCCTGGCTCAAATTAGCTCCTGCCAAATTAGCTCCTGTCAAATGTGAACCTGTTAAGTCTACCTGGACTAATCCAGCATTGCTCAAATCACATTGAGAACATTTCTTGGTACTTAAAAGTTGATTTAAATCACTCAAGTTTTCCGCCTGAGCAGGAACAGCAATAGTAGTTAGAATAACAATTACAGCTAATAGTTGCGGTTTCATAAAGTTTAAAATAGAGCAAAGATTACGCTATTTTAGCCTCTATAAAGTGAATCGGCTCGATAGTCAGAAGTTAAGATCGGTGCAAAGCATTATTGATTGGATTTGCTATAGCGATGAGTTTTGAGAGTTTTTTAGTTATATAGTCATTCCAAATAGATAATTTATCTTTGTTGATAGTTTTTTTGAGCGAATATGATTTTTGGTCAACGCTGGCAATTTTATATCGATCGCGGGGGAACATTCACCGATATAGTGGCGCAAACTCCCCAAGGTCAAATTATTGTCCATAAATTGCTCTCAGATAACCCAGAACAGTATCAGGATGCGCCGATTCAGGGGATTAGAAACCTCATGGGCATTGCCACCGATGAACCTATTCCTACCGAACAAATCGAGGTAGTCAAAATGGGGACTACGGTAGCAACTAATGCCTTACTAGAACGCAAAGGCGATCGCCTAGTATTATTGATTACTAAAGGTTTTAAAGATGCCCTCCGCATTGGCTATCAAAATCGCCCTGATATCTTTGCCCGTGAAATTATTCTCCCCAGTATGCTATATGAATCTGTCGTGGAGATCGATGCTCGCTACGATGCTCAGGGAAATGAATTAAAACCTATAGATAGACAACAGGTTCGACAAGATTTACAGGCTGTACATGAGACGGGAATTGAGTGCTGTGCGATCGTTTTGATGCATGGTTATCGCTATAGAAAGCATGAACTCCAAGTAGCCGAGATTGCTAGAGAAGTCGGGTTTACTCAGATCTCTATCTCTCATGAAATAAGCCCATTAATCAAGCTGGTAAGTCGAGGAGATACTACTGTAGTTGATGCCTATCTTACACCAATCCTCCGTCGCTATATTGACCGCCTTATCCAGCAGCTACCAGATACTCAACTGATGTTTATGAAATCTGACGGAGGATTAGTTTCTGCTGTTGATTTTCGGGGGAAAGATAGTATTCTCAGTGGGCCAGTAGGAGGCATTGTTGGGGCAGTACAAACTAGTCAGCGGGCAGGTTTTCAGCGCATTATTACTTTCGACATGGGAGGAACTAGTACTGATGTAGCCCACTATGCAGGAGCATATGAACGAGAATTAGATTCAGAGATTGCTGGAGCGCGCATGCGAGTTCCTGTTTTAGCTATTCATACCATTGCCGCAGGAGGCGGATCAATTCTGTCTTTTGATGGCGCTAGTTACCGCGTTGGCCCTGAATCAGGTGGTTCAAACCCTGGTCCTGCCTGCTATCGCCGTGGCGGAGCATTAACTGTCACTGATGCTAATGTCATGCTGGGTAAGATTCAGCCTCAATACTTTCCTGCGGTGTTTGGTCAAGATGCTAATCAGCCTTTAGATCGAGAGATTGTGCTGACCAAATTTGCCGAACTAACCAAAATAATCAATACCGCTACAGATAATAATCTTACACCTGAACAAGTGGCTTCTGGCTTTATCGCGATCGCCGTAGCCAACATGGCAAATGCTATAAAAAAAATTAGTCTACAAAAAGGTTATGACGTCAGTCGCTATGTCCTTTGCTGCTTTGGGGGCGCAGGGGCGCAGGTAGCCTGTTTAGTTGCAGACAACTTGGGCATTAGCAAAATATTTATTCATCCCTATGCAGGGGTGCTTTCGGCTTACGGTATCGGTTTGGCAGATATCAGCACTACCAAAGTAGAGTCTGTAGAAATGCCCCTGACTCTTGAAACTATGCCTAAATTGGAGTTTTTGTTGGCATCTTTGAGCGATCTAGACCTAGTTGGAGATATACAAGTAATTAAACAAGTAAACTTAAAATATACGGGGACTAATTCAACTTTAACTGTCAATTTTAATCGCGAGCTGGCAATCATGGAACAAGATTTTGCCACCGAACATCAAACTCGCTATGGTTTTATTCAATCAGACAAAGAATTAGTGATTGAGTCGGTTTCTGTAGAACTAGTTCAAACAATGAATGCTCTTGAAGAAGCAATTGTTTCCCGTACTCGCCCAATCAATCAATCCGCAATAGCAATAGAATCAGTGCCAATGTTTGCTTTTGACAGTTGGCATAATACCCAAATCTATCGCCGTGAAGATTTACAGCCACAAGACTGCATCAAAGGCGCTGCGATTATCGTCGAACCCATTAGCACCATAGTCATTGAACCCAATTGGCAAGCTATAGTTAGCGATCGCAATTATTTAATTCTCGAACATAAGTAGCTGGGTGAAATTAAATATAAAATAAATAAAATAACGGATTTTTATTTTTCTCCCCTATCTCCACTACTCCACTACCTCACATAAGTCTTTAAATTAATTATGCCTAGCTACTTTATAGCCGTACAAAATTAGCGGCGCGTTTTGAGTAGGAAGATTCACACTCAAAAGCCGCCGCAGCTTAAAACAATTAGGGTGATTTAGCTCATAGGTAGTAGGTAGTAGTAAAAAAAACTCCTAACATTGTTTAGTATTGTTGTATTTAGTTAAGGTTGCCAAAATTCCACAAATCAGTTGAGGAAGACGCTTCCAACCATAAATTGAGTATTTTTAATAATTTCTTTATATTTGTATTAGAATGGGTCGATATATAAGAAAAAAAATATGTATACAAAATTACTACTGAAGACCGCACCATCCAAAAGAGAAAACAACAAAACTCTAAATCAACCAAAAAATTTATCTTATGGCTTAAACAAAATCATTGAAATCCGAGAATTGGATAAAAGACTTACCCACGCCAACCCCAAGAGAGGGAAGTGTACGATGGAGGGTTGCGATAACTGTGCGACTCATTGGCTAACTCGCAGCAATGTAGATTACTGTCAATCGGACATGGTATGTAATAAAGACGCAATCATTTGGATGCAGGTCAAAGATTTAATCGATAGGCAATCAGGCTGGTAAAAGTAAATAAAAATAAATTAATAAAAAGAAAGGGGCAGAAAGTTTTCATTCTTTTTGTTGCTAGCTAATTTTCGAGAAATTTGATTGTTATCGATCAATTACGTGAGGCATTTTCAATAGAGCCGAGAAACTGGGCAATCTGCTTAGTCGAGCGGAGATGATAAACGCTTTTAGTGCTTTGAACCTGCTCAACATACTCACGATATTTTGGAGTCAAAAATTTGTGGCATAGCCGAAGCGTACGGTAGCTGTTGATTGAACTCTTCAAAAGAGGACTGTTTTGAGGCCAACCTGCTGGGGGTTTAAAGTAACCTGTGATTAGTCGTTTAGTCACCCACCAAAAATGTACAGGTAGCGGTAGATCGACAAAAATTAGACTGTCCGCCTCGCTCAATCGTAGCCAGAGAGTTTCCATACAACCAAACCCGTCAATAATCCATTGGTCAGTATCTAAAATTTGCTGATGGGCGCGTCTGTAGTTTTCCTGCGGGATCTCAACACCTCCAGATAAATATTGAATTTTGTCCAAGACGTGAAGTGGTAAACCAGTGACTTCTGATAATCTGCTGCTAAGAGTAGATTTACCACCTCCAGCATTGCCAAACACGGCTACTTTTTTCATCAACCTTCTCCTTTGAGATCGCCCTTGACCACGAAATTTATCAACACTCGTGATTAAGTATTAATTAACAGTTCAAGAAATGCGATCGCACCCAAGCAACAACTAACTTATAAATTTTGGTTTAATAGTTCGCTGACGGTAACTATCCGATAACCTCTTGCTCTCAAGTCTTTTAAGATAAGTTTTAAAGCGATCGCCGTATTTTTTGCCACCTTGAGAGAGTTGGCATGAAAGACTAAAATTGCTCCAGGAAAGACCATTTGTTTGGTATACATGGCGGTTAACCAAGGCTGATTAGTTAGCTCAAAAGTATCAAAGGGAATCATTGAGGCGAGGACTAGCTGGAGATCATAATTCTCTTGGGCAGTTAAATTAGCGATCGCCTTCACCATGGTCTGATTATAAAAACCTCTTCCTGGACGATACCAACGAACCTCTTTGCCCGTAAGTTCTAGTAGTTGCTCATGAGCTTCTTTTAGCTGCTGCTCAAACTGTTGCGGAGTTAACCAAGCGTGGGTTTCATCAATTACCCCATGATTAGCAATTTCATGACCTTGAGCCATTATTTCGGCAATAATTTGAGAATCAGGATTGAGATGGCTGCTGATAATAAAAAAAGTTGCTCTAGCTGGCTCTAAATAACTATATTGTTGATTGTGTTGAGCGATCGCCTCTAAGATTAATTTAGTCCCGTAATCTCCTCGATCTAGCAGACAAGGCGCATCATCAATCGTTAATGCCACGATCTTTTCTGTAGTTTGATGATGAAAAATTGCATCAGGAAATAGCTGCGCCACACTATTTACTAATTCTTGAGATAAATTCTTCATCTTCTTTTCTTCTGCCGATCAATCATTTATTGAGCAGTTTCGGTCGTTTCTCCTTGTTTTTGTCCCAACTGCTGCTGTTCTAAAATTCTTTGCTGTTGTAGACGTTTAAAGTCTGATGCAGAATTATCGATTTGTGTCTGCGATTCTCGATCAAACTCGGCTGCACTACGCCCATTTGTTTGTTGGGCGCGATGCATAATATCGAGAGGATTTAATCCCGCAGGTGCATCTCCATAAATGCCATCTTTTTCGTTAGGCTGATAGCCATCATCAGCACCAGATTGAGCTACAGCAGAGAAATTCAACCCTGCGATCGCCACGAAAGCTATTCCTACTGCCCAACCAGTTCGATGTAATCGGTTATTTTTAATCATAATTAAACCTCATCATAAAAGTTAAAGTTATTTTTTAGGCAAAACGACGACGTAATAAAGGTTGAATTGCCAGTAAGATCAAAGCGTCAAACGCCAACAATACTAGGATAACTGTACCAAAACTAAACCCAAACCAGGGAGTATCCATAACGATACTGTTAATTGCCCAATCTCCATGACCATAAATATAGCGAATTGGTTCAATCGCATAGGTTAAAGGATTAAGACTGGCAATGACCTGAAGCCAATCAGCCATAAAGCTTAAGGGCGCAAGAGCAGTACTGGCAAACAATAAAGGTAAGTTAGTCACAAAAATCACGGCAATAAGTTCAATATGACCAGGTAGGGCAAAAGCTAAACCAAGGCTTAAAGCAGTAACTCCTAGAACAATCAGAAAGACAATTAAAGCGATCGCGCTCAACCCAGCCAACCCTGGCAAACCCGCACCCAATATAGCACTGGCAAAGATAATAACTGCGGTCTGAATAAAGCTCAGAGCAATTATATAAACTGTCGAAGCTGCCACAATCGAGTAACGGGAAGACAACGGTGCAACCAGCAAACGGTTCAAGAACCCAAACTCTCGGTCAAACATTACTGGTAAACCTGCGTTTAATGCTCCTGAAAAAGCAGTAAACACAATTACACCTGGCGCGAGAAATTTAGCGTAACTTAGGTCAGTACCAAATAATCCTGATGGTGCTTTGCTAAACAAGGCGCCAAACAAGACCAACCACATAAAAGGTTGAATGATGCCCGCAATTAAAGTCGAAGGACGACGTTGCAGTTGAATAAATAGACGTTGAGTTAGGGCTAATGTTTCCTGAATAAAATCACCCAGGGAGCTATTTTGCTCGCTGTTTTTGCTGATACTAGGGTTGGGGGTTAATACAGATTTAATTTTACTGCTAGAAATAGACTGACTCATAATTTATTTGTGATGGTAAACAGTATGTTTTATGTTTGTTGATTTAAAATTAATTAGTTTAACTTGTCACGATTGCCTATTATTGCCTGTTATTTATACTTATTACCTTCATTTTGACTCCGCCTTCAGGAGTAAAAGTAAAACCCCGACGACCAGATTTTAATGGGCGATTATCGAGCAATTCCAATTTTATTTGGGACATAATAGTCGCTAAAACTAGCTTCATTTCAAATAAGGCAAAAGCATAACCCAAGCAACGACGATTTCCCCCGCCGAAAGGCAAATATTCGTAAGGAGAGAACTGTCTTTCCATAAACCTTTCTGGTTTAAATTTCTTTGGTTCGGAATAAAGATCTTCTCGTTGATGAGTTAAATAAATACAAGGAAACAAAGATGTTCCCGCCTCAAGCCGATATCCCATTAATTCAAAGGGTTGCTTTAATTGACGACCAACAAATACCACCACGGGATTTAATCTGAGGGTTTCTGATACGATCGCACTGAGATAGGGAAGTTTAGCAAGATCGCTAAATTCGGCATTTTCAGCCAAATTTAATTCTTGTCGACACTTTTGACCGACTTGAGGTAAACGATGTAGCCAATAGAATGACCAAGCCAAAGAACTTGCAGTAGTTTCATGTCCTGCAAATAACATGGTCATCAATTCATCTGTAATCGATCGATCGCTCATTGGTTGACCATCTTCGTATCTAGCTGTTAACAATAAGCTGAGGATATCTTCGCCCATAGTATCGGGATTTTGGCGACGGCGATTACATTCCTCTTGTAAAATCTTTTTAATCTGACCTTGTTGTTGGCAAAACTTATGCCAGGGAGTTAATCCACCCAAGTCTTTTTGTAAGGCGGGAAAAAATAGGAAAAAAGAACGCAATGGCGAGTTAAACGTATCTAACCAATCTAGCAAAAGTGCTTTTAGGCGATCGTATCTTTGTCCTTCCTCTAAACCAAAAATAGTCCTTAAAATAATCCGCAGGGAAATCTCTTGAGTATAGTCTCGAATACAAATAGTTTGACCAACCTGCCATTGAGATATCACTTCTTGAGTGACACTAACCATAGTTTGACCGTAGCTTTTCATCCTCTCCCCATGAAAAGGTGGCATCAGTAACTTACGGTGTTGTTTGTGTTCGATGCCGTCTAGCAATACTAAAGATTTATCTCCTAGCAAAACCCTTACTGGTGCGGTGGACTGTTGACCAACTTCAAATAAACTAGGATCGGCGGTAAAAACTTGTTCGATTGCTTGAGGATTACTGAAAATTACATAAGGAGGCATTAAAGAAGATTTTGAACCATAAAATATCTCTCCATATTTTTGGTTATATCTTTCTAATGTGCCAAATTGATCGAGTAAAGCTTGAACCATACCGACGATCGCAGGAGCTTTTGAACCAGGAGGAAGTTTGGGTTTAGCTGATGATGGAATTACAGTAGTCATTTCATTTGCTGTTTTTTCTCTTTTTTGAGATCTCTAGTGCTGGAGGCAGCTATTTGAGCATCCATGATGGTTTGTCCTGTAGCAGCAAGGTAAACATCATCAAGGCTAGGGCGAGACTGCGCCAAGCTAAAGGTGGGAAGCTCAACTTCTGCTAGGGACTGCTCGATTTTACTGAGGGAACTCTGACCCGATTTAACAATTAGGTTAAGAGAATTTCCCTGAACGGCATTAATGATCACTTCTTCGACAAAAGGCAAAGATTCTAGAATATGTTTTGCTTTATCTGCTTCTTCATCACTGGTAAACTCTCTAATTCTTAAGGTAACGCGATCGCCGCCCAATTTGTCTTTTAATTCTGACGGTTTACCCTCAGCGATCACAACTCCTCGATCGATAATTGCCAGGCGATCGGCTAAAGCGTCGATTTCCTCTAGGTAATGACTAGTGATTAGAACAGTTGTCCCTGCTGCGCGTAACTCTTGTAAAAACTCCCACACCACCATACGACTTTCAATATCCAAACCAACTGTAGGCTCATCTAAAACTAAAACTTCAGGCTGATGTAATAATCCCGCTGCTAAGTCTAAGCGTTTAAGAATTCCTCCAGAATAAGTGCCTATCTTCTTGTTAGCATATTCTTCTAAACCTAGTACTTCAATTAATTGTTGAATGCGATCGCCGATTATTTTCTGGGGTAAATGGTATAGTGCTGCCTGTAACTTTAATAGCTCTCTACCCGTCAATACTTTATCAGGTGCTACTTCTTGAGCTACATAACCCAGCCTTTGCCGTACTGCTTTGGGTAAGGCGATCGCACTAACTCCCCCTACTTCAATTTTGCCAGCGTCAGGTTTGGACAAAGTGCATAAACAGCGAATAGTTGTAGTTTTGCCCGCACCGTTTGGGCCTAATAAACCAAAGATTTCCCCTGGCTGTACAGTAAAGGAAATATTTTTTACTGCCTGGACATCACCATAGCTTTTTTGGAGGTTTTCAATTAAAACGGCAGCGGACATAATCTTTAAAAATTGTTTTGTCTACATTGTTATTTTATATATTTATTGTAATAGTTTGGTTGAGGACAGATGTTAAGTAATTATCTAGATCTAAGCCAGAAGTATTGCTAGTGGACTGATTATCTTGCTTGCCAGCGATCGCCATTAAATTGACTCCAAACTCCTGAATTCTCACTTTCTTGAGGCAAATTCTGTTAAGTTGCATAAAGAATATGTCAACTAGATCACCTCATGACTGCACGTAAACGGAAATCATCAGAACATCCTTTAAATCGACTGTTGCGATATGGAGATAAATATCAAACCATAGTCTGGCAAGCAACAATTTGCTCAATTTTAAATAAACTTTTCGATCTCGCGCCTCCCGCTATTATTGGTGCTGCGGTGGATGTAGTGGTTCAAAAACAAGATTCCATCGTGGCACGCTTGGGGATTACTGATATTTTCCAACAGCTATTGATACTGTCAGTTTTATCGGCAATTATATGGGTTTTCGAGTCAGTCTTTGAATACGCTCTTACTCGACTGTGGCGCAATTTGGCTCAAGATGTACAGCACGATATTCGCTTGGATGCCTATAGTCATGTCCAAAATTTAGAATCAGCCTACTTTGAGGAACGCAGTACAGGAGCATTACTATCAGTTCTCAATGATGATATTAACCAACTGGAGAGATTTTTAGACGTTGGAGCAAATGAAATCATTCATGTTCTCACTAC
>NZ_PVWF01000132.1 GCF_003003995.1 Pleurocapsa sp. CCALA 161 | reverse complement strand
ACGATGAACATCCCCTAGAGGTTTATTGGCGATCGCTCGATCAGAATAGGCAAATCCCTGTTGAATCTCTTTTGGAGTCAGCAATTTCATATCCCAGCCTTCTTTGAGGTCTAATTCTGACACAGAAACCGTTAGAGGCGAAGAAAAAATATGGCGGATATAGTTACCTGTTTGATTAGCACAAAATTTAGTTAGTGTAGGAGATAAATAATTAATTTCTTCCTCTAATTCTCTTCTCAGGGCAGCTTCAGGTTCTTCTCCTGGTTCGATATGACCGCCAAAAAAACCCCAAACTCCTGGATAGGCAATGGTGGGAAGATCATCTCGTAACTGCATCAGATATTTGCCATCTTGATGAATAATTGCGATCGCCACGGAGATTGGCTGAGTTTGGGTCATACTATCTATTCATAAATTCAGCTAATTTTTTCGGATTTATGTCTAACATGATAATTGGTCGAATTGGCACTGGTTAAGAACTATTTTGGCGATCGCTGCTTTATGTTTTGCCAGTTGGGGTTTATTAGAAACGTCTGATGCGAATTAGATTTTAGCCATTGAGCAGAAAAAAATTGTCATAATCAGGCGCTTATTGTCTATGCTATTGATGAGACAAGATGTTGAATAATTAGCTAAGTAACTTTCCGCTTCGGTCTTTTCTCCGCTTTTTTTATTCGCATTAAACCTTTTATATAAAAATATAGAGGTCAAATTTACTTGATGGTTATTGTAGAATAGGTTTTTATGATTTATTGCTCAAGTGGAGACAGTCGCTCTAGTTCAATTAAATAAAAGTCACCTAATTCTTGTTGAGCAAGGGGTAAACTTTGATATTTAATCCTGCCTTTAAGATTAATCTGTTGATTTAGCTGCGGAAGAGTTTGAGTTGTTACTACCCAAATTTTTCCCGTAACGTCTTCAATTTGATATGCTCCATTACCTAAAAATGGCGCTAGATGCACAACCTTTCCCGTTAAATTAACGGTTTGATCGACTTTTTTGGGTGATTCTTTGATTGTAATCAAAGGAGTTTGACAACCAACTAAGCTTGCTAGCAAGGTGACCCCAAGGCTAATTTGCCTAAGTCTAACGAACAACGAGCTGAATCTTAAGTGAGAAATTAACATTTGTTATTCATCCGCCATAGATCGACCTCCAGCTTAACTTTTTTGAATTATTAAAATTATCTATGTCTGCTTCAAACCCTTGTCTTTTAGATGGTAAAGCCTTAGCCCAAAAAATTCAGCTAGAGCTAAAAGAGCAAATAACTAAGCTAGAGCCGAAAATCGGTCGTCCCCCTGGTCTAGCGGTATTAATGGTGGGAGATAATCCTGCTAGCGCCGTTTATGTACGCAATAAAGCAAAAGCTTGTCACAAGGTAGGAATTGCTTCAATGGGACAGCATTTCCCTGCAAACACAGCCCAGAAGGAATTACAACAGGTAATTGAGGACTTAAACCAAGATGATCGCGTTGATGGTATTTTGGTGCAACTTCCTCTCCCGCCACATTTAGACTCGATCGCCTTACTTCACTGTATCGATCCTAATAAAGATGCCGATGGTTTACATCCTGTTAATTTGGGTAAGCTAGTTCGTGCGGAAATGGGTTTACGTAGCTGTACTCCAGCAGGAGTCATGAGACTCTTACAAGAATATGATTTACCCTTAGCAGGTAAGCAGGCGGTGGTAATTGGCAGGAGTATTTTAGTTGGCAAACCGATCGCTCTAATGTTATTAGAGCAAAATGCTACCGTGACGATGGCTCATTCTCGTACTCAAGATCTTGGTGCTGTCTGTCGAGAGGCAGATATTATTGTCGCTGCGGTGGGTAAAGCAGAAATGATTACTCAGGAGATGGTTAAACCAGGTGTAATTGTGGTTGATGTAGGGATTAATCGTGTCGATCTAGGGTCAGGAAAATCAAAGTTAGTTGGCGATGTGGATTTTGAATCTGTATCTAAAGTAGCTAGTTATATTACTCCTGTACCTGGAGGGATTGGCCCGATGACGGTGGCAATGTTATTGAGTAACACCGTGGAAAGTTACGCTCGAAAAGAAAAGTAAAAAACACACGTATAATACAAAAGATCTATTTAATGATTTAGCCGAATTTAAATCACAGCTTAGATACAGTCCATCGGCTTAAGATCTGATTTTGCTGTTCTTCTTTAAACCAATGGATTTTCAGACTTCGCCAGAATCATCTTATACAGGGGCAATTTTATTAGATGTCGAAAATTTCCCTTTAAAGCTCGATCTAGCAAAACATCTCAAGTTATACTGCCGATATCCCATCACGATTAAGTTCGCTGTGGCAAATTGGCTCAATAGCAGCGTTTCTAAACTAGATCGACATTTACATCAACAGGGATATCAACTGATTCATGTTCCCAAATCCAAAAATGCTGCTGATGCTCAGATTTTAACCTTAGGTGCATCTTTACAGTTGAACTATCCTCAAGTGAAGGAAGTAGTCATCGTTTCTCACGACGCAATTTTCAATTATTTACATCAGACTTTACAAAGACAGGGACAGAATACTTATCGGGTTTATCAACAATCAGGAAATATATATCTTGATGATTTTGTTAGCGATCGCAATTTAATGGTCACTAAGATTCCCGATACTATTCCAGCCCAGGCTATTACTTTAGAGCAGAAGATCCAGACTCAGATCGAGCTAACTTTAACCAAACTTGCGCAAAAATCAGCGCAAAAAGTTACCTTATCGCAATTATCGCAAGAATTCAAAGTTAAATATCAAAAGTCTATTTCAGAAACGTTACAGAGTAATAAGCTGCCCAAGTCAACCCTCAACTTTATTCAGAAAAATTGTGCAAAAAAAATCAAGATAGAAGCAAATGGGAAAGAACATTATCTCTCACTCAAAAGTATTTGAATTGAAGAACAAGATTTGCGATCGCACCATTGCTCATGGATTTAAAAGGCTTGAATCCATTCTTTAATTTCATATTCAGTCCAGATGTTGTTTTGCCAATAAGGATCTGATTCAACTAACTGACGCACAGTAGCTTCTGATGCTGCTTCGTAGATTCCAAAGACCTTAGTATTATCTTTGGTTGGACCGAGGGTAACTAATATTCCCTGTTCCTTTTGACTACTAAGACCAGCTAAATGAGATTGACGGTAAGGGGTGCGCTTTTCTAGAGCATTTTCGCAATAGCTACCCCACATAATATATTTGGGCATCGTTTTAGTGAATTATCAACCTTACTATTATTGACATAAATCTGCATTCCAGTCTTGATGTCCACGTCCTGATTGGCATTTAAACTGTTCTCCAGCCCACACTATCTGCCATTTTTTAGCAGTTGCTTCGCCGTAAGGAGCAAATTCAATTAAATAACGCCTCCTCGCCACAGAATCATCGGCTAAGTTAGTCTGGGTGATCTTCACGGTAGCCAGATGATCATCATATTCAATCTCAACTTCTTGTGCCGATGCAGCAACTTCGGTTAAGCCTAATCCAGCAAGAGCGATCGCCTGGGGATCTTTGCCAATTGAAATAGGTTTCTCAAGCTGTGTTGGGGCAGTTTGAATTTTTTGTTGGTGTTCCTGATTAATCCAATATTTACTGACGGGAATAACTCGGTAATTATCTTTGATACGAAGCTGTTGATTGGGTTGAGAGTTATCTGTCGACCACAAGTCAATTAAAGAATTACGATCTATTTGATTTTTCACTCTTGCCAGAAGCTGATTTTGGGGACTAAAAGCCATGATGCTAGTTTTTTGCCCTAGTTTGAGGGTATTTCTCAGAGGTAATCCTGTAACTAAACTACTTATGGTGGCAGAATGGAAGTTGCCAGCGATTAGTTGACCATTGGCACTCAGACTAAATACCCCATCATTGCTATAAAGATTGTTGGTTTTTTTGGTAATTGTTCCTTGATGCCAATTCCAGACATTGATCTTGCCGTCGTAACTGCTGCTGATTAATTGTTCACCATTGGGCGTAAATTCGAGTTGGGCAATATTGTTTACATGACCATCTAAAGTTCTTAGTAGTGAAGGCTTGGCTGGATTTAGTTGCCATAGTTGAATTTGATTGTTTTGTTCTTGTTTTCCTGAAACATTCGCGTTTACCGTTGCCATGACTGCGCCATCTGGACTAAGAGCGATCGCCTCCACGGCAGATTCAGAAGCAAAATTAAATAACTTTTTACCGTCAGGAAAACTCCAGGCAGTTATGCCAGCATCACAAGCACCATAAATAATTTTGCCAGATCCATCAAAAAGGATTTGTTTGCAGCCATCTAATTCGTCGAGGTTTAATACCACCTCTCCTGTAGTAACGTCACGCACCATAATTGCTTGATCGGCACTTAATAATCCTTGACTCCAGGTGGAAGTTGCCAAAAAACGGCTATTGGGACTAAAAGCGATCGCTGTTGGGGCAATTTCTAAACCTATGTCCCTGGCATAGTGTCCTGGTAAAACTCGTTGAATTGCTTTCGTATTTATGTTCCAAAGGGTAGTCTGACTTGCACCGACGCTAGCCAATAATTGACCATTAGGACTAAATTTCAGGGCGTTTACTGGTGTTGTCGACTCTAAACTATCAACTAAAACTGCATTTTCCCATGCTGAAGACAATTGTTGGCGCAGATTGCCCAAGGAATTATGCTTAGTTTGTGCCTTAATCGACAACTGTAAACTCAAGGCGATCGCGATCGCCGTAAAATATTTTAAATAACGTTCACTATTCATTAATACTGCTATTGTTTCAAACTAATCTGCTGCATATATTTTTTTTATGTTCGCCCCTAGTAGTCTGTCAAATATTAATTGGTGGGTTGAGGTTAGGTAGTGGGTAGTAGGTAGTGGGTAGTGGGTAGTGGGTAGTGGGTAGTGGGTAGTGGGTAGTGGGTAGTGGGTAAAAAAATCATTAATCATTACTCATTACTTATTACTCTAAGCTTGCCCACTAATCATTAATGAATTGACAAACCCCTAGGATGGGATGATTGGCTTGTTACGTAAACAATATAAAACTAATAAACAAAATATACTCGTTCCCACTAAATATTTAATGGGACTGGGGATTATGGGACTAGGAGAAAAAAAACCTTCAATTGTTCCAGCTATGATCAACATGGGAATAATTCCCATCACTAGCTGTGCTGCTTTAGTACCGTTTGTTTTCAAAGCATCTATTCGTTTTGATTGACCAGGAAAAATTATCCCTTTGCCGATTAATAATCCTGCGCCACCAGCTAGAAAGATTGCAGGTAATTCTAAAGAACCGTGGGGAAAGACAAACGCCCAAAAAGGGTAAGCTAGATTGTTTTTACCAACTAAAGTGGCGATCGCTCCAATAGACAACCCATTATAAGCGATCACAAATATTGTATATAGTCCTGCGGTAATACCTCCAGCGATCGCGCCAAAAGCAACTGATAGATTATTAATTGTAATATTACTAGAGACTAAGGGTTCAGCTCCTACCATTGAACCCATCCAGAGTTCTCCATCTTCTTCTACAATTTTGACAATGTGATCGGGAACAGTAATGGCAATAAAAGTCGGATCGCGCCAACCATACCACCAGGCAATGATGGCAGTTAAACAAAAGATACCTGTGGCGATCGCAATATAAGCCCAGCTATCTTGTACCACTTGAGGAAACCCCCAGAGATAAAATTCTTTGACCTGTTGCCATTCTTGACGTTGAGAACCCTGGTATATTTGGTTATAACCACGAGCTGTCAGCTTTTGTAGATCTTGGATTAAGATCTTGCCAACTTTGTTCGTCCGCGCCCTAGCTAAATCGGCGGACACAGAGCGATACAGACTAGCTAGATCTTTAATTTCCGTAGCAGATAGAGATTTAATCCCCTGCTTTTCCGCCTGCTGTAGTAACCCGTCCAAACGCTTCCAGTTTGGTTCTCTTCTGCCAATCCAACGTTGAACATGCATATTGTTCTACATAAAACTAGATCAGTTATAGCAAAAGCAGGCAGGATTTAAATAGTTTGTGCAACTCCTAAGCAATTAAAGCTGCCACTGAAAAAAGTCAACTAAGTTACCTAATAAACGATGTTTGATTAAAGAACGTTGTTTCCACTTGGCATAAGTTATGATGTGACTTTGAGCAAAACCCTTTTCAAAAGTAGCTCGAACTCCTTCAACCAACTTTGGTTGGGCGCTACAAATATCTAATTCTTCATTGTGGCTGAAACTGCGAGGATCGAAGTTAGCACTCCCTGTAGTTGCCCAAATATCATCGATGAGCAGTAATTTAGCATGAGTCATACTAGGCTGAAACTCATAGATTGCTACTCCACCTTTTAATAGTTTGCCGTAATGTTCATAAGAAGCATAGTAAACGGCTTTTTTATCACTGCGGATGCTAGTGGTGAGAATGCGCACATCTACCCCATCTTGTTTGGCAGCGACTAATAAATCAATTGAGTTATCGTCAGGTAAAAAATAAGGACTAGCTAACCAAATCCGCTTTCTGGCGCAAAGAATACTATTGTATTTAAAAGCCTGGATTGGAGAAAACCGAATTCTGGGGTTTGCTCCTGGTACAACCAACATTAAATTATGCTGGTTACCCTGATTATTATCCTCATGTTTGCGATTGAGATTAAAATTGCGAAATTTAAACCTGCTTAAATCTGCGGTACCGTTACCAAAAGTCCAGTGTTGAGAAAACACACCTTCAAGAATACTGATAATCTCGCCTTCGATACGCATCTCTACATCTAACCAAGGCTGAGTATCATCTTTTTTTTCAATGCCGTCCCAAAGATCGGAGATTCCCGCACCGCCAACCAAGCCAAATTCACCATCAATTAGTAAGAGTTTACGGTGAGTACGTCCAGCATAATCTAGAGGGGCGCGCCACTTAAAAGAATTAAAAAAAGAAACCTTTACTCCCGCACCCAACAAACGTTTCCAATATTGGTCAGAAATATCTTTCGTGCCATAATGATCGACAACCAACCTGATTTCGACACCTTCAGCCGCTTTTTCCGCTAAAGCAGCAGCAAAATCATCTGCTCTTTTGCCTGGAGTCATAAAAAATGTTTCAAAATCAATCGTATGTCTCGCTTTACTAATAGCGTCTAGACGCGCACGTTGGATTTCAGCAGCTTCGTTCCAAAAATCAGTGATTATGCCATCGGTAATAAAAGAATTAGTGATACTAGCCAAAGTGTAGGGGAACTGAGGTTCTTCTGGTCTAGGTGCATGTTTTACTTTATATCTAATGCGATCGCGAAATGCACCCCTGAGATAAAAACCAATAAATATAATTAAACTCAGTATGAGGAAAGCAACAAATACCCACCACAAGATCGATTGAATCATTGTTTATCTAAAAAATTAACTATTACAATGGGCAGCTTGCGCTCAACCAGACTAGCCATTTTCTCAACTAGGTGTATTAATCAAACCCCAATTATGCAAATTAATGCATCCAACTATAGAGAGACATTGGATGAACTATAGGCTATGTAAAACGATCGCTTTTAGATAATCGTCAAATTAGGTGAGGGAATTAATCTCTTCTATCGGAAGTTGTTAAATACATATTGCCGACATTCAGTAAATATGAAATACTGTAATTATGAAAAAAATAGTGACGATTAATGATCGCGGTACGATCACCTTACCAAAAGAACTAAGACGCAAGTATGGTCTAGAAACTGGTGGAAAGATTGTGATAGAAGAGAGTGAAGAAGGATTGCTCCTACGCCCTGGGGTGACATTTTCAGTAGAAATTTATAGTGAAAAGCGCCTGCAAGAATTTCAAGAGTGTAACGAAGATGAACTTAAGGATTTCGATCTAGGGTGAAAGTTTTTCTCGATGCCAATATTCTCTTCAGTGCAGCAGCACCTAAGAGTAATGTTGCCAAACTAATCGATCTCGTTCAAGAACATGGACAATGTGTTACTAGCCCTTATGCCGTTGAAGAAGCACGAAAAAACTTGCAGTTAAAACAATTTGGTTCTCTAGAAATATTTGAATTGTTGCTAATAACAGTGACCGTTAGTAATAAGTTAGTTTTAGATTTACCAGTCCCGATCAAATCAAAAGACATTCCTATTCTCGGTAGTGCGATCGCTCAACAATGCACTTATTTATTAACAGGAGATAAGCGAGATTTTGGGCTGTTTTTTGGTAAGACTGTAGCAGGAGTTATGGTTGTTTCTCCTAAGTTACTGGCTGAAGATTTAGTAACTAAAGGATTTTTGCCAAAAAGGTGAGCGAAAGAAGGGTAGTGCTGAAAAAATGGTAGAGATGTAGAATTTACAAAGCTTACATAAGTAACAGTAAAAGATTATTCTATTGCTAACAAAAATACTTCAGCAAGAAACATCAACAGCGATCGCTTTGGCAATATTCGTTCTACGGCTGGATGTTCCCTATTTTCTTAATTCAACAAGTGAATATTTAAATTGTGTAGATAAATTTATGGAAGATAAATAGAGAATTTAATGGTTTTGTTTGACAGCAATAGGCTTTTTCAGCCTTCTTCTGATTGCTATTAGCGTTTCCGAACGCCTCTATTTTTGGTAAAATAAACATATGATGGATGCGCTTAAAATTGCAAAAATGGAAGAACTTTTAGAATTGGAACAATGTTTGCTTACAAGCGATATAGAAAAAGCAATAGAAATAACCCAAGAATTAATCGAGATGAGCAAGGCTGATATTTTAAGAAAAATAGAAAGCTATTTAAAGATTTTGCTCATTCACTTAATTAAACAAAAAGTTGAAAATAGAAGCACAAAAAGCGGGAATTATTCTATTAAAGAATCTTCAGAGCAAATAAAAAAAATAAACAAACGAAGAAAAGCTAGTGGATGGTATGCTAGCGAAGAAGAGCTAGAAGAAATGTGCGCCTCGGTTTTTGGAAGTGCGATCGGTAAGGCATCTCTAGAAATTTTTGAGGGTACTTTAAGCGAGTCAGAAATTGAAGAAAAAATTAACCGAAAAGAATTGATCGCTCAAGCGATCGCACTGATGGAAAATTGATGCAAACATTTAATACTCAAAAGGTTGTGGTCTAAAATCTTCAACACTACAATCTAAAGCATCCGTCATACTAAAAGCTGCATACAAAGTTGGCGATCTCTCACTTCTTTCCAAAGTGGAGATGCTTTCATTAGAGGAACTAATAACAGAGGAGCAATCAATTTAGGGGATTAAAGTTATATGCTATAAGCTGAAAGTTAAGACAATCACGATCTGACTAAATAAAATCGATGAAGCCAACGATTGAAGCTATTTCCGCTATACCCAACAATACTCAACCAACTTATTTACTAGTAGTGCTACATGGTTGGGGTGCAAATTATCAAGATTTTGTGCCTTTTGCCAAGGTGCTAAACCTACCTAGCTTTGGTTACATGTTTCCCAATGCTCCCTTCGCTCATTTTCAAGTGCCAGGGGGTAGGGCTTGGTATGCTTTAGAAAATAAAGATTTTACAGGCTTAGCCGAAAGCAGACAGCTACTCTTAGACTGGTTAACTTCTTTAGAATCTTCAACAGGTGTTCCTCTAGAGAGAACTGTTATGGCGGGATTTTCCCAAGGTGGGGCGATGACTTTAGATGTTGGTTTGACTTTGCCTTTGGCGGCTTTATGTAGCTTTAGTGGATATCTGCATTATGAACCGCAAGTACAAGCCAATATAACCTATCCTCCAACCATGATTATTCACGGGAAACAAGATTCTGTCGTACCTCTACAGGCTGCGGTCAAGGCCAAAGATGAACTAAGTAAGATCGGTGTAGCTGTTCAATATCATGAGTTTGAGATGGCTCACGAAGTTAGAGACGAAGCGATCGCTCTTTTCAAACAATTTATTAATCAAGAGGTAATCAACTAAACAGATCGGTTAATCATTTTTCGTATAAGATTTGTTCAAAACAAGATTGTCCTACCTCAACCAAAGTAGTTTCAGCCACTTTATCTGTCGCGGAGGCTGCGGTAAGTTGCTGAAATTCGGTTAGGCTATATTGTCGTTGAAACTCGTCAATAGTGCAGTTACATAGTCTTTTGGCTTCCGTCTGCTCTAATCCTTCCCCCATTGAGGTTTGTAGGCATTCCTGATTATAACTCTGGACAAAATCAGCAGGATAGTTATGAGCTTTTTTAGCATTCACTGAACCACTGGCAACTGCCAACCCGCCTGTAGTTAGAAGAACAAGACTTAAGAGAGAATAAACAAAGTAGGGCATGGCGATCGCAATAAGAGTTATGGTTAATAAGGGTGAGTTTCAATACTTCTGGTTTAACAATTTAATTCAAAAACTGGAAAATTGTGGCAGGGAAATTTAGGGGATTGGTGATTAATTATCTCCCTACATCTCTATCTCCCCAAACAAGAAGTGTGAGGGTGAATTTAATTTAACAGTTAATTGTATATTCTTTGAGATGATTATTGTCCGTGCTGTGTTCCTTACATCAGAATAATGATTGATAGTTTTCAGGTTAAGCAACAGGCGAGAAAAATTGGCTTTCATTTAGTAGGTATATCAGCAGTAGATAACCATCAAGATGATGCGCAAAAGCATCTCAATAACTGGTTGAACTCTGGCTATCAGGCTGACATGGTGTGGATGGACAACCCCAAAAGAGCTGATATCCGTGCTTATTTACCTGAAGCAAAGTCAGTAATTTCGGTGGCCTTAAATTACTATACTCCCCATCAACACTCCCAGCAGCCTGGAGTAGGTAAGATTTCTCGTTATGGTTGGGGTAGAGACTATCATAAAGTTATGGGTAAAAAGCTGAAGGCTTTATCTAACTGGTTGCGATCGCAGGATGAATCGATTATTACTCGGTATGCAGTGGATACTGCGCCAGTTCAAGATAAGGTTTGGGCGCAACGCGCAGGGTTGGGCTGGATTGCTAAAAACGGGAA